>NZ_JAOCFS010000002.1:0-302798 GCF_029842105.1 Empedobacter sp. GD03797
CTTATTTCAGCAACTCACCCAAACTTGTGTGATTCTGAAACGAGTTCAGAATGACTTTGCGTTTCTTGTCATTCCGAGCTTGTCGAGGAATCTGAGATTCTTTATTTCGAAATGCTGTATTCAGAAAGATAAAATTTATTTTTGCTTAACGCTTTTACGCCAAATTAGGACTCAACCAACGCTCAGCTTTATCAAGTTCTATATTTTTACGTTTAGCAAAATCTTCAACCTGATCCATTTTTATTTTTCCAACTCCAAAATATTTTGCTTCTGGATTTCCAAAATAATAACCTGAAACAGACGAAACGGGATACATCGCCAACGAACTTGTTAACTCAATTCCTGCATTTTTCTCCACATCCAAAATTTTGAAAATCGTTTCTTTTTCTAAATGGTCAGGACAAGCAGGATAACCTGGAGCAGGACGAATGCCTTTATATTTTTCTGAAATTAATTCGTCATTTGATAAAGTTTCATCTTTTCCATAACCCCAAATTTCTGTACGAACATATTTGTGCAAACATTCTGCATAAGCTTCTGCCAAACGATCAGCAATTGCTTTTACCATAATCGAATTGTAATCATCTAAATTCGTTTCGTAAGCTTTGGCAACCTCTTCAATTTCTTGTCCTGCAGTCACCGCAAATGCACCTATATAATCTTGAATTTCTGAATCTTTTGGCGCAATAAAATCAGCAATCGAAATATTTGGTTGCTCTTTCGATTTTTTTGCTTGTTGACGAAGTGTGTAGAATTCTTCGATTTTGTTATCATTTTCATCAAACAATTCAATCGTGTCATCGTTTACCGTATTCGCTTTGAAAAGCCCAAAAACAGCTTTTGGTTTTGCTAAATTTTCAGTTTCGATTTTATTTAACATCGACAATGCATCAACATATAATTCTTTCGCATTTGTTCCGACAATTTCATCATCTAAAATCGCTGGAAACTTTCCGTGTAAATCCCACGTTTTGAAAAATGGAGTCCAATCTATAAAATCTCTTAATTCAGAAACTGTTGTTCGATGCGTGAAAACACCTAATTTATTTGGTTTAAAAGGTTTATTTTCTTCAAAATCAACTTTTAATTTATTTTTTCGAGCATCTTCAATTGATAGATATTCCTTTGATACAGCACGATTCAAGAAACCTTCTCTAATTTTTGTGTAATCAGTAGTTGTTTCTGTAAGTAATTCTGCCTGTTGATTTCCAATTAACTTTTGACAAATCGTAACCGAACGCGAAGCATCTAAAACATGAATCGCTTTATCATATTCTGGTGCAATTTTAACAGCTGTATGCGCTTTAGAAGTCGTTGCACCACCAATCATTAATGGAATATCAAGATTAAGACGTTTCATTTCTTTGGCAACATGCACCATTTCATCCAACGAAGGGGTAATCAAGCCAGAAAGACCAATTACATCAACATTATTTTTTTGCGCTTCGTCTAAAATTGTTTCAGAAGAAACCATTACACCTAAATCTATAATTTCGAAACCATTACAGCTTAAAACGACAGAAACAATATTTTTTCCAATATCGTGAACATCTCCTTTTACAGTGGCCATTAAGATTTTTGAAGGCTCTTTATCTGTTTTATTTCTAAGTTTTTCTTCCTCTAAAAAAGGGGTTAGATAAGCAACCGACTTTTTCATTACACGCGCTGATTTCACAACCTGAGGTAAGAACATTTTTCCGCTTCCAAAAAGATCTCCAACGACATTCATTCCATCCATCAAAGGACCTTCAATAACGCGTAAAGGAGAACCGATTTTTTCTAAAGCTTCGGCAGTATCTTCATCAATAAATTCTGTAATTCCTTTTACTAAAGAAATTTCAATTCGTTTTTCCAAAGGTAATTCGCGCCAAGCATCATCTTTCTTTTTCTCTTTTGTAACACCTTTTAGATGTTCGGCAAAATCAATCAAACGCTCTGTCGCATCATCACGTCGATCCAATAAAACATCTTCAACGTGTTCTAATAAATCTTTTGGAATATCATCATAAATCTCAATCATTTCTGGATTGACGATTCCCATATCCATTCCGTGTTTGATGGCGTGATATAAAAACGCTGTGTGCATCGCTTCACGAACTGCATTATTTCCACGGAACGAAAACGAAACATTCGAAACTCCACCAGAAACTAATGCATGCGGAAGATTTTCTTTGATCCATTTTGTTGCATCAAAAAAATCGATTGCATTTCGTCGATGCTCGTCCATTCCTGTTGCAACTGGGAAAATATTCACATCAAAAATGATATCTCTTGGATTGAAATTTACTTCATTCACCAAAATATCATACGAACGTTTTACAATTTCGATTCGACGTTCATAATTATCTGCTTGACCTTTTTCATCAAACGCCATAACCACTGTTGCAGCGCCATAACGTTTAATTTTTTTGGCATGTTCAATAAATAATTCTTCTCCTTCTTTCAAAGAAATTGAGTTCACAATTGCTTTACCTTGCACATTTTTCAGACCAGCTTCGATAATTTCCCATTTCGAAGAATCAATCATAATTGGCACTTTCGAAATATCAGGTTCAGAAGCAATCAAACGTAAATATTTTACCATAGAAGCCACACCATCAAGCATACCTTCATCCATATTGATGTCGATAATTTGCGCGCCGCCATCTACTTGATCACGTGCAACTTGAAGTGCTTCTTCAAATTTTTCTTCTTTGATTAATCGCAAGAATTTTTTAGAACCAGTTACATTTGTACGTTCACCAACATTTACAAAGTTTGAATTTTCACGTACAATTAAAGGTTCTAATCCAGAAAGTTGAATTTTTACGCTTGACATTCTACATTAATTTTTCGAGGTTCGTATTCTTTTGCTAAATCTGCCATCAATTTGATATGGTCAGGTGTAGTTCCACAACATCCGCCTAAAATATTTACCAATTTTTTATCCAAGAAGGGTTTGATAAAATCTCGCATCATTTCAGGAGTTTCATCATATCCTCCGAAAGCATTTGGTAAACCGGCATTTGGATATGCGCTCACATAAAATGGCGCTTTTTCGGCTAAAACTTCCAAATATGGAATCAAATCTGTTGCACCTAAAGCACAATTTAATCCAACTGAAATTAAATCAATATGTTCTAATGAAATCAAGAAAGCTTCGGTTGTTTGCCCAGAAAGGGTGCGTCCAGATTTATCTGTAATTGTACCAGAAGCCATTAATGGAACATTAATTCCTGTTTTTTCTATTGCATCTTGAATTCCATAAAATGCTGCTTTTGCATTCAACGTATCAAAAATAGTTTCGACAAGTAAAATATCGGCACCAGCTTCTAACATTGTTTTTGCTTGACGATAATAAACATTTGCCAATAAATCAAAATCCACATCGCGATAACTCGGATCATTTACTTGTGGTGAAATAGAGGCTGTCTTGTTTGTAGGGCCTAAAGAACCAACAACAAAACGAGGCTTATCTGGCGTAGAAAACTCTTCACAAGCTTCTTTCGCTAAACGAACGGCTTCGTAGTTTAATTCATCAACCAAATCAACCATATCATAATCAACCATAGAAATAATATTGGCATTGAACGTATTTGTTTCGATCAAATCCGCGCCAGCAGCCAAATATTCTCGGTGAATATTTTTGATAATTTGCGGTTGCGTTAAAACCAATAAATCGTTATTTCCTTTTAAAGAAGTATGAAAATCCTTGAATCGTTCTCCACGATAATCTTCTTCTTGTAAATTATGCTTTTGGATCATTGTTCCCATCGCACCATCTAAAATAACAATACGCTCTTTTAGTATATCAACTAATTTCATTCTAAATATTTTAAAAGCCTTATGGGAAGAAGTGTGAGGTGAGTGTCCTTATCTTTCTCTATTTGAGTAGGATTTAGCACCCAACTATACTTTGGGTTGCTAAGATTTCAACGGGCCTATTCCCTCCATCTTTCTTTATAAAGCTATGTGCAAAATTATTTAAAGTATTGAGAATAAAAAAATCAAGAATAAAAAAAACGAGTTTAGAATTTGGTTCATAGAAATAATTTTTGTTTGGAATAGTTCAAAATCTCTAATAGGTCAATTTTTAAATTTATTTTAGAAAATAATTCTTTATAACAATGTTTTTACAGAAATAATATTTTAATCACTTATTGAAACGAATTGTTTTTAGAATATTTTTAATATAAATAGGTTTTTATTAAAAAATATTAAGATTTGTTTTTTCTTTTAATTGTATTTTTTAGAAAATTATTTTTATATATAAATATTTGTAGAATAAAATTCATAATTTGTGTGTTTTCATTACTAATTACAGAAAATATTAAATTATAGAAGCAAAATAAATTTGGAAATATAGAATTCTTTCGCCTAAATTTGTCCTCAGAAATAGTTCATTAAAATTTACATTTTATCAAGAAAAGTGGAGGGAAATGGCCCAAAGAAACTTTAGCAACCTGATTAACAAATCAAGGTGCTAAATCCATCCTTATAGGAAAGATGAATAAAAACTACTGTAAACCAATCATTCAATAATATTCTTTATTCAAAATGGTTCAATTGTTTTTATGCGATTGAACCATTTTTTTCTTCACTCTTCTCTGATAAAAAATTATTAAAACAAAAGAATACATGAAAAAAATAAATATCGGATTGTTCGGATTTGGAGTTGTAGGAGAAGGAATTTACAAGGTATTGGAAGAAAAACCACAGTTGAATGCTGCAATTAAAAAAATTGTGATTAAAGATAATTCTAAACCTAGAAATGCTCCGTCTGAATTATTTTCGACTAATGCGGATGATATTTTAAATGATGATGAAATAAATGTTGTTGTTGAGTTAATTTCGGATGCTGATGCGGCGCATGATATCATTATAAAAGCGTTCAATAAAGGAAAACATGTGGTAAGTGCAAATAAAAAATTGATTGCCGATCATCACAAAGAATTATTGGATTTGCAAGCAAAAAATAATGTTTCTTTTCTTTATGAAGCATCTGTTTGTGGATCAGTTCCGATTATTAGAAATTTAGAAGAATATTTTGATAACGATTTATTGAATTATGTTTCAGGAATTGTAAATGGCACAACAAATTACATTTTGACGAAAATGGCAAATGAAAATGAGTCGTATCAAGATGCCTTAAAAGCAGCGCAAGAAAGTGGTTTTGCAGAAGCTGATCCAACGGCTGATGTGGAGGGTTTTGATGCGTCGAGTAAATTAGCAATTATTACCTTGCATGCTTTTGGTAAAAAGATTGATGTTGAGCAAGTTATTCGAAAAGGAATTACCTCATTGAAAGTGGAAGATTTTAAATACGCGAAAGAAAAAAATTATACAATAAAGTTGATTGCGAATTCTAAAATTAATCATCAAACAGGTGAAATTACATCAACAGTTTTACCAACTTTTGTTGAATTAAATAAAACAATTGCGCTTGTAAACAACGAATATAATGGTGTTTTGATTGGAAGTTCGCTTTCGGATGAACAATTTTTATACGGAAAAGGAGCAGGACGTTTCCCAACTTCTTCGGCTGTTTTGAGTGATATTTCTGCGTTAAAATATGATTATCAATATTCGATTCGAAAATATGAAAACAAAGAAGAAGGAGTTTTTAATCAAACAGGAAAAAAGAGAATTTATATCGGTTTTGAGAATCAAGCAGATGATGTTTCAAACATTTTTGATGAAATAGAAGAGCGTTATCAAAGTAAAAATTACAATCACATTGTTGGTGTGATTGATATAGAAAAGCTCAAACAAAAAGAGATTATTGAAAATCCAAAACTTTCGATAATTGCGTTTGAGTAAATTTTTGTGATTAAAAAGCCTCAATTAACATTGAGGCTTTTTTTTGTAAATCTAAAAATTAAGGTTTTTGTAAATACTTTTTCAATAAAAGTTTTAGTGGTTTATTTTTAATTAATCCAGCATAAGTCATTTCAATTTTAAAATCTTTTGAGATTAAAACCCAATATGGATAACTAATTTGTTCGTTTTTATCAATAAATTCTTCCAAAAATGGATGAGTTTTTTTATTCGATTTAGGTTCATATTTTTTGTTTAAAAAAATAATAGATTCATTTGTTTCTGCATCAAATTCAATAAAATAAATGTCATTATTTAGAATTTGAAGTAATTCATCATCTTTTTCTAATTGTTTCTTTTGAATCATACAGTAACTACACCAATTGGTTGAAAAATAAAGCAGAATTGGTTTAGGATTTTCATTAAAAATTGAATTAAATTTTTCTAATGAAATCTGTGCTTGGAGATTCAATGATGATAAAATGAATATGAAGTACCAGATTTTCATTAACGTAAATTGTATCGGACACCTATAAAACCTCTTGTTCCCTGCATAGGTGTATAGCTGTAATCATTTGGCTCAAAAATAACATCGTTTCTTCCTTTAGGAGGAGTAATGCCATTTCCTGGTTCTCCGAATGGATCCCACCAACGAGCAATAACATCGCCTTTTGGTAAAACATTAAAAATATTTTTTACTCCACCATAGATTTCAATATTATTTTTGAATGATTTACTCAATTGAATATTGGCAATAAAAGTTGGCTTTGAATATTCAGGTCGATAATCATTTTCTACGCGAGGTAATTTCATTTTGTCATTATAATTGGCGGTTAAATCAATAGTAAAACCTTTTTTGAATGCATAACTTGCTAAGAAATTTCCAGACCATTTCGGTGCGTGATATTGAACTTCTTTTTCGCCATTTTCTTTTTTGTAAACATCCATATAGGTTGCGCCAAGCATTATTTTTAGAGGAAAGTCAAATGTTGCATCTATATTTAAAGAAACTCCTTGAGATATTGCGTGTCCATCTAAATTGTCATAGATAATCTTTGTTTCGTCAGTATCTGTATCAGCAATAATTTTGTTTGTGAAATAAGAATAGAATGTTGTGAAATCAAAATTTAGAGCTGCAAAAGAAGTTGGTAGTTTGAACACATAATTAATATTTCCATTATATGATTTTTCAGGTTTTAATTCATTTTCAAAAACTACTTGTCTAGCTCCAGTTAATGCACGATGATCTTCTGTGAAAACATTTACAACACGAAATCCTGTACCAAAACTTGCTCTTAAAGTATGATGAGATGAAGGTGAAAATTTATAAGCTACTCTTGGAGAATGTATTCCTTTATGTGTTTTATCATAATCAAATCGATAACCAAGTAATAATTTATTTTCAGAGTTTAATGTCCATTCGTCTTGTACAAAAATACCAGGAATTGGTGTATTCATAGGGTTATTCTTAATTAGATTATTATCTTCATCATATTCTCCAGTCCCTCTTGTGTTATCATCGTAATAAGTATACTTGAATGAAGTTCCTAAAAGTAAACTATGTTGTCCAATTATTTTATCCCAATAAGCTTGAGCAAAAACAACTTGTTGTTTTCCTTGATACGATTCTGGACCATAAAATGAATTCTGTTGATGAAAATTATAAGAAAATTGAGTCATTATTTTCTCTTTTAGAGGTAATTGATACATTCCTATCGCTTCAAAACGATTTGTCATAATGCTTTCAGCATAAACTTCGTCGCTTCCTCTGTGAAGTTTTCTTTTCCAATTCATTTGACCTCCCCATCTATCTTCATATAAATAACGTAAAGCAACCGATGCTGTTCTATTTTCTTGACGTTCAAAATCAAATTTATTGAATAATGTGATGCGATCTTGTAATGTTACATCTGTAAAACCGTCGTTATTTTTATCTTTCTTATTTCCATATTTAAAGTAATTAAAGCCAAATAAACCATTTACCTTTTCTCCTAAATTATATTTGTATCCACCATCAAGATTGGTTTCCAACCAAGAAGTTGTAAAAGCATCCAAAGATAATTTTGGAGCAGATTTAGGAGATTTGGTAATTACATTAATTATACCTCCCATAGCTTCTGTTCCATAAAGGGAAGATGCTGGCCCTTTTACGACTTCTATTCGTTCAACCAAAGAATTCGGAATTCCGCTCAAACCATAAACTGTAGATAGAGAAGAAACAATTGGCATTCCATCAATTAAAATCATGGTATATGAACCTTCCATTCCGTTAATATGAATATCACCTGTGTTGCAAACGTTACAATTTAATTGCGGTTGAACACCATTTATTAATTGTACAGCGTCAAATAATGAAGGTGTTGGATTTTTTTGAAAAAACTTCGGTGTATAGATTTCAATTGGAACTGGACTATCAGACTTTCTCACAGCTTTCATTGTTCCTGTAACTACAATCTCATCTAAATTTTCTGAAGTATCTTTCACATAAATAGAATCTTTTTGTTCTTGAGCATTTGATAGAATGGAGGTTAAAGCAATGAATAAATAAAATGTTGTTTTCATATCAAGTAAAATTTATAATCAAATTAAAAAGTTAGACAAATCTAACAAAAATATTATTAAAAATGAATTACTAAATTTTACTTAATTTTCAACTATATTTGTTTCTATGAATTCATTGGTCGAAGAAAATTACCTAAAAGCATTATTTCATCTTTCTGAAAATGGAAAAGGAGAAGTGAATGTGAAGGATTTGAGTAAGCATTTGGAAATAAAAATGCCTACTGTAAATAGTATGATGAAAAAATTAGCTGAAAAAGAATTGGTGATTTATGAATCGTATAAACCACTTCGGTTATCTGATAAAGGAATTTTAAAAGCTTCTTTGATTGTAAGAAAACACCGATTGACAGAGATGTTTTTGGTAGATAAAATGGGATTTGGCTGGGAGCAAGTGCATGAAATTGCTGAGCAAATAGAACATATTCAAAGTTCAATTTTTTTCGATAAAATGGACGAATTATTAAATTTTCCTAAAGTAGATCCGCATGGTTCTCCAATTCCAGATAAAAACGGAAAAATAGAAATTATCAATTACAAAAAGTTGGCAGAATTTAAAGAAGGTGAGAAAGTGGAAATTTGTGCTGTCATTGGTTCTTCAGATGAATTTTTGAAATATTTGAATTCAAAAAATATTCATTTGAATGATGAAATTGAAATCATTTCAGTCGAAGATTTTGATGGAACAATGAAAGTTAAATTTCTAAAATCAAATGAAATTGAATCATTTAGTAGTCATGTAACTTCAAGATTGTTAGGTAAATAATGGTTTTTCAGTTTTTTTTATCAATCGCCTTATTTTTCTATTTTTTAGGGTTTGGATTTTTATTTCAGAAAATTTTTTCTCGAATTAATTCAACTATTTCGTTTACAGTCATAAATGGAATGATAGGAGTTGGACTGATAAGTTTTTTCGTCGCATTTTTTCTTCCATTAAATTTTACATACGAAGTAGTATTAATTTTAATTGCGATTCTATCATTAATTTATCATAGAAACGAAGTGAAGCGAAGTTTGTTGAAACTTAAAAATATATCACGATATTTTTATGCTTTTACTTTTGTTGGATTGTTGGTCGCCGTTACGTATCCTTTTATTTTAGATCATTTTGGTTATTATATTCCGACAATAAAATGGTTAGATTTTGCTGGTTTTGTAAAAGGGCTTTCTAATTTTGAATGGGTTTTGGCGCAAAATAGTTTTTGGCATATTTTGCAAGCTTCTATTAACGAAACATTGGATATTTATTATCGATTAAATTTTTGTTTATTTTTAATCTTCAATCTCTATGTTTTCGAATTGAAGCAGAAAAAACTTCTCATTTTTAATCTCCTTTTTATATTTTTTTTAAATACTCCTTCACCAGATCTTCCTGTTTTTGTTCTTACGATTCTATTAATCAATGAATATTTACGTTATAAAAATAAAGCGTCTGATTACCTTTTTTACGCTGCTATTTTATTTGTAATTAAACCAATAAGTATTGTATTAATTTTATTTTTTGGAATTGAATATTTAAGAAATAAAGAATACAAAAATTTAAAAGACAAGAATTTATTTTTACTTATTTTTATTGCTTTATTGTTTTGTTGTAAAGGAATTATTGTTTCAGCAAATCCTTTATTTCCTTTAGAATTTTCTTCAATAAAAGGTTTGGAATGGGCTTCACCACAGCATTTATATGAATTATCTGCACAGAACGGTAAATTTATTCCACTTAAAGATTCGTTTACGTTTGAAGAAGTAGCTAGAATGAATACAACTGAATATTTTCAAGCTATTTTTTTTCAATCATCTTCTCGAACAATAATTTTTCTTTTAATTATTTGTTTAACAATTTTCAATTTGTTAATAGGCTTCTATAAAAAGAATTATTTTATAAAATCGTTAATATTCTGTTGTATAGTGAAATTATTAATAATATTAATTTTTTCTAATCAATTTAGATTTTTATTAGATGTATTAATTATTGATTTATTAATTATTTTTAAATTAGTTAACTTAAAAATATTTAATAAATATTCAGAATTATTAAGTTTAATATTTGTATATATTACTTCATTTATTTTAATATTTTCTATTTTTAAAGGTGATTATTTCAAAAATATTAAATCATTTTCTTATATAAGAAGTATAAATTTTGATCAAATTTTAATTCCAGGAAATTATAAAGAAAATGAATTGAACATTAATAATTTAAATATAAGTAAAACCAAATTAGAAAAATTTCTACAATATCAAATTTATCTACAACAAATTGATTCTACTGATGTAAAAAAAGGCTTTTATTTTGAAAAAATGGACAGAAAAAAAAGAGAGAAGATTTTAAACATTTTGAAAGAAGAACAAAAAAAGCAAGTTAAATAACTTGCTTTACTATTATTCTGCTTTTCCTTTTATTCTGAAAATTTTTCGAGAAGAAACTGGATCGTTAGATGTAATTGTTACAGATTTATTAAAATCTCCAGTCACAGAACCACTTGAATATTTAACAGTAATATCCGCAGATTTTCCTGGTTCGATAGGTGTTGTAGGATATTCAGGAACTGTACATCCACAAGATCCAACAACGCTTTTAAGAATTAAAGGTTTATCACCAGAATTGGTTACTTTCATCTTAGCTGTTACTTCAGTATTCAACTTTATATTTCCAAATTGAATTTCTTCTTTTTCTAAACTAAGTGTTTGAGCAAATAAACTTGTAACGCCTAAAGCAAAAGCACCTAAAAACATTAATTTTTTCATGACGATAATTAATTTATAATCAAATGTACAAAAGAATTTTACTTTAAATAAAATTACTTTCGAATTTATTACAAATAACATTCCAATTTTATAATATATATTTAATATACTAGGCAGTTTAAGGCAGATTGTGTAAATTTGCCCAAATTTATTTTAAGTCATATATAAATAATGGAAATCGCATCTAAATATACGCCAACGGAAGTTGAAGGAAAATGGTATGAATACTGGATGGAGAAGAAGTATTTTAAATCTACTCCAGATGAAAGAAAAGCTTACACAATCGTCATTCCACCACCAAATGTAACAGGAGTCTTACACATGGGACATATGTTAAATAATACGATTCAGGACGTTTTAATTCGTCGTGCGCGTATGCGTGGATTCAATGCTTGTTGGGTACCAGGGACAGACCATGCTTCGATTGCTACTGAAGCGAAAGTTGTTGCGAAATTAAAAGAGGAAGGTGTTTCTAAATTTGATATTGGTCGTGAAGAATTTCTTAATCATGCTTGGGATTGGACGCATAAGCATGGTGGAATTATTTTAGATCAATTGAAAAAGTTAGGAGCTTCTTGCGATTGGGATCGTACAAAATTTACGATGGATCCAGATTTATCTGAATCTGTTCAACGTGTTTTTGTTGATTTATATAACAAAGGATTAATTTACCGTGGATACCGTATGGTAAACTGGGACCCGGAAGCGAAGACAAATATTTCTGACGAAGAAGTTATCCATGTTGATAAAAATGGAAAATTATATCATTTAAAATATCAAGTTGACGGAACTGATCAATATATTGTTGTGGCGACAACTCGTCCTGAAACAATTTTTGGTGACTCTGCAGTTTGTATTAATCCAAATGACGAGCGCTACGAATGGTTGAAAGGAAAACAAGTTATTGTTCCAATCGTTGGTCGTAAAGTAAATATTATCGAAGACGAGTATGTTGATATCGAATTTGGTACAGGATGTCTTAAAGTTACGCCTGCGCACGATGTAAACGATTACGAATTAGGTAAAAAACATAACTTAGATTTCATTGATATTTTTACAGATGATGCGAAATTGAATGATTTAGGATTAAGTTATGCTGGATTAGATCGTTTCAAAGCGCGTAAAGAAATCGAGAAAGAATTAGAAGAAAAAGGTTTACTTGAAAAAGTAGAAAATTATAATAATAAAGTTGGTACATCTGAAAGAACAGGAGCGGTGATTGAGCCTAAAATCTCTAATCAATGGTTCTTGAAAATGACAGATTTAGCTAAACCAGCTTTAGATAATGTAATGAATGATACGATTAAATTTCATCCTGCGAAATTTAAAAATACGTATCGTAATTGGATGGAAAATGTAACAGATTGGAACATTTCTCGTCAATTATGGTGGGGACACCAAATTCCTGCATTTTTCTATGGTGATGGAAACGAAGATTTCGTTGTGGCTATAACAAAAGAAGAAGCTTTACCATTAGCACAAGAAAAAACAGGAAATGTAGCATTAACAATCGAAGATTTACGTCAAGACGAAGATGCGTTAGATACTTGGTTTTCTTCTTGGTTATGGCCAATTTCTGTTTTCAACGGAATTAATGAGCCAGAAAATGAAGAAATCAATTATTATTATCCAACACAAGATTTAGTAACTGGTCCGGATATTATTTTCTTCTGGGTAGCGCGTATGATTGTGGCTGGATATGAGTATCGCAACGAATTACCTTTCGAAAATGTATACTTTACAGGAATTGTTCGTGATAAACAAGGACGTAAAATGTCAAAATCGTTAGGAAATTCACCAGATCCAATCGAATTGATGAATGAATATGGTGCAGATGCAACACGTATGGGAATGTTGTTAACGGCGCCTGCTGGAAACGATTTACCTTTCGATGTTGATTTATGTTTACAAGGACGTAATTTTGCTAATAAAATTTGGAATGCTTTCCGATTGATCAAAGGTTGGGAAGTGAAAGAAGATTTAGAACAAACTTCTGCTCAAGCAAAAGCGGTTGACTGGTTCGAAAATAAATTCCAACAAGCGTTAGCAGATATCGAACATAATTACGATCAATATCGTTTATCTGATTCATTGATGGCGATTTATAAATTGATTTGGGATGATTTCTGTTCTTGGTATTTAGAAGCGATTAAACCTACTTTTGGTGAGCCAATTGATGCAAAAACTTATGTAGCAACAATTTCTTATTTAGAAAATGTATTGAAAGTTTTACATCCATTTATGCCTTTCTTAACAGAAGAAATTTGGCATTTAATTGCTGAAAGAACGGATGATGAAGCACTGATTGTTTCTAAATATCCAGAAGTAACATCTTTCAACGAAGAAATTATCAAGAATTTCGAGAATACAAAAGAAGCAACTACAGCAATTCGTGGATTACGTTCAGAAAAAGGAATGTCACCAAAAGAAGCTTTAGAAGTTTTTGCTGATGCTCAAGCTGCGAACGAAATATATGTAGATGTTTTCTCTAAATTAGGAAATGTTTCTAATTTCAATACAGGAGATAAACCAGAAAAAGGTTTTGCTTTCCGCGTTGGGACATTAGAATTTATGGTTCCGATGTCTGATAATATCGATATTGAAGCTGAACGCGAGAAATTACAAAAAGAGTTGGATTACAACAAAGGTTTCTTAAATTCTGTTCGTAAAAAATTATCAAACGAAAAATTTGTTGCTGGTGCGCCAGAACAAGTAATTAATGCAGAACGCAAAAAAGAGGCAGATGCTTTAGAAAAAATTGCACAAATTGAAGAACAATTAGCTTCATTGTAATTTTTATCAAAATAAAATTTAAAAACCACTTCATTTGAAGTGGTTTTTTTATTGATTTTTTTCAATTAACTTTAATAAAGTCTCAAAAAAGTAGATATGTCAAGCGAATTAAATTACAAAAAGGAAAAGTTATATTCTGAATTTTTAAATCAAGAAAGAAATATTTTTGTTTGGATTCCAGAACGTTTTAAAAATGAAAGTTTGCCTGTTTTGTATTTATTGGATGGCGGCATTAATGAGAAATTTAAACAAATAACAAAGCTTATTGATGAGTTAATTAAATCAAATCGTATTCAACCATTGATGATTGTGGGAATCGAAAATATCAATCGAAATTTTGATTTTACAAGAAATACAAATGTTGTAAAAGACAAAAAATGGGTTCCAGAATATGGAAATGCAGAGAATTTTGAAAAATTTATTGTGTTAGAATTGCTTCCTCATATTTCGAAAAATTACAAGACAAATAACTCGAAAATCATTGTAGGTGAGTCTTTAGGCGGATTGTTGGTAATGGATATATTGTTTTATTTTCCACATTATTTTGATTCTTTTATTGCAATTGATCCTTCGCTTTGGTGGAATAATCACGAATTGTTTGATTCTTATTTTGAAAAATTTGATTTTAATCTGTTAGTAAATAAAAAGATTTGGATTTCAAGTTCTAAAACAGTTTCAATTTCAAAGTTTACTGATCAATTTGTAGAAAAATTGCAAGAAAAAGATAACTTGAAATCAAATTGGAATTATTTACATGATCCTTCTCAAAATCATTTCACAATTTTCAATTCATCAATAGAATCAGCGTTAATATGGACGTTTAAGTAATATTTTTTTGAATGATTCATATGACTTCAATAGGTTTCTCCAACAAGTTTGTCTAAATTTGCAAACCTTTTTAAAAAGAATTAATGCAGTATTTAGAACTACTTTTAATCGGAATTTTCACAGCTTTTATTGGATCGTCCATTCCTGGATTGTTGAATATGACGGTGGTAAAAATTGGGAAACAAGAAGGAGTAAAAAGTGCATATACTTTTATGTCTGGAACTGCGGTTACGATTGCAATTCAGGTTTATTTAGCAATTTTTCTAGCAAAATTTATTGATTTTAATGAAGAAGTTACCAAAATTTTTAGGGAAGTTGGATTAGCTGTTTTTGTAATTATTACGATTTATTTTCTCTTTTTTGCGAAGAAACAAGATCAAAAAAAGAAGAATAAAAAGCTAAAACAACAAGGTGATGTAAAACAAAAAAATAAATTCATTTACGGATTATTGTTATCCGCTGTAAATGTTTTTCCTATACCTTTTTATGTGTTTTTAAGCGCAACGTTGGTTTCGTATAATGTTAATGTTTTTGGACAACCAAATAGCTCAGTTTTTGCTTTAGGAGTTGTAGTTGGTTCGATGATTATTTTTGGTCTGTATCTGAAATTTTTTAACTCAAAATCGGAAGAAGATTCATTTATTTTGAAGAATATCAACTATGTAATTGGAGGAGTGACGAGTGTGATTTCTTTGTTAACGATTTATCAGCTTTTTCAATAAAAATTTAATTCAAATTTTGCTTTGGATGGGAGTATTTAACCAAATATTCCATCACTTCATCGCATTCTTTTCCTTCTAAAATATAACTCAAAATATCCTCAATTAATTCATCAATAATTTGAGGATTAAACTCAAATTTTTTAGCCAAATCAATGCAAATTGCCTTTTCATTTTGATGAATATTCAAATCCACAACCATTAACAAAACAGCGTCGTACAACAAAGAAAGTCGATCTGTAAATGTTTTAGGCAACGTAAAATCAAACTTCGTGTTTTCGTTCAGAATATAACTTACATCTTTAGCAGAAAGTTCATGGTATTTGGCAATATCAGAGATAATTTGAATCTCTTTTTCATTCAAATTTCCATCACTTTTACCAATAATAAATAAATTTTTGATGTGATTTAATTTATCAACCAAAGTAAGATTATTTTTCATTTGTCGCTTTTTGGGATTAAAAATACTCAAAATAGTAGTAAATTAACGTTCAAATTTTTTCATGTGTCAGATTTTAAAACGAAAATAGATGAGATTTATGATAAGCAATGTGAGAATAAAGCAAATATTCGTCATCTTACTGTTTATCAGCGGAAAGAAAGTTTGAAAAACTTAGAAAATTCAATTCTAAATCATCGTGCTGAAATAGAAAAAGCATTGTTTTTGGATTTAAGAAAATCTAAAATTGAAGCTGATTCTACCGAAATATTTCCAGTTTTAGCTGAAATTCGATTATTTCGAAAGAATTTGAATTGTTGGACAAAAACGAAATCAGTTTCAAATAATCTACTTTTTTTCGGTTCAAAAGCGCAAATTCAACCGGAAGCTTTGGGAAATTGTTTGATTATTTCGCCTTGGAATTATCCTTTTCAATTGTGTTCAGTGCATTTGGTTGCTTGTATTTCGGCTGGAAATACAGCAATTCTTAAACCTTCGGAGTTTTGTCCAAATGTTTCAAAAGTTCTTAATAAAATTATTTCTGAAGTTTTTGAAGAAAATCATGTCGCTCTAGTTGAAGGAGAAATTGAGGAAACAACTTATTTGTTAACCAAAAAATTTAATCATATTCATTTTACAGGTTCGCCAAAAGTGGGTAAAATTGTGATGCAAGCAGGTGCAAAACATCTTTCTTCGGTGACGTTGGAGTTAGGGGGAAAGTCGCCTTTGATTATTGATGGAACAATTCCGATGCAAGAAGTGGTTGAAAAAGCAGTTTGGGGAAAATTGATAAATTTTGGTCAAACATGTATTGCGCCAGATTATATTTTGATTAAAGAAGAATTTCAAGAGCAATTTATAAATATGTTTATTGAACATATTGAAAAAGTTTTTGGAAAAAATCCTGCTCAATCGAAAGATTTAGCGAGAATTGTAAATCTTCAAAATTATAATCGATTAAAAAACTTGATTGAAAATGCAATAGAAAATGGTGCAAATTGTCCTTTTGGAAATGAATACATTGAAGCTGAATTGTACATTAAACCAACTTTTTTGACAGATGTTCCAATAAATGCAAAAATAAATGAAGAAGAAATATTTGGACCAATTTTTCCGATTTATACATTTAAAGAAATAAATGAAGTAATTGAATCTATTAATCAGAAAGAAAAGCCTTTAGCGTTATATATTTTTTCGAAAGATTCTATTTTTATTGATAAAATTAAGAATGAAACTTCATCTGGTTCTGTGGTAATTAACGAAACATTGGTGCAGGTTTTACATTCAAATTTGCCTTTTGGCGGAGTTAATAATTCTGGAATTGGAGCTTCAACAGGTTATGCAGGTTTCAAAGATTTTTCGCATATGAAACCGATCTTAAAAGTCAATCGGTTTTTGTCACCATCAAAATTTCTCAATTATCCCTATAATTCTACAACTCAAAAGGTAATTGATTTTTTGATGAAATATTTTTAAATCTCGGTTCAACGATTTAATTTTATATTTGTTTTATACAACAATCAACGTTATTTTTGTAGTTAAATCTTATAGAATTGTTATCAAAAAAGACAAAATACGGACTAAAAGCGATGGCTCATTTGGCCAGACAAGAAAGTAACAAACCAGTTTTAATCGGACAAATTTCTGAAACAGAAGTTATTCCAAAAAAATTCTTGGAGGCTATTTTATTGGATTTAAAAAAGTTAGGTTTCGTTAATTCGAAACAAGGAAAAGGAGGCGGATATTATTTGGCGCGCGATGCGAAAGATATCAGTTTAGCTTCTTTGATTCGTGTTTTAGAAGGACCAATCGCGCTTTTGCCTTGTGTAAGTAAAAATTACTATGAAAAATGTGATGATTGCCCTAACGAAGGCGTTTGTACATTGAATAAAGTGATGGTTGAATTGAGAGATTCGACTTTAGAAATTCTTGAAAATAAATCTTTAGAAAGTTTAAAATAAATCTTTAGCCTGAGTTTTTCAGGCTTTTTTATTGGAAAATTTTATAAGAACGAAGAAAAAAAGTATAACTCTTTTTCGAGAATTCTTCCTAATTTCGAACATTTATATTTCATGAAAAATAAATCTATACAACAAGAGTTTAAAGAACTTTTAGATCAACATTTTTTTTCTACGCATCGCTATTTATTGGCGATTAGTGGCGGAATTGATAGCATGGTTTTGTTAGATTTATTTCGTCAAACTGCTGCAAATTTTCAGGTTGCACATTGTAATTTTCAGTTGCGTGAAGAAGACGCAAATGGTGATGAAATGTTTGTGAGAGAATATTGCGGAAAATATAATATTCCATTTCATTCAGTTCGTTTTGATGTTGCGGCTTATCAGAAAACAGGAAATTATTCGGTCGAAATGGCTTGTCGAAATTTGCGTTATGAGTGGTTTGAGCAAGTTCAACAACAAAATCGTTTGGATGTTTTGGTGACAGCACATCATTTGGATGATAATATCGAAACATTTTTGATTAATCTTTCTCGTGGAACAGGTTTGAAAGGTTTGGTCGGAATGCAAATTGATAATGGTAAAATCTTTCGTCCACTTTTGAGTTTCACGAAAAATGATTTGTTGGAATATGCAAAATCAAATGAAATCAATTGGCGAGAAGATTATACGAATGCGACGGATGATTATACCAGAAATAAGATTCGTCATTACATTACACCAATCCTAAAAGAGCTTCATCCGCAATTTGATGAGAATTTTTTGTCAAGTTTAAATCATATCAACGATAATTATCAAATTGTACAAAATAAAGTTGAAGAAATTAGAAGTAATTTATTTTCAGGAGATAATCCGATTGAAATTGAAATTTCAGCATTAAAAAAACTTCAACCATTAGAAACTTTTTTGCATTATTTGTTCGAAAAATATGGATTTTCGTCAAGCAAAGAAATTTTGAAATTTTTGGATGCAGAAACGGGAAGTGAAATAAAATCAGCAACTTATCGATTAATTAAAAATCGAGAAAATTTATTGTTGCAAAAAATAGAAAAAGAAAATGAAGATGAATTAACGATTTTTGATGAGTTAATTGAAATCAATTCGTTAAATTTGAAGTTCGTGAAATCGATAAATCCACACGAAAACGCTACTGAAATAGTAGACTTTACATCAATTTTGTTTCCGCTTAAACTTAGAAAAGTGAAAGAGGGAGATTTCTTTTATCCAATTGGAATGAAAGGTCAAAAAAAATTGTTGAGTAAGTTTATGAAAGATTTGAAACTTTCTAAGTTAGAAAAAGAGAAGGTTTGGTTGCTTTGTGACCAAAAAGATCAGATTATTTGGGTAGTAAATCATCGTTTGGATGAACGTTTCAAAACGACAGAAACAAGTAAAAACTTTTTAAACATTACAGTATGTTAAAGAAACTTTGGATACTTTTTTTGTTTCCAATTTTAGTCAACGCACAATTATTTAGTCCTGCAAAATGGTCGAGTTCGGTGAAGGAGGTTGGACAAAATGAGTTTGAAATCGAGGTAACAGGAAAAATTGATAAAGGTTGGCACCTTTATTCAATGAAACATCCTGATGGAGGAATTGGAATTCCAGCAAGTGCATCATTTAAACCAGCTGCAAATGCAAAATTGGTTGGAGGTGCGCGAGAAATTGGAAAACGTATAGATAAATACAGCCAAATTTTTGAACAAGATGAAAAATATTACGAAAATCAAGTAAAATTTGTTCAAAAAGTGAAAGTTTCGGGTGATAAACCTGTAAATGTATCGTACACAATCGAATTTCAGATGTGTGATGCCGAACGTTGTTTGCCACCAGATGAAACAAGCGGAACGATAAAATTAACGCCTTCTGCAAAAGTTGAAGAGACGAAAGAAGAGGCAAAGCCAGTAGATGCTACAGAAGCAAAAGATACAGTTGCCGTAACTGAAATTACGCAAGATTCTGTTCAAGATGATTCTACAGCAGTTGTTGCTGCAACACAAGATACGATCAAAAAAGTTGATGATTCTTTATTAGCAGATAACGAAAAGAAAGATAATGGTTTATTGAAAATCTTTTCTTTAGGATTTTTAGGAGGATTAGCGGCGTTATTAATGCCTTGTATTTTCCCAATGATTCCTTTGACAGTAAGTATGTTTACAAAACAAAGTAAATCGAAAGGAGAAGGAGTTGGAAAGGCTTTTATTTATGGATTATCAATTATTGTTATTTATGTTGCATTAGGTTTATTGGCGACAGTTATTTTTGGACCATCTGTCCTAAATGAAATGTCAACAAATCCGTGGGTAAATTTAGCTTTCTTTGCAATTTTTATTGTATTTGCAATTTCATTCTTCGGAGCTTTCGAATTGACATTACCAAGTAAATGGGTAAATGCAGCTGATAAAGGTGCTGATAAAGGTGGATTAATTGGTATCTTCTTTATGGCATTCACATTAGCATTAGTTTCATTTTCTTGTACAGGACCAATTATCGGTTCGTTATTAGTTCAAGCGACGCAAGGAGGAAACTATTATTCGTTAATCGTAGGAATGTTCGGATTCTCTTTAGCATTAGCTATTCCATTTACATTATTTGCGATGTTCCCAGGATGGTTAAATTCAATGCCAAAATCAGGAGGATGGTTAAATACAATCAAAGTTTCTTTAGGATTTATTGAATTAGCTTTTGCCTTAAAATTCTTATCAAATGCTGATTTAGTTTGGCAAATGAACTGGTTACCAAGAGAAATTTTCTTAGCATTTTGGATTGCAATTTTTATCTTCTTAGGATTATATCTTTTAGGAAAATTTAGATTAGAATTAGATTCACCAGTACAAACTATAGGTGTTCCGAGAATGTTATTTGCATTGGTTTCAGTATCATTTGCGATTTACATGATTCCTGGTTTATGGGGTGGACCATTAAAATTATTAAGTGGTTTAACACCTCCAATGACTTATTCTGAAGCGCCTCGAGGTTTTCACGAAGGTGTAGGCGGTGGACAAGCGACAGCTAAATTTGATGATCCTAATATGGTTGCTGGACCTCATGGAATTCCTGCATTCAAAGATTTCGATCAGGCTGCGGCTTATGCAACGAAAGTTGGAAAACCAATGTTGTTAGATTTCACTGGGCATGCGTGTGCAAACTGTCGTAAAGTTGAAGAACGTGTTTGGAGCGATGAGCGTGTGAAAAAGATTCTGGCTGAAGATGTTGTTTTAGTTTCGTTATATGTTGATGAAGCAAAAGAATTACCAGAAGATCAAAAAGTATTTTCGAAAGCGTTAGGTCGTAATTTGAAAACAGTAGGTAATAAATGGACTTCTTTCGAGATTGAACATTTTAATGCAAATGCGCAACCTTATTATATTTTGGTTGATAAAGATTTGAATCGTTTCTCAAAACCTTTAGAAGCTGAACTTGATGTAGAAGTTTACTTAAAATGGTTACGAGATGGAATCGCGAAGTATAAAGCGAAATAATTATTTTGTCCCGTCCTGAAAAATATATACAATTTTTCAGAGATTAAATACATAAATTAAACAGTAGTAGCTAACAAGTTGCTACTGTTTTTATTTTATATTCATTTAAGTAAAATTGAAATTCATCTTCAACCAAAATCAGAAGCTGAGCAAGCTATTTTTATCAGCAAAACGCAGATTAATAGTTGGATGGATTGGATGAATAGATAAAAAAAATCTCACATTTGTGAGATTTTTTAGTTTATAAATTTTCCAACATCAAGATAATTTCACTTTCGATGCGTTTTATCATTTCAGGCGAAATTTCGATTTGATGTTTTACATTTTCGATGGTATTGTACGTCAATTCTCCCGTTTTCAAATTCAAATTATATTCAATTTGTCCTTCCCAAGAATTACTCGATTCGTAAAATGAAACTATTTCAAAAGGTAATCTTGGCAAAAGTTCACCAAAATGTTCTTCTAAATTGATTCTATTTTCTTGATTAATTGTTAGTTTTTCCATGATTTAATAATCATTGCATTAGCAGAAGTTTCGTAGAAAATAATCGCTAATAATTGTAAAAATTCAGCATGATTTAGCTTTCCAGCAACCACTTCATCAATATCTGCCTCGTAATATTCTTCAATTGTTTTAGTCATCAAGGCTTTAAAATTCTCTAACGGAATATTTTGATCTTTCAATTCATTTAATAAATAATTATCCGAAGCTAAAAAGTCTGCACGTGTCCCGAAAATTGGAGATTTACGAATATTTAATGCATTATGAAAAGTTTGCGAAATCAAAACGCCACGTTCCAATTCTTCAAATTCCCAACCTTTACGAACTCTTCTCGGGTTATTTTCATAAAAAATATGGTTGTGAAAAGCGTGAATATGTTTAGCAATATCCGTGTTGGTATGTAAATAAAGGAACTGCAAAATCGAACTAAACAAATGGTTTGCGTTCAGATTTGTTGGATAATATGTGTACAATAATGGATAATGAAACAATGTTGTGTACAACGGTGAAAAACTATCAATAATATTTAAATTCAATACATTTATTCCTTCAAAATCTACTTTCTGATTCGTTTGATAATAATTAATTCCAGCCAAATAAATATCCTCATAACTCAATTCAAACTGATTAAGATACGTTCCAATCTGTTTGAAAAAAGAAGTATTTAAATTATGATTTGTAACTAATTTATATTGTTTATTTTCAAATTCTTCAATAAAATCTAACTTAAACTCAGACTTTAAATTTTCATTGATAACTTTATCAAAATCAAATGATTTCTTTCTAATTACATTAACGTAAATTTCGTTGTATGTATAAATAATTTGCTTGATTGGTGCTGTGTCTAAAGCTTCAAAAGGATTGATGTCATCATTTGGTGTAGCATACAACGTAAACAAACGACGAAATTCTTGCTGAATCTTTTCTTCTTCCGCAAACATATTCATCAACTGATTGGTGTTCGCAGCAATAATACTTTCACCTAAAAAAAATAAAATACCAGCTTTCAAATCTTCATCAAAACCACATCTTTCAAGGGTTTGATCAAAATAAGTTTTGAATGGATTTTCAGGATTTTGGCTCATATCTAATAATTTTATTTTATCATTTAAAAAAGTAAAAGTATTGATTTTTTGAAGATTTAAAACGAAAAAACCTCTGCAAAACAGAGGTTTTTTAAATTTATTTTAATGAATTCGTTTAACTTGTTAAAATTCAACCATTGAAGGATTCAATCCAGAAAAACCATCTGCAGGCATTTCATCAATCGCTTTTACATCTTCAGCACTCAATTTAAAATTATTTGAAGTTAAATTCGCTTCAATATTTTTTTCAGAAGAGGAGCGAGGAAGTGGTAAAATTTCTTTTGCCAAACAATAATTTATACAAATTTGACCAACTGAAACATTGTATTTATCCGCCAAAGAAACAATTAATTCGTTCTCCAAAATTCTTCCTGAACCAAGTGGACTCCATGCTTCAACCAATAAATTGTGTTGCTTACAAAAATCGACTAATTCTGGTTGCGAATGTCCTGGATGAATCTCAATTTGATTAACCATTGGTTTGATTTCAGCCGTCTCAAATAAAGCTTCCAAATGATTGATATTAAAATTACTCACACCAATCGCTTTTGCTTTTCCAGATTTGTAAATTTCCTCGAAAGCTCGCCAAGTTCCAGCATTCAATTCTGCCCAAGTATCAGGAAATTGCGTTTCATTTGCAGGCCAATGAATCAAATATAAATCCAAATAATCAGTTTGTAAATCTATTAAAGTTTGCTTAAATGCAGCCATTGCTTTTTCGTAACCACGCTCAGTATTCCAACATTTAGACGTTATAAATAATTTGCTACGATCTACATTTTCAGCTTTGAGAACAGCGCCAATTTCTTTTTCATTTTTGTAGATTGCTGCTGTGTCAATATGAGTATATCCTTTTTCTAGCGCTATTTTTAGAGGTACTGTAACTTTTTCACCTTCTAATAACCATGTTCCAAATCCGATTGCAGGAATTTCGATTCCATTTGATAGTTTAAAGTTTTCCATTTTTTCAATATTTATGTATTCAAATTTATCTTAAAACAACCAATTTCAATAATTAGTAGACGTTAATTCTTATGTTAAAACTCATTTATAGAAATCTTAAATTTAATTGTTTGTTAATAAAATAGTTCTATATTTATTCTCGAAATGTGAATGGAAAAAATATAAAAAAATGACACAATTTACAGGTACGATTGAGGATTTTATGAATACGCATGAAGAATTTATTAATGCTTTGATTCTGAAAAAAATCAATCAACAAGTTGTATTAGATAAAAAAGAAGAGAAAGAAATTCAGCAAAATGAATTTATTCAACAAAAATTAGATGATTTAAAAGAATATCTAACAGATTTGTTCGAAAATGAATTTGGTGATTGGGAAATTACAATGGATTTAGAATCTTTTGAACAAGAATTTGATAAGCATTTTCAAATTTCGAAGCAAGAATTAGAAGATAATGTGCTGTTGAAGTAGATGTTATGGAAGAAAAACAGATTTTATATATAGATTTCGCGACTTTGAGACAATCGTATATAGAAGTTAAAAATTTTCTAGAAAAAACCACAAAAGAAAAAGTTGAAAATGTTGATGTTCTGATTGAGAAAGATTTATTTTTATCAGGATTAGATAATGAATCACTTTTGATAGAGTTTATAGAAAAATATGATATTGATTTTTCTAAATTTGATTATTCAAAACATTTTTTGTTAGAAGGAGAATTAGCGAATGGATTCCAAGTTCTATTCAATATGGTTTTACTTCCGTTATATTTTCTGTTTTGGTTGGTCAAAGAATCTACTTTTGATTTGATTAACTTAAATAAATATTTGATTAAGATTGGGAAATTATTTTCAACTAATCAAAGAGAAACTCTTGATATGAGTTTTGGAGATTTGTTAACTTCTTATGTCAACAAGAAATATACGTTAAGAAGTAATTTAAAATTCGTTTTGCATAACTGCTAAATATCTAGATTAAAAATTATTAATGTTCACAACATTTAAACCTAATAACAAACTACTAAAAAAGTATATTGATTATTATTATGTTGATATTAAACATGATAATACATTAACTGTATATGATTGTTTTCCACATTATAATAATACGATTTCTGTTTACAAATCGCATGAATATATAGAAGAAAATACGGTTTACAAACAAAATGGTATTCCTCTTCAAATTTTTACTCCTCTACGATCAGATGTTTTACATATTCAGCAAATTGGTTCAGTTGAACGTTTTGTGATTGTTTTTAAACCTTTTGGAATCAATCAATTTCTGACTAATATAGATTTCTCAAGTATTATAGATGATTTAGATTTTTTCAATGAAGATGAATGCAATCATTTGTTTAATCACATAAAATCTGAAGAATTTCTTTCAATAATTGAGCCTATTTTATTGAATAAAATAACTAGAATTGAAAATGTAATTATAGAAAATTCAATAGATTATATTTTTAAACATTATGATGATTTTACAGTTAATCAACTTGCTGATTATTTAGGTTTTAGTCGAAAACATATCAATAGAGTTTTCAAAGAAAATATTGGAGTTTCCATTAAAAATTTTCATGAAATTGTTTTATTTAGAAAAACTATCGAAGAGAAATTGTTACATAATCCTGATGAGACATTTACGTCGATTGCACATAAATTAAATTTTACGGATCAATCTCATTTTAATAGATTATATAAAAAATTTGTTTCTGAATCGCCGAATCAATTTTATAAAAATGGAGAATTAATAGGAGAGGAAGATACTTTTTGGAGATTCTATAAAGATTAAAATGTCCCAATTTTACAAGTTTATTAGGGTTGTTGATGGTATTTTTATACAAAATTAAACCCATGAAAAATTATATCTTTATACTTATCGCATTATTATCCTCACAAGTTTTTAGCCAAGAAACATATTCTAGTTTAATTTCAAAAGCTGAAAAGCTAATTGAAGAAGATAAAAAGGAATTAGCTTTAGATTATTATACAAAAGCATTCAATCTACATAAAGACAGTATTAATAGTTTCGATTTATATGATGCTGCTGAACTTTCTAACGAAGTTAATCAAGCTACTCAATGTTTTGATTTTTTAGAAAAGTTAGTTAAGAAAAATTCTAAACCTTTTCCTGGTTGGTATTTTATTTTAGATAAAGATTCTAGAATAAAGTTTAAAAACTTATTAAAAGATAACCGTTGGTTGAATTTAGTAGAAACTTCAAATAAAATATCTAAAAAATTTTATGATAGTATTCAATTGACAAATGATGAATTTTTTAGAACTAAGAAATCAAGTAATGTAGATATTAATGATAAGGAAAAATTTTATAAAAGTTTAAGAAATTCTTCATCTTATTTATCGAAGAAAGAACAAAATTATTCTATTTTTTTTCCTATCAATGACACTTTAAAATCTTCTTATTTTATTCATTTACCTAAAAATTATAATCCAAATAAGAAATATACAATGCTTATTTTTCTTCATGGAGCTGTAAATTATAATGAGTTGAGAACATTTTCTACAGATGATAATTTAAAAGGTTGGAATAAATTTTATACAAAATATGCTAATAAACATGATGTTATTTTAGTATTTCCTCAAGCTGATAAAAATTACAACTGGTTAACTTCAGATAAAGGATTCTACATGATTCCAGAAATAATTCGTCAAATAAAATCAACAATTAATGTAGATGATAATAAAGTTTTTTTAACGGGACATTCTAATGGAGCAAGTGGTTCTTTTAATTATTTAGTAAAACAACCCACTTCTTTTGCAGGTTTTTATGGCTTTAATACGCAGCCAATTGTTAGAACAGGAGGAACATTTATTCAAAATATATTGAATCGTTCTTATATAAATTTCTCTACAGATTTAGATTATTATTTTCCACCACAAGCAAACGATGATTTAACTGCATTGATGCAATCATTACATATTGATTATAAAGATTATCGATACAATGGTTATCCGCATTGGTTTCCAGAGTTTAATGGTTCAGAACCTGCACATAAAATTTTGTTTGATGATTTATTGAATAGAAAAAGAAATCCATTTCCGAATAAATTAATTTGGGAAACTGATGATGTAAAATACGGAAAAGTTGATTGGATAGAAATCACAAAATTAGACACTATTTCACCTAAAAAAGAGTGGCAAAAAAACTATAATTTCAAAATAACAAAATGGTTAGAATATGATGATAATGACAGTTTGCAAGTAAAAGATGTGGATAAAATAGCTTTTAATTTTCCTCGTAAATCAGGTCAAATCAAAGCAAATTATTCAAAAAATAGATTCAATATTGAAACATCTTCTGTAAAATCATTTCGATTATATATTACTCCTGAAATGATTAATCTGAACAAAAAATTAAAAGTCTATGCCAATAATAAATTGATATACAATCAAAAAGTAGATTACAATCCATCTTTTATGAAGGAAAATTTCAATAAAAATATGGACAAAGTACAACTTTGGATTAATTACATTGATTTTGAATTATAACTCTAAACCCTCATAAAATCTTCTTCCAACAAGTCTTCTAAAGGACTTTGCATCAAAGATTGTGGTAAATTTCGGAAAGCAAAATTTCGGAGATTCATTAAGAATTTATTGTCAACTTGAGCAACTTTTCCAGCTAAACGAGAAGTGTCGATAATATAATGTGTGCGTTTTAAACGGCGTAGATTGTAATGCTCAAAAGCTAACAAAACATCAGTATCTTTTTTGATTAATTCATCATACAAAACACAAACATCTTCCACCGCCATGCATGCGCCTTGTCCCATGTTTGGTGTGGTTGCATGTGCTGCATCTCCAATTAATAAGACACGATTAAATGCATAATTATTAATCGGTTTAATATCCATAATTGGCGTAGCAATTATACTTTCTGGATTCGTTTTTTGTAAAGTATTTCTGATTTGTCCCGAATAATCTTTGAACTGATTTTTAATATCACTCAACGTATAGTTGTAGACTTCAGAATTTAGTTTTGTATTGACACAAGCGTACCAATAAATTTGATGATTGATAAGAGGTGTCAAACCAAAACGACCATTCGGTCCCCATGTTTCGATACTCTTTTTTGAATTGTAAGATTTATCTTCTACAATAGCACGCCAACATATATAACCCGCATAACGAGGCGTCGACTGTTTCAACAATTGTTGACGAATTGTAGAATTTATTCCATCTGCACCAATCAAATAATCACCTTCGGTAGAAGTTCCATCTTCAAAATGAAGCACAACTTTCTCAAAAGATTGTTCGAAAAGCTTCACTTTTTTTGACGTTTTAATTTTATTCGAATCAATTTTCGAAACTAAATAATGATGCAAATCTGCACGATGAATCGCAAAATTTTCGTTGTTGTAGTTTTTTCTTAATCGTTCTGTATCCGCTTTCAGAATTGTTTTTTCTTTCCAATCTTGAATTTCAAAATCTTCTAACATATGTCCCAAAGGCGCAACTTCTTTTGCTAAACCAAGAATTTCAAACGCTTTCATTGCATTAGAAGCCAAGCCAAAACCAGCTCCAATTCCACGAACTTCTGGAGAAGCCTCGAAAATTTCGTAGTCATAATTTAAATCTTGCAAAGCTTTTGCTAAAGTTAAACCTGCAATTCCTGCACCAGCGATTAAGAATTTTTTACTCATTGATAAAAATAAAGTTCAAAATTAATCATTCTACTATAAACCAAAAAGAAAAGCGAATCAAATTGATTCGCTTTTCAGAAGTTATTTTGTCGAAAATTATTGTTCGTTAAAATATTTGTAGAAATATGGAATAGTTTCGATTCCTTTATAGAAATTGAATACACCATAATGTTCGTTAGGAGAGTGGATAACGTCAGAGTTTAATCCGAATCCCATCAAAACAGATTTTGTTCCTAATTCTTCTTCGAATAAAGCAACAATTGGAATAGATCCTCCAGCTCTTTCAGCTAACGCTTCTTTCTCAAAAGTTTCAGCTAATGCTTTTTTAGCAGCGATAAAACCTGGGTGATTTGTTGGTAAAATATAAGGTTTACCACCGTGATGTGGTTTTACTTTTACTTCTACTGAAGATGGTGCTAAAGTTGGGAAATAATCTGCAAATTGTTTTGTTACAACATTAGGATCTTGTCCTGGAACTAAACGCATTGAGATTTTAGCATACGCATGAGAAGGAATAACTGTTTTAGCACCTTCGCCAATGTATCCTCCCCAAATTCCGTTTACATCTAAAGTAGGACGAATAGACGCTCTCTCGATTGTAGAAAAACCTTCTTCTCCTTGAATATCAGGAATACCGATAGATTTTTTGTATTCTTCAACATCAAATGGAATTTTAGCTAAATCAGCTCTTTCATCTTCTGTTAGTTCAAGAATTGGCTCGTAAAAACCTGGAATTGTAATGTGACCTTTTTCATTGATTAATTTTCCAATCATTGTTGCTAAAACATTAATCGGATTTGGAACAGCCCCACCATAAACACCAGAGTGCATATCGCGATTAGCTCCTTTTACCTCAACTTCTACATAAGATAAACCACGTAAACCAACAGAAATAGAAGGTTGTTCGTTTGAAATCATAGAAGTATCAGAAATCAAAATCACATCATTTTTTAATTTCTCTTTATTGTTTTTAACGAAATTTACTAATGAAGGAGAACCAACTTCTTCTTCACCTTCGATCATAAATTTAACGTTACAAGATAATTCGTTTGATTTGTTTAAAGCCTCAAAAGCTTTAACGTGCATAAACATTTGACCTTTATCATCAGCAGAACCACGAGCGAAAATTGCTCCGTCAGGATGAATTTCTGTCTTTTTGATTACTGGCTCGTATGGTCCAGATTCCCATAATTCTAAAGGATCAGCTGGTTGTACATCGTAATGTCCGTAAACTAAAACAGTAGGTTTTGAAGCGTCAACTATTTTTTCTCCGTAAACAACAGGAAAACCTTCTGTTTCGCATACTTCAACATTATCAGCACCTGCTTCTTTTAAATATTTTGCAACCATTTCGGCAGCATCATTTACGTCTTGTGTGTAGGCTGGATCAGCACTAACTGAAGGAATTTTAAGTAATTCGATTAATTCATCAAGAAAACGTTGTTTATTCTCTTGTATAAATTGTTGCGTATTGTTCATCTTTGTTTGTTATGAATAATAGGTAAATTTAAAAATAAAATCTTGATTAGACTTTCTTTTTCAAGAAAAATATAATGCGAAAACCTTTGTATCTTTGCAAAAAATTAGAGAATGATATTATATAATACAACTTTTATTGTTGAACAAGAGGTGCATGACGATTGGTTTGAGTGGATTCAGAAAGAGCATATTAATGATTATTTGAAATCAAATTGTTTTATTGGCGCTCGTTTAGGAAAAATAACTTCTCATGTAGAACCAGGAGCAGTTTCTTATTCGTTGCAATTATTTGTGAATGATGAATTGACTTTAGATAAATTCAAGAATAATTTTTTATCAGAAATTAAGCAAAAAAGTTTGCAAAAATATGCGACTAAAGTGCTAAGTTTCGAAAGTGAAATGGAACATATAGGAGATTTTAGTTGATAAAAAACTGTCTAAATTGACAGTTTTTTATCAATAATCATATTCTGCTTCTTTTTTTTACTTTTTTCTAAATTCAAGATACTTCTTTCTCAACTCTCCTTTTTGTAATAAATATTGAGCATATTCAATCAAAATATTTTTTCTGTAATTTTCTTTAAATTTTTAAGACAGATTTCTATTATATCTTCATGATACAGTCAATAGAGTAAATTGATGAAAACCAATAAGTAAAAATACTTCATTTGAGGTATTTTATTTCATTTAAAATTGAAAGAGATTTACTTCAAATAAACTGGTTATAAATATTTCGTTATGAAAAAAATAATTATACTATTTGTGTTCGTTTTAGGAGTTGGAAGTGCGAAAGCACAAGATTTAAGCTTAAAAGAGAAGATTAAAATTTTGACTGAAAATAATTGGCGGCTTATTCGGTTAGAAGATCAAAATGGTAAAATGTACAGTCTGCCTGATGATTTGAGAAATAAAACACTAGTTTTAAATCCTCATAATAAAACCGCTTTTTTTTATCTTCCAAATTCGAACGAAGAGGTTTATATCTATGATGGTTATAAAATTACAGATGATAAAATTTTTATTGGAAAGGATTTTGTTTTGCAATATAAACTTGACAATTTGATTGGTGTTAAAATAAGAATTTGGGATCCTGACTATGAAGCTGATTGGGTTTGGATGGATATTCCGAAAGAAACAGATGCAGCATATTTAAAAAGTGTAAATTATATCAAATGAAAAATTTATTGATATTAATTCTTTTGTTTTTCAGCTTTGTATGGGTAAATGCTCAAACAGAGGAACAAACACTCGAATGGTTGAATACAAAAAAAGCGGAAGTTTATGACGTTAGTTCTATCACAGTTCAGGAAGGAGCAAGGAGATTAGAAATTAACGGTGATATACTTCATGCTTATTCCGACAATGGAGCATATACGAAAATTAATTGGAGTGGAATAAAAGATGTATCCAAAACAGATACAAAAAATCAAATTGTTGTTATTTCAAATACAATGTATAACGGGCTGAATACTTGTATATTTTTCAAAATAGATAATCCTGAATTAATAGAAAAATACATCAAAGCACTTCGTTATATGGCAACCTTAAAAGGAGCTAAAATGATCGATGATGATTTATTTTAATAAAAAATGCAGTAGAAAACTACTGCATTTTTTGTTTATTATTAACCTTCGAAGCTTCTCACAGCATCTAATGTTTTATTGATTTCTGCATCTTTGATTGCATCAGAAATAAACCAAGTTTCGTATCCAGAAGGAGCGATGTAAACTTCGTTTGTCAACAAATGATGGAAAAATTTATTGAATCTTTCGTGATTACATTTCGTTACATCTGTAAAGTTTTTGATTTCTGTTTGTTCAGTAAAGAACACAGACATCATCGATCCTAAACGATTGATATGATTTGGAATTCCTTTTTCTGCAAAGATTTTAGAAATCTCTTTATCTAAAGTTTCAGTTGCGTTATCAATACGATTAAATAATTCTCTATCATTATTAATAATATTCAACGTTGTGATACCAGCACGCATCGCAATTGGATTTCCAGATAAAGTTCCAGCTTGATAAACAGGACCAAGAGGAGCAAGGTGATTCATGATTTCGCGACGAGCAGCAAAAGCTCCAACAGGGAAACCACCACCAATTACTTTACCAAATGTAACGATATCCGCATTGATGTTTAAACGCTCTTGCGAACCTCCCATCGCTTGACGGAAACCTGTCATTACCTCATCAAAAATTAATAAAGCACCGTTTTCATCACAAATTTGTCTCAAACCTTCTAAGAAACCTTTTTCTGGAACAATACACCCCATGTTTCCTGCGATTGGCTCAACAATAATGGCTGCAATTTCATCTTTATTTTGTTCGAATAAAGCTTTTACATCTTCCAAATTATTGTATTCTGCCAACAACGTATCTTTCGCTGTTCCTTGCGTTACACCTGGAGAATTTGGATTTCCAAAAGTTGCAGCACCAGAACCAGCTTTAATCAAAAATGAATCTGAATGTCCGTGGTAACAACCTTCAAATTTTACAATTTTATCACGATTTGTATAACCTCTTGCCAAACGAATTGCAGACATACACGCTTCTGTACCAGAGTTCACCATACGAACCATGTCGATATTTGGAACAACGGATGTGATTAACTTAGCAATTTCAGTTTCCAATTCAGTTGGTGTACCAAAAGAAAAACCATTTTTCATTTGTTCAACAGTCGCATTCAAAACACGCGGATCTGTATGCCCAATAATCATTGGTCCCCAAGAATTGATGTAATCCACGTAAGCACGTCCATCTTCATCATAAATATAGGCACCTTCGGCTTTTTTGATAAAAATTGGCGTTCCTCCAACAGATTTAAATGCACGAACAGGAGAATTTACACCTCCCGGAATATATTCTTGCGCGTCTTTGAATAATGCGCTACTTCTTTGATACAACATAATTTTCTACAAATAGTTGCACAAATTTACTGAATCTTAAACGAATTAAGAAGTGATTTTAATTAGATTGTTAGTTTATAGGTAGATTTATTTTCTAAATAATCAATTAAGGTTTTAATCAATTGATTTTCTTTCAAAATGGCTTGATTTCCAATTAAAAATAATTGTTCTTTTGCGCGCGTTAAGGCAACATTCAGCTTTCTATCTACATTTCCTTGATCGTTCATATTCACCAAGGCATTCAATTGCGAATGATACGTCACAGCAAAACTATACAGAATAATATCGCGCTGACTTCCTTGATAGCGTTCCACTGTATCAACTGTAATTTGTTCGTGATTTGGAATATTTGCTAATTCTAATTTTTGTTTAATCAACGCAATTTGATTTCTAAAAGGGGCAATAATTCCAATTGTTTTCTTTGGATCAAATGGTTTTTGATTGATTTCATATAAATGAATAATTTCTTGCACAAACTTCACAATCAAATCGGCTTCTTGTACATTCGTTGAAGGCAAATAAGGATTTTCGTCAACATTGATAAATGCAAAACGATGATTCGTGATAAAGTTTTGTAAATTATTTGATTGATTATAATGTTCAAAATGTAAATCTGCACGTTGACGATTTAAACTTTGTTTTATTTCATCATTTAAATTTGGAATATCAAAGGCTACGTTTAATTTTCCATCATAAAAATAATTGTTCGGAAAATCTGCGATTTCAGCGTGCATTCTTCCTTGATAAGTCAATTGGTCAAACGCATTTTCGTAATTATTTCGTTCACAAAATTCATACAAACGCTCGAAAATAGAATTTTTACGATTAATTAAACCAATATTTTCTAATAATTCGTTATTTGTTTTCGCTAATTCAGGATTTTGTAAAACGATTGCAGGCAATTGTTTGTGATCACCAATCATGATAAAACGTTCTGCTTTTGGTAGAATCCCAACAATTTGTGGTTCTAAAATTTGCGAAGCTTCATCAATAATAATGGTATCAAACTTCTTCAACTTCAGAATATCATTTTTACTTGAAATCGAAGCTACGGTCGAAACAAAAATGCGTTGTTTACGAATAATATCTTGAATTGTTTTTCTCGAAAATTTTTCTCCTTTTTGCTCTAAATCGGCATCTTTTTGTTCAATAATTTTATTCAATAAATTTTGATGAAATTCAGGAGAAGTAGATAATTCATTCCCAATTCTAATGAATTTTTGTTCAATTTGATCAGAAATAGCCGAATTTATCGATTCACATAATTCATCAACTGCACGATTTGTATACGCCAAAAGCAAAATGTTACAATCCTGTTTTTCATAGATTTCTTTCACCAATTCTTTGATGATAATCGATGTTTTTCCTGTTCCTGGAGGTCCATTCAACAAAAAGTAATCTTTTGTAGAAAGTGCTTTTTTCAGAATTCGATTTTGTTCATCCGAAAGATTTGAATTAAAATAATCATAATCCATTTCACTTTTTGGAACAGATTGCGTTAAAATCAAATCTTTTTTTGCTTTAGAAGAATGAATTAATCCATATAAATTTCGGTACATCGAAACGAAAGAAGAATCCATGAAATCGCGCTCTAAAGCCCATTTTCCTGTTGAATCAAACGAATCAAAAAATCGTGTATTTGGTTGTTGATAACGAAAACGTAACACAATAAATTCTCTCGAAATACTTTTGATCGTACATTTAAAAACCTGATTTGTTAAAACAGAATCTTTGAAATTATTCCGAGGATAAAGAATGCAAATATCACCTTCTCGAATCGAAATAAAATCATTAGCAGGATTGGTTCTTTTTAATTTAATTTCTCGTTTTGGATCAGAAATATGATTTTCTACAATTTCTAAATCATAAATAATCTCGAAATTATTGTTTTTTTCTTCGAAAGTATTCAGCCACAAACTCGCCAAACCATTGTTAGAAGTCGATTGTCCCAAACCAAGTTTCGCCATATATTGCTCTTTCGCAATGAAATTGGTAAACGAATAAAAATAGGCTTTTTCTAATGGAGAACTATTTTTGATCGGATAGATAAATTTATCCAATTGTTCTTCTAGAATTTCTTTGAAACGAGGGTTGATTTTTCGTTTAATGAAGTTTGCAGGTTTAATCGAATAAATAGTTGATTCAATATCGGTTAATGTATGATTTGCTAAACGATTTTCATTGATAATTATTCGATTTCTTAAATCAAAAATGCGTTGAACTCGTGCTAAAGTTGGTACATCAAAACGTAAATTTCCTTGATATACTTTCGAATAGAAAATATAACCTTCGGTGTTTTTTGTGACATCTTTAAACTCTAAATCATACAAAACACCAATAATTTGGTAGTATAAAAAGAGCTGCGTCGCATGATTTGGCTTGACACTTTTTCCGTCATCAGGAAAAGGTGCACCACCAGATTTTAGCTCGATAATTTTATTCTTTCCTTCAGGATTAATGTCCAATAAATCCAAACGACCTTGAATTCCGTACTGTTCGCACAAAAAAGAAGGCTCTATTAATGCACGATCCAACGAAATATCATATTGCGGAAAGTCTTCAGTCAAAACTTTTTGAATACGATCAAAATGACCTTTTGCTTCTAAATAATAATCTTTCAAATCTTGTGGATTCGTCAAATCGTTGCAAGCCGTATATTCTAAAGGATAATTTTTAAAATCATTCTTGAAAATCTCATTAAAATCCGTTTTTTCAATGTTTTCTGTTGAAAAGTGATCGACAACCGAATTAGCAAAATTTCCTAAACGAATGTGTTTGCTGTTTGGGGCTTCTTCAAATTTTTTCTGAATATAATGCAATTCAGAAGTTCCATAATCCTGAAAACATTCAGCAATTGCCGAAATATCAACCAAATAATCTGGTTCGAGAATGATAAAACGCGGATGATAAATTCCTTCTTCATCAATCGTCGAATTGACTAAATTTAATTGTGCACCAACCCAAAAATCTTCAACAGAAGTAAAATTTTCATTTACGCCATCTTCATCAATTTGAACTGTAATATTCTCATCTGTTTCATTATCTTCATGATCACAAATCAAACAATCTCGCTTGATTTCAATTACTTGAACACGTAATTTTTTTACCCGATTTCGAGTAAGAATTTTGTTGGTATAAAATTCTTTTTCAGGAAAATAATAGATAATTTCTGCCGGAATCATCACTTCATAAATCGAAGAAATAAAATCCGCAACATATTTATAATGTGTGAAATATTCGTGTTCAGTTGGTTCGTATTTTTCGCTTAGAATTCGTTGAGCTGTTTTACGAAACGAATGAATTTTAGTTGAAACTTGGTATTGATTACAGATAAAAGATAGTTTCGAGAAAAAGTTAGAAAACTGTAAAGCTTCGTTTTTTGTCAACTCAAACGCAATATTTTCAACCAAACGTTTTAAATCTAAATATTTAGAGTTGATTGGTTTATTGGCAAGTTGGATTTGTAAAACTTCATTTAGCAGTTGATTTCCTATTTCTTCTCGATTCACGGCGATTAATTTGGTGTAAAATTAATCAATTTTTTGAAGAAGTTTTTTGAATATAAAATCATCACTTGCAAACATACTCTTTTTATGTTTTACGGCAAAATCAATGTATTTTTTTCCTCTTTTTTCATTACCTAACTTCATAAGGGCGATGCCAAAAACTAATGAATTGAGTAAATTAGTATGATGAGTAATTGTTTTTGAAACTCGATTATTTAATATAGTACATATTTCTGACCATTGTTCATTAAAAGCTAAACAAACGGAACGTGTTGAAATAAAATTTATAGATTTTGTTAATTTATTTACATCTTTTGAATATAAATCTGCCAATTCGTAATTCTCATTTAAGCTGTAGTAATAAGAAACATTATTATTTACATATTGCTTATATTGTCTATTTTTTTCTAAATTATTTAGTAAATAATCTATTTTGTTTTGGCAATCGTTTGATGAATTATTTCGGACATCTAAATAAAAATCAATGAAATGAGAATAATAATCATTTGGTTTTTGTTGCAAAATTTTTTGATTGATTTCTCTTAGACTTTCATATTTATCATTATAAATCAAATAGTTTCTTTGTTCTTCAATTTCTGAAATATGAATTATTTTATTTTTATTCAATATCAAATTGATAATGCTCAACATATCATTATCACCTGAAATCCCATTATAGTTATATTTAAATGGGATAAATGTGCTAAGAAAAAGAATGACATTAGGAAACATAATTAAATAACCAAGTATTCCATTTTGGATAAAAATTATGAATCCAATAAAAATTAAGATTGCGTTAAATATAAAGCCAGCAGAAAAAATCAAAATTCTTTTATACTTATTAAGGTTAGGATTATCTAAACTTACATGTACTGACCCAGAATTAATATGATTATAAATTTTTAATTTAAAATTCGATATATTTTTTTCATAAATAATCAAATCATTAATATTCCCAAATTCAATTCCTAAGATTTTAGCATTTGTCATTTTAGCCATAAATAAATGGGCAAGTTCGTGACCTATAATTGATAAACGAAATATAACAAAAGCAAAAATAAAGTAGTAAAATAATTTTACTATTTGAAAATATTCAGGATTAACAAAATATAATAATAAAAATGGCAAAGAAAAAAAGAATAGCTTTTTTGGGACAATGGCAAAAAATAAATTGTAAATGTTATAGCCCATAAATGTGGAATTTAGATTTTAATATATAATTCAAATTTACGTTTAATCCCACGTTTTCCAATCATCACTTGTAAACAACCATTCTGGAGTTTTAATTTTACCTTGTTGCACTTTATACCAAGGATTTAATTTTTTATCCGTCGGATTATTAAGAATCTGAATTTCTTGTGCTGGCATATAACTTTGAGCAAGTAAAACAATTTTTTTCACCTTGTTTATTCTTTGCTAAATCGACTACCATAACCGCGTGTCCATAAGGATTTCCTTGTTGCAAAAGAATATCACCAATTTTTATCTGTTCAAAATTTACCAATTTCAATTGTTTTTTCAAAGAAGCTGTATTTGCGTAACTGAAAACATATTCCAAATATTTCCAATAATTTTCTGGTGAATAATCTCCATTTGCAAAATCAGTAAACTTGCGTGGTTTTTCGTCCGATAAAAAGTTGAAAGAGATTTCATCATAACGCTTTTGTTGGTAGAGAAGATCAGCTCTCAAACGCATTGTTGCATCTGAACATTGATGTAAATCTTTGTTTCCAATCGGTAAATCAATCACCGCATTGTACACATTATTTACAGGTTTTTCGTTTCCATTATAGAATTTTACAAGTGTTCCAAAGTCTTTTAATTGCAAATGTTGTAGAAAATAGCCGAATTCATTTTGATTATAATTTTCTCTTTGAAAACCTTTTAGTACGGAATATCGATCAATTATTTTATTTGCTTTTTCGTTGATAAAACTTTCTTTTTCAACAATTTTTTGAATTGAGTCTTGATGATTTTTAGTATGCATAGAATTTTCATCTTTGCAACTGAAGATAAAAAATGGCAATATGAAACAGATGTATTTTTTCAAATTATTTAATTCTCAAAGGTGAAACAATGACAACAAATCCATCAGGATCTAAGAAAGAAATTCCATTTTCATTCCAATACGGATTTTTAGATTTTATTGGTTTGATCTGATGAAGTTCTAAACGCTCAATGATTTCGTCATATTCTTGTTGCGTTGTTGGATAAAATACCAAACAATCGTCTTCATCAAAGTGATGATTGATATTTTCGTGAGTTGTTGTAAATTCTAAATGCCAGCTTAAATCTGTTTTTCCAATAAAAATGCCATCATATCCATTGTGATTTTTAAACTCTCCAAGGATTTCAAAATTTAAAACTTTTATATAAAAATCCCTGATTTCATTGATTTGGTTGGTATGTCGAGCAACTCTAAATTGCATAAAATTCACTATTATTATTGATTGAAAATTAGTATATTTTATTGAATTTTATGGAAATATTTAATCATGTTCAAACAAAATCGATATACAAAACTTTTTATCTGTTCGCTCTGTGTTTTTATTACAGGAATATTCTCGACTGGATATGGCTTTAATTTGGATTATAACAAAAACGATTATGGTGTATATTTTTTACTTGCTGGATTTCTTTTTATCATCATAGGATTTATAATCGGTGTGTTTAGCTTAATAAAAGGATTTGTAAAAATATATCGAAAATAAATACTTTAATTTTACTCATATAGTTTATATAATATATTGATTTAGATGAAAAAAATAGTATTCTTTTTCGTTCTCGTAACATTCTCTGTGATGACTTCTTTTGCTCAGAAAAATGACAAAGTTAAAAGTGAAGAAATTAAAACGATCAAAGCAAATTTTACTCGAATTAATTCAATTAAAAATTGGTCAAAAATAAAAGAAGTTGAAACTGATAATTCTGCTGATGGTGGTTACATTAATTATTATTACAATCATGATAAATTAGAAAAAATTGTGGTACGAAAATTTGGTGAATCTGGACAATATTTAGCTGAATATTATTTGTTGAATAATAAATTGTCTTTTGTTTTTGAGAAAAATTTGAAATACAATGTACCTTATTATTTAAAAGAGTTTAATTACGACGATTCTGAAATAATTGAGGACCGTTACTATTATTCAAATAATAAATTAATAAACTATAAAAGTAATCAAGATGATGGGGCGCCATTTTCAGATATTTTTATTAAGAGTGAAGAAAAGCGTGTATTAAAGGAGTTTAACCAATTATTAAAAAATAGTAGTTTAGCTAGAAAAACTACAAAATAGTTTTACATTTATTAAAAATATAAACAATGAAAATCGCCATATTAGATGATTATCAAAATGCCGTTTCGCAACTAAAATGTTTTGATTTAGTAAAAGATTATGATATTAAAGTTTTAAATAAATCATATACAACTGCAAAGGATTTAGCAAGTGAAATTAAAGATGTTCAAATTTTAGTTTTAATACGAGAACGTACAAAAATTGATGACGAATTATTATCACTTTTACCTAATTTGAAATTAATCAGCCAAACAGGTAAAATTTCAAATCATTTAGATTTAGCTGCTTGTACTAAGCACAGAGTTGCTGTATCCGAAGGAATTGGCTCACCAATTGCGCCTGCAGAACTTACTTGGATGTTGATTATGAATGCGACTCGAAAAGTTCCGCAAGCAATCGAAGCGATGAAGAAAGGAGAGTGGCAAACCAATATTGGTTCTACAATCCATGGAAAAATGATTGGAATTTGGGGCTATGGGAAAATTGGACAAATGATTGCTCAATATGCGAAAGCTTTTGGAGCGAAAGTTCAGATTTGGGGAAGTGAAAATTCTCGTCAAAAAGCGATAGAATATGGTTTTCAGGCAAGTAATTCTAAAGAAAAGTTTTTCTCTACTAGTGATGTTATTACTCTTCATATTCGATTAAATGAGCAAACAAAAGGAATTGTGAAATTTGAAGATTTGAAATTAATGCAACATGATGCAATTATTGTAAATACTTCTCGTGCTGAATTGATTGAAGAAAATGCTTTAAGTAAAGCTTTAAGTCAAAAAACGCCAACTTATGCTGCTTTAGATGTGTATGATTCTGAGCCGATTTATGATAAAAACAATGAATTTTTAACGAATCCAAATGTAATTTGCACACCGCATTTAGGTTATGTAGAAGAAAATAGTTACGAATTATATTTCTCAAAAGCTTTTGAAAATATAGTGAATTTTATTGAAGGAAATCCAATCAATATTGCAAACCTTGAAGTTTTAGACTAATAAAAAAATCCGTCAATTGACGGATTTTTTTATTTAATACACTTCTTCTTTTTTGAAGAAAACCGTGTCGTTTCCTTTTCTAAATTTCAGTTCCGAATATCGAATTGTGTAATCATCAGACATTCCGTAAGTTTCTAAAATAAAATTATCTTTGAAACGATAATTTCTATTGGTTTTATGTTTTGCATTCGAGCCTAATTCTTCTTTCAAACTCAACATTTCTGGAGAAATTTTGAAGCGAGAATCAGTTTCTATACGATTAATAATTGTATTGACATCGGCAGAGTCCATAATCAAAACCGTTTCTTGTTTCATGTTTTTAATTCCAGAAATATCTGTCGAAACAATTTTTAAATTTCCTTTAAAACCAATTCCAGCTTGATGTAAATCTGTTTTCAAATCATCATTAGAATACATTTGACTTCTGTAACCATATTTCACCATCGGAATCATCACAATAAAAAATATCGCAAGCGAAACTATCATTGCAGATTTGTTGTAGCCTGCCATTCGCAATCCATAATAGATAAATGGAATCAAAATCAATAATACAATTCCGAATATAATGACAGCAATTAATCCTGATTCCATTAGCCATTAATCATATTTAAAAATTCGTCTTCCGTCAACACAACAACTGTTCCTATTTCTTCTGCTTTTTTCAGTTTACTTCCAGCTTTATCGCCAGCAACCAAGAAATTTAAGTTTTTAGAAACTGCAGAAATATTTTTCCCGCCATGATCTTCCACCATTTTTTGTGCATCAGTTCGATTGAATTTTGTCAAAGTTCCTGTAAACAAAAACGTTTTGCCTTCCAAAGAATCTGACAAAGGTTTTGCTTCTTCTCCAATCTCGAAATTCAACCCGTAATCACGTAAACGTTGAATCAAAATCTGATGTTGTTCTTCTTTAAAATATTCCTTAATCGAAATTGCAATTTTTTCTCCAACATCCGTTACAGAAACTAATTCTTCCATTGTAGCATTCATCAAACGATCAATCGTTTGAAAATGTTTCACCAATTTTTTTGCAACCGTTTCACCAACATGACGAATTCCAATCGCATACAATACCTTTTCGAAAGGTTGCTCTTTAGATTTTTCGACAGAATTAATAATATTTTGAGCAGATTTTTCAGCCATTCTTTCCAAAGGCAAAATATCTTCTTTTTGTAAAGTATAAAAATCAGCAATGTTATTTAGCAAATTTGCTTTGTGTAACAAAACCGCTGTTTCACCACCTAAGCCCTCAATATCCATTGCTTTTCGAGAAACAAAATGCTCTAATTTTCCAATAATTTGTGGCTCACAACCATTCTCATTTGGACAATAATGCTGCGCTTCGCCTTCATTACGAATCAATTCTGTTCCGCAAGAAGGACAATTTTTAATGAATTCGATTTCTTCGGTTCCAGGTTGGCGAACATCAGTATTAACACCGACAATTTTCGGAATAATTTCGCCGCCTTTTTCCACATAAACCATATCACCAATGCGGATATCCAACTTTTTGATAATATCTTCGTTATGAACAGAAGCACGTTTTACGATCGTTCCAGCCAAAGAAACAGGCGCAAGATTCGCAACAGGCGTAATCGCTCCAGTTCGACCAACTTGATAATCGATGCTCAATAATTCGGTTTCGGCAGCTTCAGCTTTAAATTTATAAGCCATTGCCCAACGTGGAGATTTTGCAGTATAACCTAATTCATCTTGTTGCGAAAAAGAATTCACTTTGATCACAATTCCGTCCGTTTCGTAAGGTAAATTTTTACGTTCGATATCCCAATGATCTACAAAAGCTAAAACTTCTTCCAAAGAAGTACATAATTTTGACGTATGCGGAATCTTAAAACCTAATTCATCAGCGGCTTGTAGCATTTCCCATTGCGTAGAATAAGGTAAATTATTTCCAATAAAATAATACGGAAAGCATTGTAAACCACGTTTTGCAACTTCTGTATTATCTTGTAATTTCAACGATCCAGAAGCGGTATTTCGAGGATTAGCATATAATTCTAAACCATTATTAGCGCGTTCTTCATTAATTGAAGCAAATTTATTGAGCGGAATTGTAATTTCGCCACGCATATAAAATCGTTCAGGATAATTTCCTTTCAATTTCAATGGAACAGATTGTATCGTACGAATATTATTCGTGATTTCGTCACCTTGTGTTCCATCTCCACGCGTTACAGCTTGTGTCAATTCTCCATTTTCATACAAAATAGAAATCGAAGCGCCATCATATTTCAATTCGCAAACAAATTCTACTTTTTCACCTAACGTTTTCTCAATTCGTTTTTCCCAATCTTGCAAATCTTCAACTGAATATGAATTGTCTAACGAATACATTCTGAATTCGTGCGTAATCGTCGGAAAATTTTTTGTAACCATTCCACCAACGCGTTGTGTAGGAGAATTGACATCAAAAAAAATAGGATTTTCGTCTTCTAATCGTTTCAATTCTTTCAATTTCAAATCAAATTCGAAATCAGAAATTGTGGGATTATCTAAAACGTAATAATTATAATTATGCTGAGTAAGCTCTTCTCGAAGCGCTAAAATTTTGTCTTGTATTTCCATTCTAAAAATGTTACCGAACAAAGATAAACACTTGAATTAATACGAACAATTTTTAAAATAATTTGGAATGATTTATATTTAGGAATATTTATTGCAACGTTTACTGAAAAAAATAATCAACTATGAATAATTTATTGGAAGTTTTAGATACAAAATCAAAAGGTTTTGAAAATACAGTTTCTATCGTAACAACTGGAGCAGCAGCAGGAATTGCAATTTCGAAAGCAATTAATAAGAACGAAAAAGTTGGCGCTGTTGTGGGAGTAGGAGTAGGTTTGCTGGTTTATGCAATGTTTAGTCCTCAAAACAAATTGAAAAAAGTGAATAAAAAATTGGAAAAACAAATAGAAGAATTTGAAGCTAAATTGGAAAAATAATCTGTTTTTATATGTAAGTATTTTAACTTATTTGGTGAGTTTGATTTTACCTGTGCATTTCATTTTTGACAATCCCGAAGAATATTCAGGATATATATACGCTTATGTCGGATGGATGACTTTTCCTTATTTGGACTTTTTTTGTTGGTTAGGGAACTTTACATTATTATTATCTTGGATTTTTTATAAGAAAAAAATAGGATTAATATTAGGTATTATCGCTGTTATTCAAATGTCATTATACGGAATTAATCATTTGACAAGATTAGATATTTTACAAATACATGAATATGATTTACCACTTTTCGGTTATTGGATTTGGTTATTTTCGTCCATTTTTGTCCTAATTCATCATTACAAAAAATATAAATTAAAAAGTCAAACTTTGTAAAGTTTGACTTTTTTCGTTTATGATATTCATAATTTGTTCTCGAAGATGATTAGATAGAATTTATTTTTATGATATTTTAAATATTTTTATCCTAATAATGATATTGTTTTTTGAGTTAATTAATAATTTAAACTCTTCGAAAACCTCTGTTTAATGCCAATTTGGACTGATTTTCTTCTTTTTTACGAATATGATAATTTATTCTCGTAGATGATTTAAGTATAAATAAAATTTGCTTATATAATTTATTGATTCTATATTGCATTATATCTATAAAATTAGTCGAGATTAGTTTTGTTTAGAAAGTTGGAATTTATACATTTGTTAAAAATAATTACTCTATAAAAACTATAGAGATTATATATGCAAAATGAATCAACTAAAAGAAATATTAGAGGAAGTAATAGCACAGTCAAGTTTAGATGAAAAATTGTTGTTCTTGAATGATAATGTAAAAGAAAAGATATTTTTTTCGACAAGTTTTGGTTTCGAAGATCAAGTTATTTCGCATGCTATTTTGAGTCAAAAATTAGATAATATTGAGATTTTCACTTTAGATACAGGACGTGTTTTTCAGGAAACTTACAATACGTGGAACAAAACTGAATTGAAATATCAAGCGAAGATTAAACCATTTTATCCGCCAACAGAGGAGTTAGAAAAGTTTGTTGAAGAAAATGGAATTAATTCTTTTTATGATTCGGTTGATTTAAGAAAACAATGTTGCTATATCAGAAAAGTAATTCCTCTGAATCGTGCATTAAAAGAAGCATCAGTTTGGATTACAGGTTTGCGCGCAGAGCAATCGAATAATCGACATGATATGCACGAAATAGAGTTTGATGAAGAAAAACAATTATTCAAATTCAATCCATTGATTGATTTTACAACAGAGGATTGTTTTGAGTATTTGAAAGAAAATAGAGTTCCTTACAACCCACTACACGATAAGGGCTTCATAAGTATTGGTTGTGCTCCTTGCACACGTGCTATAAACGAAGGCGAAGATTTTCGTGCCGGTAGATGGTGGTGGGAAGATAATAGTAAAAAAGAATGCGGTCTACATGCAAAGTAGATTTCAGGTGTTAATTTAATTTGAATGACTCAGCCTATTTTAGGTTGAGTTTTTTGTTTACTTTTACTAGACAAGTTTCAATAATGGAAATAGAACAAATCTTAGATCAAATTTCACCACTTTCCTCGCAGTCTATTCAATTGATTGCAGATAAAATGCAACTGATTCAATTACCAAAAAACACCACGCTTATTGATGCCGATAAAGTTGAAAAAAAGCTATATTTCATCAAAAAAGGAATTGTTCGCGCGTATATAATTGATGATGGAAAAGAAATTACGTTTTGGTTTGGGAAAGAAGGCGATTTGATTTTATCGATGCGAAGTTATGTCGAAAATAAAATTAGTTACGAAACAATTGAATTGATGGAAGATTGCGAGTTATATGAAATTAAATCTTCTGATTTACAGTTATTTATGCAACTAATTTAGAGATTGCAAATTGGGGAAGAAAACTTGCTGAAATTGAATTGATAAAAACTGAAGAGCGTTTTATTTCTAGGCAACTGGGAACGGCGATTGATCGTTATAAAAAATTGTTAGAAGAAAATCCAAGTTTGATTAATCGTGTACAATTAGGTTATATCGCGTCATATTTAGGAATTTCCCAAGTGACATTAAGTAGGATTCGCGCCGAAATTTAAGCGAATAATTTTTTAACATTTGTAAAAAAATACTATTTTTTTCTAATTCATCTTTGCAGTAAAATATTAACAAAATGAATTGGATTTTATTGATTTTAGGAGGATTATTCGAGATTGGATTTACATCATCTTTAGGAAAAGCCAAAGAAACAACAGGCTCAGAAATGTATATGTGGTACGGCGCTTTTGCAGTGTGTTTGGTCGCAAGTATGGCATTGTTAATCAAAGCAACACAAACCTTACCTTTGGGAACTGCTTATGCAGTTTGGACTGGAATTGGTGCTGTTGGAACAGTTTTAATCGGAATTTTTGTATTCAAAGAACCTGCTAATTTTTGGAGAATATTCTTTATTTTTACATTAATTAGTTCAATTGTAGGATTAAAATTTGTTTCGCATTAATGAACGAAGAAATTACAATAAAAAGAGTTGAAGAAAAAGATATTTTAAAACTTCAAGAAATCTCTAAAAAGACATTTGCAGATACATTTTCTTCTTCTAATACAGAAGAAGATATGCAAAAATATTTGAACGAAAGTTTTTCAGAAGATCAATTATTAAAAGAAGTAAAGAATCAAAATTCGTTGTTCTTTTTTGCAATGATTAACCAAGAAGTTGTCGGTTATCTGAAATTGAATATTGGTGATGCTCAAACAGAAATTTATGATATGAATTCTTTAGAAATTGAAAGAATTTATGTGTTAGAATCGTTTCAAGGAAAGAAAATTGGACAAATTCTTTTTAATAAAGCTGTAGAAGTAACGATGAATTTCAACTTACATTCAATCTGGTTGGGAGTTTGGGAAAAGAATATTTCTGCGATTAATTTCTATTTAAAAAATGGTTTCGAAAAATTTGATCAACATATTTTCAGACTTGGTGATGATGAACAAATTGATTATATGATGAGATTGAAATTATAAGATTTAAAATATGCCAAAATGTCTTATTAATTCTATATTTTATCAATAATGTGAAGTGGTATTGTTTTTGACATTGTAACAATAAAATAATAGATATGGACACAAATAGAGATTATACATTCGAAGAAATACCAGATAGCTCTCACAACGAGCAAGATTTTTATGCAAAATTTAGAGAGAGATTAGATGATGTACAAAAATTTCCAGCAGATTATTTGTTCAAATTCATTTATCCTTCAAGTGAAGAAACGATGAAAAAAATCAAAGAAATTTTTGCTGGAACAAATGCTGAATTTGAATATAAAGCTTCAAAAAATAGAAAATATACATCTATTTCGATAAAACTTTATGTGATTGATGCGGATACAGTAATCAATTATTACAAAGAAGTTTCGAAAATAGAAGGTGTTATAATGTTATAAGAAAAGGTTGCAATTGCAACCTTTTTTTGTGTTTTTAAAAAGAGTAGGGGAGGAATCAATCTTCGATTTTAAATAAATCTTCCCAAAATAATCTTCTTAATTATGTTAAATACATAACGTAATTATTTTACTTCTTCGATCAAATTCCTAATTGAAATCAATTTTTTAATTTCTTAAAATTATCCAATTTCGAAAGAAATTCTTAGAACTAAACTTTAGTTTATACTTCATCATATCAAAAATTCTAAAAGCAAATTTTCAAATTTTTATATTTTCAATTCATTCCACAAAATCAAAATATCCTTATTTATAATTGAATTTTTACTTCATTAAATTTTTCTTAGAAAACTGAACAGTAAAGTGTAATTAATCAATTTTAAATACTTGTAAATACTTACAAGTATTTGTAAACGGATATAATATTCAATATAAATATTTTATAATTTATGTAAAATTATTTTTAAATGTTTAACCAGATAAATATTTAGTAAAAACTATTTTAATAAGTACAATTGTGCACAAACTTTTGCATCAGATAAAGCTTCGTGATGGTTGAGCTGAAGATTAAATCGGCGCGCGCAATCTGATAATTTTGTAGGAACAATTCCTTTTTGTTTGAAAATTCTGTATGTACATTCCCACTTTTCGGAAAGGTTAAGTTGAGAATAATTGAGGCTATAAAACTCCATTGTATTTTTTAAAACAGAACGATCAAACGATTCGTTATGTGCAACAACAAGCTGATTTTGTAAACGATGTTTGATTTCAAAATACACGTCTTCAAAACTTGGTGCATCAATTGTGTCTTCGGGACGAATTCCGTGAACCAAAATATTATGATAATTATATTGATTTAAAGGTGGTTGAATTAACGTGTAATATTCGTCCGTAATCACATTATCCGTCACAGTTACAATTCCAACCGCGCAAGCAGAATTGCGATAATTGTTTGCAGTTTCAAAATCGATAGCAACAAAATTTTCCATAATTTAGATTTTGTTCGATATAAAATTAATGATATTTTCTTGATCGAAAGGAGAAAACCAATTGACAGTTTCATCTTTTTTGAACCATGTCATTTGACGTTTTGCAAAACGTCTTGTATTTTTTTTGATTTCTTCAATTGCAAAATCTAATGTAATTTTCTCTTCAAAAAAATCAAACAATTCTCGATAACCAACAGTTTGCAAAGCATTCAAATCTTTTAACGGAAATAAATTTTTAGCTTCATTTAATAAACCTTCGTTCATCATCATATCAACTCGAAGATTGATACGGTCATACATTTCTTCGCGAGGAAGTTCTAAACCTATCTTAATTATGTTAAATGGACGTTTGTCCAAATCTTGATTTCTGAAATGAGAGAAAGGTAAACCCGAAGCTCGGTAAATTTCTAAAGCACGTGTTACACGCTGTTTATTGAAAATATCAACTTCTTCAAAATACTTTGGATCGACTTCTTGCAATTCTTCTTGCAATTTTTCAATTCCAAATTCAGCAAGCTCATTATTTAAATCTTCTCTGATTTTAGGATCAACCTCGGGAAATTCATCAAAGCCAACTGTGATTGCCTTTTCATATAAACCTGAACCGCCAACCATAACGCAAATGTCATTTGTTTCGAAATAATTATCCAAAAAAGCTAAACCATCACGCTCAAAATCACCAACCGAATATTTTTCGTGAATAGAAATATTTTGAATAAAATGATGCTTCACTTCAACCAATTCTTCCTCAGAAGGAACAGCAGTTCCTATTTTCATTTCTTTGAAAAATTGACGACTATCACAAGAAATAATTTCGGATTGAAAATATTTTGCAACTTCTATTGCCAAATTTGTTTTACCAATTGCAGTCGGTCCAACAATAGAAATTAAGGTTTTATTATTTTGAATTTTTTGCATGCTATATAAAATCGAGCGCAAGATACTTCGATATTTTATGAAAAGAAAAAGCTTCTATAAAAAATAGAAGCTTTGTAAATTATATTGATTACTGATTAATCATTAAAGTGGTAAAGGAAAACCACATCCGCTGTATAAGCAGGTTTCGGATTATCTTTAATTTCTAAATTTGCTTCGATGACAACTTTTGCAATTCCTCTCAAATTTGTAATAGATTTCAATTTTGCAGTTAATCTTACTTCACTATCAACCAAAACAGCTTGTCCAAATCTCAAACTTTCGATTCCGTAATTGATTAACATTTTGATATTACGAACTTCCGCAATTTGATCCCACAAATGAGGAATTAAAGAAAGCGTTAAATAACCATGTGCAATCGTTTTCTTGAAAGGTCCTTCATTAGCTGCTTTTTCCGGATCTGTATGAATCCATTGATGATCTAAAGTCGCATCAGCAAAGCGATTGATTTGTTCTTGATTTATTATATGCCAGTCAGATTTACCTATTTCTTTACCTTCGAAAGCTTTGTATTCATCGAAATTATTAATAATAACCATTATTCAGGTGTTTTAGTTTTTAGTATTGTATTGCTCAAATCTAATGAATAATCGGCAGATAATAAATTTTATTTATGAGAAAGAGAGCACTTTTTGAATAATCTGAAACAAAAAATCCAACTGAAAATTCAATCGGATTTTTTATAGCTATTTAATTTATTGTTAATCAATAATTTTTGCATCTTCAACATTTGCGTACGCTCTTTGCATATCTCTCCATGCAAGATATTTTATAACTTCTTTGTTGAAATATTTCATTCCAAAAAGTAAAATCCCAAAATCATCAATCAAACCAAAAGGTCCAAATAGTGCTTCTGGAATAATATCAATAGGAGAAATAATGTATAAAGTTGCTACAAATCCAAGAAATAAATTCATATTGTCAGGTTTATAACTTCCTTTTTTGTAATCACCTAACATATTGAAAAAAGCCTTTACTTTTTCAAAAAAAGATTTGTCTTTTTGAGCTGCCATTGCTGCTGCTCCAGCGACTTTAAAGAATTTTGATTTTTTCATTTCACAAAATATGTTTTAAAAACGTATTATGTATTACAAAGTACATGCCAAAACATTTAAATTGATTTTTGTGTCATGTTAAAACTTTATGTCACATTATTTTACTGTTTCTTTCTTCTTTGATTTAATGATTCTTGCATTCAATATTTTGTCAAGTTTTGGATATCTTTCGCGCATTAATTTTGTACTGTTAAAAATTTCTTCGTCTTCCATTGTTTGTCCAGCGTAACCATCATACAAACTTTCTACAACATTCATTCCGTTCACCACTTTTCCAAAACTTGGAAAACCTACTACATCATTCGAATTGATTGTATCCAAACGATGATTATCTTTCAGATTAATAAACAAATCCAAATCTCTTGTGTTTTTTCCAGCGCGCGCAAAACTCAAAGCTCCTTTATTATTTCCAGCAATAACAGGTTCATCTTCTACAATAAACTTTTTCCATTGATTTGAAACAATTGTGTCAGTATTTCCAAATTGTGCAACAAAATTCGGAACAACGCGATAAAAAGTACCATCTTCGAAAAAATTGTACTTAACCAATTGATAAAAACGATCTACAGCTTTTGGCGATAATTTTCTTTCAACTTCGATATCAATATCTCCTTTTGTTGTTTCAAATCGAGCAACAAAATTTTCTGGTGCTTGTTTCGTTGTCCATTTTTTATGAAAAACCGTTTTGCTAGAAGTACAAGCTGAAAGCGTAATAAGTGTAAATAATGCTAGAGTAATTTGTTTCATGTTTTAATTTTGTGGATTAAACTTAAACAAAAAACGACACTTAGCGTAAGTGTCGTTTCATTATTTTTGCAATTCTTGTTCAATTTTAAAAAACCATTCTGTTTTCTGGTTATAAACTTCCGCTTCGGCAAGCATATAATGGGCTTCTTTGGTTTCCTCATACTTCACGCGATCCATCGTTTGTGGATTGAAAGGCGGTAAAGGTTGCACTTCTGCGCTAAAAGTTTTGGTGTGGCCTTTATATGTAAATGTTTTGGTGATAATTTCTTTTTCCATTGTCTTTTAATCTTTGGTAAAAATACAACTTTTGTAAAGGAGAATTTGCATTCGGAATAATTTAATTTTTAGGCTGAATTATTTTTCGATAAATAGTAATTTTGCGGTTATATGATTGCTCAAAATAATTCTAATCAACAACAAGTTCTTGTCGTTTCTTCGTTTGATGAACTTGTACATACAGCTTTTTCTGGGAAAAATAATGCGATAAATTGGCAACGAAATTTGGAAGGTGATTTTGAGGAAATTGTGAATCAATTGATTTTAAAAGATGATATTACTGTTATTTCTATTGATGATTTAAATGATCTGGATTTATCTAAAGAAGGAATTAAAGCGAGAAATATTTTGATCAATGATTTACAACAATTAACTGATTTTGGTGCTTCGCCAACTTTAAATTTACTAAAATGTTACGAACGTGATACTGAATTTGACTTTATTTCAACAGATGTTTATTCATTTCACGTTGATCGTTCATCAATTCCTACGGATACTTTTTTGTGTACTTACAATGGTGCTTCCAGTGATATTGTTGCGAATGAAGATGTGGAACAAAAAATTTTGATTTCTGAAATTAGAGAAAAATTATTCGAATTATATGATGGACACATCGATGGATTTGAAGATTTTTTGAAAGAATATTTCTTTGATTTGCATTATCAAATTCGTCCAGGTGTAGAACCAATTAATTTAGGATTAGGAAATCTTTGGCGATTGGCAGTTGATCATCCAGAACAAAAAGTTTTGCCTTGCGTACATCGCGCGCCGAAAGAAAATAAAGATGAATATCGATTATTGTTAATTTGTTAGGAATAAATTATCAAATAATTATTTTATAGTTTTTTAATAAAAATTATATAATTTAGATTCAAAAGGTTAGGTTTTTGAATGAACTCAAGCTTTTATTATTACAATGGTTTCACTAAATTTGCGTATATTTATTGGTGAATAATTATTGTTAATTTAATTTCTATCATTATGAACAAAGAATCAGATATACTAAAATTAGAAGAAGCAGGAGCGTTAAATCGTTTAGCTAAATCTGCATCGCAAGCTGCAATTAGAGTTTCAGAAGCATTAGATTTATCAGTTCAATATGTTCAAGGAAATCGAATCATCGAGAGAAAACCTAATGGAGAAATTAAGGTGATTAAAACAATAGATAGAATAAAAGTTCCAGCTGAATTGAAAAAAGGAGCTAAATTATGTCTAAAATAAAACGTTTACGCGTTTTTGCTGGTCCAAATGGATCTGGAAAGTCTACTTTATTCGATTCAATCTCATCAAAATTTAATGCTGGATATTTCATTAATTCAGATTTGATTGAGAAAGAAATTTCTTCAAAAGGTTTTATTGATTTGGATCGATATGAACTAAAACTTACCGAAAAAGATTTTGAAGATTTCAAAGCTGAGCCTGCTTCAATTTCATTATTCGAAAAAGCAAATAATGAAGGAAAAGTAATTGATGTGCAGTTTCGAAATAATGTTTTGGTTGATAAATCTAAGTCTACACATAGTTACGAAGCATCTTTTATTACTTCATTTATCCGAAAACACTTATTGATTAAAGGTAAATCTTATTCATTTGAAACGGTAATGAGTCATCCTTCTAAAATTGATGAAATAGTGGATGCTAAAAAGCGTGGTTTCAAAACATATATGTATTTTGTCTGCATTGAAGACCCTTTGATTAATATTTCTCGAATTGAAAATAGAGTAGAAAAAGGTGGACACGCTGTACCCGATGAAAAGGTGATTAAACGATATCATTCTACTTTAATGAATTTGTTTCCAGCTTTAAAAATTGTAGATAAAGGCTATATTTTTGATAATTCAACTCAAGAAATGAGATTGTTTGCACAAGTTAAGAGAAATGAACTTGAAATAGTTTCAGATAAAGTTCCAAATTGGTTTATAAAACAACTGCAATAAAATTTTATCTTTGTAATTATAATGGTACAAATGGACGAATTCCAATTTTACAACGCCATTTATTACAAGGATTACATCAAATACTATGGATTTACAAGATCAATTAAAAAATCTTTTTCCCGATCATATACCTGAGCCAGAAGAAGTATCAAATGAAGAACAACATGAGTTATGGATTCAGAAAGAACCCTTAATTTGTAAGTTTGAGAAACGAAAAGGGAAAATAAATACAATAATAGAAGGTTACGAAGGAGAAACAGAAGATTTCAAACTTTTAGCAAAAGAAATTAAGCAATTTTTGGGTGTTGGAGGGAGTTTTAAAGACGAACAAATCATCATTCAAGGAGATTATCGCGATAAGATTATGGCCTTTTTGAAAGATAAAGGATTTAAAGTGAAAAGAGTAGGTGGTTAATAATTTCTTTACAATTATTACTGATAAAAATTGTATATTGTTCTCTTATTTTTAATTATAAAATCATGAGTAAAGCAGCATCAGAATTAGTTTTAAATGCAGACGGAAGTGTTTACCATTGTAATATAAGACCAGAGCATTTAGCAGATACTATTATAACTGTTGGTGATCCGAATCGTGTCGAAAAAGTTTCAAGACATTTTGATACAATCGAGCACACAGCAAGCAAAAGAGAAATTGTAACGCATACAGGAACGTTGAATGGTAAACGTTTAACAGTTATTTCGACTGGTATGGGAACGGATAATATTGATATCGTTTTATCTGAGTTAGATGCTTTGGCTAACATCGATTTAGAAACTGGTGAGATCAAAAAAGATTTCAGAAAATTATCATTTGTTCGTATGGGAACTTCTGGAGCTTTACAGGCAGATATTCCTGTTGATAGTTTCGTTATTGGTTCTCACGGTTTAGGTTTAGATGGACTTTTGCATTATTATGTTGGGAGCGAAGCGGTGATGAATAAAGAGGTAGAAGATGCTTTTATCAAACATGTTGATTGGTCATCAAATAAGGCACGTCCATATTTAGTAAAAGGATCTGATTTGTTGTTAGATAAATTGGCTTCTGAAAAAACAATTCAAGGAGTAACGGCTACAGCTTGTGGTTTTTACGGACCTCAAGGGCGTTATTTGAGATTGCAACCAAATCCAGCTGATATTAATGAGCGTTTAACAACTTTTAATTATGAAGGTTTAAGAATCTCTAATTTCGAGATGGAAACTTCTGCAATTTATGGGTTGTCAGCAATGATGGGACACGAAGCGTTATCGATAAATGCAATTGTTGCGAATAGAATTTTAGGTGAATTTAGTGCCGATTCTTACAAAGCAGTTGATGCAATGATTGAATATTCGTTGGAAAAGTTAACGAAATAATTTCAGATTTATATAAAACAAAAGCTCGAGAAAATTCTCGAGCTTTTTTGATATTATATGGTTTTGAAATTTTAATTCAAATTCATTAATTCTTTTGCTTGATTGATTGCTGCGTCTGTTAATTCTGAACCAGAAATCATTTGAGCAATTTCTTCTAAGCGCTGTTGTTGAGATAATTCAATCACATTTGTTTGTGTCGTTTCGTCTACAACTTCTTTGTAAACTTTTAGCTGATAATTTCCTTTTGAAGCAACTTGCGGCAAATGCGTAATCACTAAAAGTTGCATATTTTCTGCCATTTTTTGCATTACTTTTCCTGTTTCATTCGCAACTTTTCCCGAAATTCCTGTATCAATTTCATCTAAAATCAACGTTGGTAAATGTTGATGTGTTGCCAATAATTTTTTAATCGCTAACATCAATCGAGAACGTTCTCCACCAGAAACAGATTTTTCAAAAATACGAGGTTCCATTCCTTTATTTGCTGAGAATAAAAACAAAACTTCATCTTTTCCAGTTGCTGTAAAATCTGCTGTTTCATTTAATTGAATGGTTAATTGAGAATTTTCCATTCCCAATTGTGATAACGTATTTAAGATAATTTTTCGGATAATCTCGATAGAAGAAAATCTATTTTTTCTAATCTTAATTGATTGTTTTTCAAGTTTTTCTGAAATTGAATTCAATTCTTTATTTAAGTGAATAATTAAATCACTCAAATTATCAAAACCAGAAGTTTGACTTTCTAATTCATCACGTTTTGCAATTAATTCTTCAACGGAAATTACATTGTGTTTACGTAATAATTTATGAATCAAATCGTAACGATCTGTAATTTCTTGTAATCTTTCAGGATTAATTTCAGTCGAATCTATCAAACTACTCATTTCACCCGAAATATCTTGCAATTCTATTTTTGATGAAATCAATCGCTCGTAAATCGAATTGTATTGTGAATTATAATCCGAAATTTTATTCAATTTATTGCTTGCTTCATTCAATTGAGAAATTATTCCCATTTCAGGATGCTCCAAAAATTGGTAAGTTTCATTCAAAGTCGAAATAATTTCTTCTACGTTTGACAAAGATTTTATCTCGATTTCCAACTCTTCTAATTCCTCATTTTTTAGCGAAGCATTGTTCAGTTCTTCCCACAAATGCAATTTATATTCTAAATCTTGAGATTGATTTTCTAACGAATTTTGAGCGTCTTTTATCTTTTTCTTCGTAGAAATATAGTGGTTAAAATCCTTCTTATATTCTTTCAATAAGTCTTTATTTTCTCCGTAAATATCCAACATCGAAAGTTGAAAATCAGCTTCAAAAATTTTAGGTGTATTAAATTGAGAATGAATATCAATCAATAATTCTGATAATTCTTGCAAAATAGAGACTTTAACAGGCGTATCATTGATAAAAGCGCGCGATTTCCCAGATGGTAATAATTCTCTTCTCAGAATAGATTCGTCTTCGTAATCCAAATCATTTTCTTCGAAAAAATCATTTAATTCAAGATTTTTTATCTCAAAAACAGCTTCGATAATACATTTTTCATCAATATTTTTCAAGGCTTTTAAATCGGCACGTTCGCCTAAAACTAATTTTAAAGCACCTAACAAAATCGATTTTCCAGCACCAGTTTCACCGGTAATTGTGGTCATACCTTGATGAAAATCAATCTCCAATTGATCGATAATGGCAAAATTATTAACGCGAAGAGTTTTTAACATTTACTTTTTCAATTTATTCCAATAATTGTCGTTGTATTTTGGCGCGATTGAATTTAAAATTCCTTTTAGTTTTTCGATATTCACCGTAGAAACCTGTCCGCCTGAAAATACTTGACTAATTTCGCTATTTTTTGCTGTTAAGAAAAGTTCTAGCGGATAAAATTGAGAATAATTTCCTCTTTGGTAAAATTCTAATTGCAATAACGTATTTCCAATCGCATTTTTACCACGAACTTCGTTTTCAGACATAATGTCTAAGCCGTTTCTATGATATTGATAGATAATATTTCGAAGTGTAGAATTATCCGATTTTAGAATATTGTTAATTAAAGCTGTGCGCGATTTTATTCCATCTAATTCGCTCCAACCAGAGAAGTTATTATTTGCTTGACCGAAATCAGCAATTTTCTTCGCCATTTTGAAATACTCAGTTCCGCCTTCTTTCGCAAACGTATCTGCATCATATCCCAAAACTAAATAAATGTAATACGTTAATACATCTGTCAAATTTTTTCCACTGAATTTGCGATCATTGAAAATTAATTCTTCAGATTCTTGGTATTGAAACGTAAAATTATCGTCAGATAAATTAAGAACAGGCGTATAGTACGTTGAGTTAAAAACAGGACGACGAGATTGTACTAAAATCGTACCTTTCATTCTGTTTCCCTCTCGTTCAATTATATTAATGACGAAACTAGCTTCAATTCTTTCGTATGTTTTTAAACGATCATTTGTCCATTTTGTTGAATTAATAAATGTTTTTAATGATCTTTCTAAAGTTTGATAAACCTGTGTGTTAGATCCTTGAACTTGAGAATAATCGACTTTTACATCTGCAATAATATTTTGCGAGAAAGCCGAAATAGCTAAACACGACGAAAAGAAAATTGAGGCTAATTTCTTCATAATAAATTTTATAACTTATTTAAAATGACATTTAAAATATCTTTTGCAACATCTGTTTTTGATTTTGCATCAAATTGTTGCATTGATAAATCTTTGTCAATAATTGTAATTTTGTTTGTATTCTTCTGAAAACCAGCTTCTTTATCTTGCATCGAATTAAGAACTATAAAATCAAGATTCTTTTTGGCTAATTTTTTCTTTGCATATTCTTCTTCGTTATTCGTTTCTAACGCAAAACCAACCAATAATTGATGTGTTTTGATTTCGCCTAACGATTTTAGAATATCAGGATTTTTCACCAATTCGATAATTAAATTATCATCATTTTCTTTCTTAATTTTTTGCTCAGCCATTTCTTTTGGACGATAATCTGCAACAGCCGCCGACATTACAACAACATCAGCATCAGCAAAATTAGCGTGCATCGCTTCGTACATATCACGAGCAGAAACAACATTTATTCGATCGATAGGAAAACCGGTAACAGATTCGTGACTTGGACCACTGACCAAGGTAACTTTAGCACCCAAATTAGTAGCAGCTTTCGCAATCTCGAATCCCATTTTTCCAGAAGAATAATTACCTATAAAACGAACAGGATCTAAGTTTTCGTATGTAGGACCAGCAGAAACCACTACTTTTTTTCCGTGAAGTGGGAGAGTAGCTTCGATTGTACTTTCCAAAAACGCAATAATGTTTTCAGGTTCAGCCATTCTACCTTCTCCAACCAATCCACTTGCTAATTCACCAGCTTCAGCAGGAATACAAATATTTCCGAAAGATTCTAATTTAGCAATATTTTCTAAAGTTGAAGGATGTTTGTACATATCCAAATCCATTGCTGGAGCAAAATATACAGGACATTTAGCTGAAAGATAAGTTGCTAGAACTAAATTATCACATGTCCCATCTGCCATATGTGACAACGTATTTGCTGTGCAAGGCGCAATAATCATATAATCTGCCCAAAGAGCATATTCCACATGATTATTCCAATCCCCTTTATCACCGAAAAATTCCCATTCGACTGGATGTTTGGAAAGCGTGGAAAGTGTAAGTGGAGTAACGAAGTTTTGAGCTTCTGGCGTCATAATAACTTTGACATCAGCTCCTTTTTTGATAAGCCCTCTAACAAGAAAAGCGGCTTTGTAGGCCGCTATTCCGGCAGAAACTGCCAAAAGAATTTTTTTACTATGTAAAACAGACATTATTTATCCTCATTTGGATTTCTGTAATATACGTCATTGTCTAACCATTCCTTAACCGCAATAGAAGTCGGTTTTGGTAATCTTTCGTAGAATTTTGAAACTTCGATTTGCTCTCTGTTTTCAAAAACTTCTTCTAAAGAATCTGTATGTGCAGCAAACTCATCCAATTTCTGAATTAATTCAGTTTTCATTTCTTGGTTGATTTGTTCTGCTCTTTTACCCATAATTACAATCGATTCGTATAAGTTTCCTGTTTTCTCATCGATTTTATTACGATCATAAGTTTGTGTTGTTGGTGCTGCACCGATATCCTTGAAATTCATAATGAAAGAATTTTATATATTTTACTATTATTTATTATTTTGCTCTTTGCTTAATTCAGCTTGATCAGCTTCAAATTTCTTTTTAGCTACTTCTATATCAGCTAATTGTTTTTTAGTCTCCACCATATCTTTGTCGATTTTCTCCATCAATTTATCAGCTTCTGCTTTAAATTTTGTTTGTGGATAATATCTTGTTAACAATAGATATTGTGTTCTAGCATCTTGTAAACGTAAATCCTTGTTCTCGATACGAGAGAAATTTAATGCCAATTCTGTTTTAGAACGTAATGAATACATCATTGCTTCTTCACGAAATTTAGAATCTGGATATTCATCAACCATATTGTCAAAAGAAACTCCAGCAGCCTTGTATTTCATTGTTTTGTAATAAACTTTTGAAATTTCGAAAGACTTTAACTCTAATTTTTGTCTAAGTTCTGTAATATAATTATTCGCTTCTGCAACGTGTGCTGATTCTGGATACGAATTGATAAATCCTTGTAACTCACTGATTGCTGTATATGTACTTGTTTGATCCAAGTCATATTTTGGCGAATCTTTGTAATAAGAAAATGCAGATTTGAACAACGCTTCTTCTGCGCGGCTATCCATAGGATAAGCTCCTGCAAAGCTTTTGAATTGATGTCCTGCTAAACGGAAACTTTTTTCGTTAAAGTTACCTTGTGCCATATTATAGGCAATGTCCGCAGATTTTTCTGTTCCTACAAATGATGTAGAAATTTTTTCATACAATTCGTTTGCCAAATCATATTTACCATCTTGATACAATTGTGTAGCCAATGTAAAGATTTCGTCTTTATCCGTACTTTTCATCGCTTTGTTATAGGTCTTGTTACAAGACACTAAAGAAGCGCCAATTAAAACTACTAAGCTTAGTTTTTTAAACATTCTGCAAATTTAATAAAATTTGAGGACTAAAGTATAAAATATTTTTTTCTTATCCTCTTAATAAAATCTCAAAGTTTTGATTTATTCCGCTGTTGCGTCTACGCTTAACGTAACTACGTCACGGTCAAATAGATATAAACCTCCCTTGTCAGATCCGATCATTTCTAACTTATCTAAGATATTTCTTGCTAATTTTTCTTCCTCAATTTGCTCAGAAACATACCATTGCAAGAAATTGTGAGTTGAATAATCTCTTTCTTCTAATGTTAAGCCTACAATGTCGTTAATTGATTCAGATACAAAGCATTCGTGGTTTAAAATTGCAGTAAAAACTTCTTTCAGTGTTGTGAAATCTTGTTTTGGTTCTTCAATTTGTGGAACAAACGCTTTTCCACCTCTTTCGTTAATAAATTTAATTAATTTTAACATATGCATACGTTCTTCGTCTGCATGCGAGTACAAGAAATTTGCAGTTCCTTCTAAACCTTTCACTTCAGCCCAAGAAGCCATTGCTAAATATAATTGAGAAGAATCTCCTTCTAATTTGATTTGTTTGTTTAATGCGTCTAATATTGTATCTTTTATCATAGCTTTATTTTTTTAAATGTTTGATAATAATTGGTTAATTTTTGTTGTCAAGTTAGCTGATGCAGCAACTAAAGGTAATCTTGTAAATGGTTTACAAACGCCTTTGTTATCTAAAACAGCTTTTATTCCGCAAGGATTTCCTTCCTCGAAAATAGCACGTGTAATTTCTACAACTTTGTAATGACCTTCGTACGCAGCAACAACTTCTTTGTTGATTGCTTTGCGAATCATATCTGTAAAAACAGTTGGAACACCTTGTCCGATAACAGAAATAACACCAGAACCTCCAGCTAAAGTCATTGGAACAGCGAATTCATCATCACCAGAAATAATATTGAAATCTTCGCGTGTATTTTTACGAATAATATCTGTTGATTGTAAGAAATCTGGTGAAGCTTCTTTAATCGCAACAATATTTTTGAATTCATTTGCTAAACGAATTGTTGTATCTGCTGAGATATTAGAACCCGTTCTACCAGGAACATTATACAAAATAATGTTGGCATCTGTACTTTCTGCAATCGCTTTATAATGTTGGTAAATCCCTTCTTGATTTGGTTTATTATAATAAGGAGAAACTGTAAGAACTGCGATATAATCACTCAAATCTGTTTCTTGATATTCATTAATAACTTCTGCCGTATTGTTACCTCCAATACCCAAAACCATCGGAACACGATTAGCATTCGCTTTCTTTATTGTTTCGATTACCTGTTTCTTTTCATCTTTTGTAAGTGTTGCTGCTTCTGCAGTAGTTCCTAAAATAACTAAATATTCAACACCGCCATCGATACTATAGTTTACTAAATTTTCTAATGCAGCATAATCTACGGTACCATCTTGTTGAAAAGGCGTAACCAAAGCAACTCCTGTCCCAATTAATTGTTTCATCTTCTATAAATGTTATTAAATCTAATACTAAGTTAAAATTCGGAATTATATCTTGAATAATCAAATAATAGAGTTAATCTATAATTGGTCTTAGATAAAATCCAAAATCTTTCAAAAATAACGATTAATTCAGAGGAATAAAATTAATTTATGTATAGATTATATGATTTTACTTATAAAAAAAGCCACTCAAGTGAGTGGCTTACTATATTTTTAACGTTTGATTAGTTAAATGTGTATTTAAATCCTAAAGAAAAACGACCAGCTTCGAAGTTAGAATCGTTTGTTAAGTTCCACCATGGTTTCCAATCAAAATGTAAAGCCAATGGAGCAGAAGGAATTTTGTATTCTAAACCAGCTTGCGGACGAATTGCAAAATAAGTTTTGTCCTCAAATTTACCTCCATCTACAAAAGATAATTGAGGTCCAACACCAACATACCATCCTAATCCATTTGCACCAGAAAAAGGTTGATTATACGTATAATCTGCACCTAAAACAGTAATGTTATCTCCAAACATAACTTGTACGTTACCCGCATTTTTACCATCAAAAGAGTGCTTGAATTGTGGACCTACTAATGTTTCACCATCTCCTAAATCTACAACAACACCTAAAGCATTTTTATAGTTTTGAGCATTTACTTGAGAAATTCCTAATGCCATTACAGCTACTAATAATACTTTTTTCATTTTTATTAAATTTTCAGTTTTTAACTTTGTTTGCCAAGAATTTTACAAAAAGCGTGCAAATGTTATCTTAATGTTAAGTTTTAACATAAGTATTGTTGTTTGGTTTCGGATACAATCCTTTATATCAGTAATATAATCGATTAATTTAAAATCATTCTAAAGTTCAAACTTTTACATCATTCTCTTAAAAAAGTTAATTTTGTAGAAACAAAATAACAATGATTAAAACTGTAATTTTCGATATGGACGGCGTAATTGTCGATACAGAACCAGTACATAAATATGCTTATTTCGAACATTATAAAGAACTGAATATTCCGGTTACTGAAGAATTATTTGCCACATTTACAGGGCAATCGACAAAAAATGTTTATCAAATCTTAAAAGATAAATTCGATCTGAAAGAAGAAGTGAACGATTTAGTTTTGAGAAAACGTACAATTTTTAATGAAGCTTTTGACACAAAAACAGATTTATATTTGATTGATGGCGTAGAGAAGTTGATTATAGATTTATACAATAATGGAATTGAATTGATTTTGGCTTCATCGGCTTCAAAATCTACAATTGACCGTGTTTTTAATCGTTTTGAGTTGAATCAATATTTTACGCATAAAGTTTCTGGCGAAAACTTTCCGAAATCAAAACCAGATCCAGCCATTTTTCTGCATGCCGCTGATTTAGCAAAGTCCGAACAAAGCGAATGTATTGTTATCGAAGATAGTAAAAATGGAGTAGAAGCGGCTTTACGAGCAAGTTTGTATTGTTTGGGTTACAAAAGTGTAAATTCGAAACAACAAGATATTTCAAAAGCAAATTGTATTGTAGATGATTTTAATGCGATTGATGCGAATTTTATCAAAGAATTAAATTAACAATTTAAGATTAATCAATAATCCTAAATTGTTTCATTAAGAAAATGGCATTCATCATTTTGGTCGTGCCTTTTCTTAATTTATAATCCGAATAATAATTGTTGTCCACGTTTTTTAATTCGAAACAATAATTAATAATATGATCAGGATTTTCACTTTCCATTTTCGTTAATTCTAAATCGTGGGTTGCGATAAAACCAATCAATTTTGTGTGAGATTTAATTAATTTCTCTAAAAATTTTTGCGAACCTATTAGTTTATCTTCGGAATTTGTTCCTTTCAAAATCTCATCTAAAATGATAATCTGTGGTTGATTATTTTCTAAACGTTCAATTAATATTTTCAATTTGTTAATCTCATTTTTGAAATAAGAATCACCAGAAGATAAATTATCAACAGTTCTGATGCTTGTAAATAAATCCATTGGGTAAAATGACATTTTTTCCGCACTCACTTTTGCGCCATTCATTGCCAAAACCAAATTTGTTCCAACTGTTCTCAAAAAAGTACTTTTTCCAGCCATATTTGCACCTGTAATAATCGCAATATTGTTTGGACGATTGGTTTCAAAATCATTTTTCACAACCGTTTTTTCATCTAATAAAGGATGAAAACCATTCGTGATTTTTAATGCAAAAGGTTCATCTACAATTTCTGGAAAAGTAAACGTTTTGTATTTATCATTAAACAAAGCAAATGACACAAAAGCCTCTAATTTCGCCAATTCATCTAACCAAGGTTTGATTTGATGAACCGTTTTTTGAACTTCATTTTCAAATTTTATCGAATAATGTAATCGCCACAAGAAAAACGTATTCAACACAAAACCTACAATCGGGAAATTAGCTGCATCTAAAGTTTCTTTTGTTGACGAAATCGTCTTGATTAAATCTGATGATTTAAAAGGATTTACAAACGTATTTTTAATTTCAGTGTTTAGTTTTGATTCAAAATTTTCATTTTCAATATGTCGAAAAACTTCATATAAATTATCCAATTCATCTGCTTTCATTGTCGTGTACGCCGCAATTCGTCGAAGTTGTTGCTTATAAAACATGGAAATTGCATTCGAAATAATAACTGCACCCAAAATCCAATAAAAAACAATTTCTTTCGGAAAACCAATAATTGCTAAAGCGATAAAGCACAAAATATTCAAAACAGAAATGATAATAGGAAATAATTTTATTGAATCAGTATTAAATACCCGATTTTCGAACACAAAAATTGAAAATTGATTCATGTTTAATCGCTTTGTAAACGTCAAAAATGTCACAATCCAATTTCTTTTTTCAGCCAATTCTTCAAAAGCATTTTGTCTATCAATAATTTCAGATTTGTTTAAAATCAAATTCGATAAAAAATGTTTGAGCTGTAAATTACCAATACGAGTTTGCGTTTTATTGATTCGATTGAAGATTGAATTTCCTTCCAGAATATCTAAATCTTTGTTGTAAACATTATTGAACTGAGAATTATCTTCAATAAATTGATCGATAGAATCATCCGTTTTTATTTGATTAATAATTTCTAATGCTTGAATTGAATAATTGAGTTGCGAAGAAATTTTAGATGTTTTAACCACTAAAACGATGAAAACAATAAATAAAATAGAAGAAATAATAAGATAAAAATTGTTGCTCGACGTAACATAAAGCAAGAAAAATACAACTGCAATAATAAATACAACAAGCCTAATATTGCTGATTTTATTTTTCTTAGCTTTCAAATGGCTAAAATCTGCAAGTAATTTTTCTTCAATTTTTAAATACTCTTCCATTTATTATTTATTTCTGTTTAAAGGTAATGGTATAAATAATAAAAGAGCGAAATTTTCGCTCTGTATCTTATTTTAAATTCAATGGTTTCCTTATTAAATTGTGAATTCGTATGAAATGAAATTATTTTTAATAAGCAATTTTACGATAATAAAAATTAAATGAAAAGTTTATAAAATGTTATTAATTGAATCTGGTAAAAGAGGTTTTATGAATTCTCCAGTATCCTTTAAAAACTTTCTATTCTCTTCTTTAGAAATCCATGTAAAAATTTTACCACCAAATGATTTAAACCAATTTTTCTTATTTAGTATTTGACTTTGAAATTTAAGTTTTTCTATTTCATTATGTAATTCTCTTAAATTATTTTTTAAATTTTCTTTATCTTCAATTTCAGCCTCTAATTTTTCATTGAATTGTTGTTCAAGGATATCCAATTTTTCTTTTAAAGTTTCTATTTCATCTTTTGAGAAATTGTCTTCAGAAATGTTTTCAAAATTTTGATTTATTTTGTTAATTTCTTCTTCAATTTCATTTATTCTTCTAATTTCTGGTGAGATAGTTATTTCCTCCCATAAATTAATAAGCCAATATTCTAACTCTTCAAATAAATCTGATTTTCCTTTTAAGTTCAGTTCTTCTTTAATAGAAAAATTTCCAGGAGAAGTAGTTCCTGTAAATTCATATTGTTTAATTTCTATTTCTCTTTCACCTGCTAAGATTCCACTTCCATATTTTTCAGTTTTGATAATTCTTGAAGCATATTGTGGAATTTTCACTTTGAAATAATATTTATCATCGTAGATATAAATAATATTTAGATATGGATTTTTGTAAAAAATTTTAAAATCGTTACTACTAAATTTATTATTATTATCAATTTTAGATTTAATTTCAATAAGAAATGTGTTATTAATCATTTTTAGATTATTTATTAATTAAATTTTACGATTAGTTTAGTCATGAAATTAATAACATTTGAGTTACAACACTTTTATTTCGAATACTTTTTCATCATTCAAATAACCTTCTAAGGTATCTTTTGAATTGATTTTAGAAACTCCAGCTGGCGTTCCTGTAAAAATTAAATCGCCTTTTTTCAAGGTAAAATATTTAGAACATTCTGCAATCAACGTATTGATATGAAAAATCATATCTTTTGAATTTCCTGTTTGCACGTTTTCTCCATTTCGATCTAATTTGAACGCTAAATTCTCTAAATCAAAATTTTCTTTTGGATAGAAATCCGAAGCAAATGCAGAACCATCAAAAGCTTTTGCAATTTCCCAAGGAAAACGTTTTTCTTTTAATTCTTGTTGTACATCGCGCGCTGTAAAATCAATACCTAAACCGATTTCTGAGAAATAACGATCTGCAAATTGAGGCTGAATCATTTTTCCAACTCGATCAATTTTAATCACAATTTCCGTTTCGAAATGAACTTCTTTCGTAAAACTTGGAATCACAAAAGGAAAACCTTTTCTCAAAATTGCAGAATCTGGTTTCATGAAAAACATTGGAGATTCTGGAATTGGATTATTTAATTCTTTTGCATGTTCGACGTAATTTCGTCCGACACAAATAATTTTCATCGCTTAAAAACCGTTTTGTAATTTGATTCGTGTAAAAACTTTCTTTGTATATAAAGGAAAATCAGCATTCTGAATCCACGAATAATAACCTGGATCTTTCGCAAAAATATCCGTCACAACTTGTCCTTTATATTTACCAAACGAAATAATTTCTTGGTCTTTATCATTGTACTGAATAAATCCAGCTAAATCAGCCGTTTTACGTTGAGATGAAAATTCGCTCAAAAATTTATTGTCATTTTCAAGTTCGTCATATTTCTCGATTTGCGCCATCAAAACTTCGTAAGTCGCAATTGTGTCAGCTTCCGCAGAATGTGCATCAATCAAATCTTTATCACAATAATACTTATAAGCAGCGCTCAAATTACGAGGTTCCATTTTATGATAAATCACTTGCACATCAATTGGACGATGTTTTGATAAATCAAAATCAAACCCGTTACGCAATAATTCTTCTGCCAAAAGCGGAATATCAAAGCGATTTGAATTGTATCCAGCCAAATCAGAATCTTTAATCATTTCCATAATCGCAGGAGCAAGCTCTTTGAAAGAAGGCGCATCGGCAACATCTTCGTCAGAAATTCCGTGAATTAAAGTTGTTTCTGGTGGAATTGGAATTCCAGGATTAACTTTCCAAGTTTTTACTTCTTTCGATCCATCTGTCAAAGCTTTTACGATAGAGATTTCGACAATACGGTCTTTTGAAACATTAGTTCCTGTTGTTTCTAAATCAAAGAAACAGATATTTTTAGTTAATTTCATTTTGTAATTTCTTTTCTGAAAATGATTGAGATGATGATGTACAATAAGATGATTAGCGGAATTGCAGCGACTTGCAACCAAGCCACTAAACCTAATGTAATGATTAAGAAAATGTATTTATAATAATTTTCTGCCCAACTCAATCCTTTAAATTTTAAGGCAAATAATGGTAAATCGACAATTAATAAAACACTAAATACAATAGACACGATAATTAATAAATACGGATCAACAGATGGATTTATAATTTGTCCATTATTGTAATAGATTGAAAATAATGAGAAAATAAATAAGGTATTTGATGGCGTTGCCAAACCTTTGAAATACGTTTCTTGATCTTCATCTAAATTAAATTTGGCTAATCGTAACGCCGAAAAAGCAGGAACTAAAAAGGCGAATAATGAAATTGCAGCAATTTTTAAATTCTCATTTTCATAAATAAAATCAGTTGAAAAATGATTAAACATCGAAAATAACATCAATCCTGGCACAACTCCAAACGAAATACAATCTGCCAAAGAATCTAATTCTTTTCCAATCGGGCTACCAATATTCATTAATCGTGCAACCATTCCGTCCAAAAAATCGGCAACCAACGAAATCAACATCAAAACCATCACAATTGTAACTGTGGTAGTTGTGATTTGAGCATTGCTCGAAATCATGAAAATGGCTGATAATACACCACAAGAAAGATTAAGTAGTGTTAGAAAATTTGGAATTGTAAATAATTTCATAAATGAATTTTTCATCACAAAAGTACAAACAAAAATTAATCTGAATCCTTTTTAAACACAATAAAACCACTATTTTTGAGTTTTTATATTCGTAATTCATCAATTTTGAAAAAGACATTCCTTATATTATCTGTTCTGGCAAGTCAATTTGCTTTTTCTCAAACCACACGCAAATATTCGAACGAGTTTTTGAATATTGGTGCTGATGCGCGCTCGTTTGCAATGGGTAATGCGGTTGTGGCGAATATTGGAAATGCAAATGCGGCTTATTGGAATCCTGCTGGATTAACGGAAATCACTTACGATTGGGAAGCTGCGGCGATGCATGCCGAATATTTTCAGTCGATTGCGAAATTTGATTATGCAGCGGTTGCAATTCCGTTGAGAGAAAGTAATTCTACGATAGCTTTTTCGTTTACGCGTTTTGGTGTTGATGATATTTTGAATACTACGGAATTAATTGATAATCAAGGAAATATTAATTACGATAAAATCTCTAAATTTTCTACAGCAGATTATGCTTTGACGATGTCTTATGCGGGAAATGTGTTCAACAATAAAGATATTCAGTTTGGCGCAAATGCTAAAATTGTTTATCGACATATTGGGAAATTTGCGCAAGGATTTGGTTTCGGAATTGATCTTGGTTTGCAATATCGTACTGATAATAAAATGTATTTTGGTTTGATGGCGCGCGATATTACAACGACTTTCAATGCGTGGAGTATTAACAAAGAAAAGTTAAAAGAAATTACAGTTGACGAGCCAAGTAACGAAGGTGAGCCAACAATTTTGAATGATTTGCCAGGAGAAAATATCGAATTAACAATGCCTAAATTACAATTTGGAGTTGGAAAACGTTTCGATTTTAATGAACGAGTTTCGCTGTTGGGAGAGATTGATATGAATATCGAATTTCAACAAACTAATGCTGCAATTTCTGGAAAAGGATTTTCGATTTCGCCACAAGTTGGTCTTGAATTAGGTTATGATGACATGGTTTTTGTACGTGGAGGATTGAATAATTTACAGAAAATTTCGCAATTTGATGGGAAAGATAAAACTCAAATTCAGCCAAATGTTGGGGTAGGTTTCAAATACAAAGGAATTTCGATTGATTATGCTTTAACAAACTTTGGAGACAGTGGCTTGGGATTATATTCTAACATTTTTTCTGTTCGTTTCGAGATGGATAAGTGGAGATAAATTTATCATTTAAAATATAATACAATCAATTCAATTTGAATTTTTTAATAAACAAAAAAGACTGCAATTTGCAGTCTTTTTTCATGTTATTTATTTTTTATAATCTTGATTTTATTGTACTATTTGCTTCATCAATTTGTCTTGATTTTTTCAGTTTTTGATTTCCAAATTTGTATGATAAACTAACTGAAAATTCTCTGTTGTATTGGTTTTGCCAAACATTATTGAAACTTCCATTTTCTTGTTTACTATTTATTGTTGTGACATTTGTATTGAATAAATCATAAGCTTCGAACATTAAAGTCCAATTATTCCATATTTTTTTGATATTTACATCAAAACTATGTTGTTTTCCAAGTTTCCCTAGTTCGATTTCTAAAGGTGATAGATACCAATAATTAACACCTAAAAACCAATCTTTTTTCGAAGAAAGTCGTATTGTATTATCTAATTTAAAATAAATATTCGATGCTTGACGATCAACAACATAAGTCGAAATTTTTTCTTCAAAACCAGGTTTTTGAATATAGGTAGGATCACTATCGACAATCCCTCTATATGCTTGATACATATAAATAAACATATAATTCGCAGACCAAATTCCGTTATAAAAACTCTTATTCATTCCAACCGAAAGGTTTAATGATTTTTTGTTCCCATAATTCATTCTAATGTAACGCAAAAACTCTGTTGTTTCACCTGTTTCAAGATTTTTTACTGTTCCTTGCAAAGGCAATTGACTTGTCGCATCGTCAATATATTCAAATTCTGCATTGAAAAAATAAGCGCTTTTATACAAATAATTTAACTCTTGTTTATAGAATTTAGAACTCATCATAAATGGATTGTTCTGAATATAATTTGTCTGAGTAAGATAAACTCTTGATGGATTCAATTCCCAAAAAGCTGGTCTACGAACGCGACTCGAAAAAGAATAACTGACATTATGATCTTGATGAATCACATAATTTAGAGATAAATAAGGTAAAATATTGTTGTAATTATTTTTGAATGAATTATTCTTATCAAGAATATCGCCATTCGTTTTTGTAATTTCTAATCGTGTTCCAATTTTCCCTGATAACTTTTCAGAAACTTGTTTTTCAAAAGTTAAATACAATCCAGCAATGTTTTCTTTGTATAAAAAATGATTACTCAAAATTTCATCTTTGATAAAATTATCGTTCACAAAACTCTCTTGTTTAGTATCATTATCCGTTTTTGTGAATGTATAACTTCCTCCAAATAACCACGTATTTTCTTTTTTAGTTTTTAGCGTATAATCAGCATTTGCACTAAAATTATTGATAATTTGAGGTACATTTTGTCTGAAGATTTCAACATTTTCATTATCTACAGGGATTGTTGTATTTGTACTTCTCATCTCTCGTTTATAATTAAGAAAAGAAGCATTTGTAACTAATTTACTTCCCAAACTATCAGTTCTTATTTCGTGATTTAAGTTGAACGAATGATTTCTTGTTTGAGCATTTTCGAGATTAATTGTTTGATTTTTAAATTCATGATTATAAAAATTATCTAACTTAAATTTTGAATCAAAACTCTTATTGTATCTAAAATTATAGGTTAAACCAATATTCTGATTTTTAGCTAATTCATAATCAAATCCTACATTTCCGCCAACATTCTTATTTGGATCATCTACAATTCCTCTCGATTCATTGATAAAATGAGCATTTCCATTCGATAAAATATTTTTCTCTCGAGATTTGTTATTTCCAATATAAATCCCAGAATTAATTGCCAATTTATCTTTTCTATAGTTTAAACCAGCATTCAATCTTTGACTATTAAAATAAGCCTGTTGATCTACAATTCTCACATTTCCATTCAAACCGTTTGTTGTCGTCGTTTTCATCACAATATTAATGACTCCAGTATTTGCTTCAACAGAAAATTCACTTCCAGGCGTTGTAATGACTTCAATTTTCTGAATATTTTCTGATGGTGTATTTTTCAACATTTCTATCACAGCTTCATTATCCATATTAGATTTTCGTCCGTTGATGTAAATAATAACGTCAGATTTATTCAGAATTTTAAGATTTTTCCCATCTGTAGAAGAAACTAAAGGCGTTTGTTTAAGCAGATTAAACGCGTCATTTCCTTTTGCAACAGGAGAATTTGAAACATCGAAAACAAATCGATCAGCTTTTTTCTGAAAAACTTTTTTAGCAATTACAACTTCTTTCAAATCAATATTTGGCATATTAATTTTGAATGATTTTGTTAATTCAGCATTAATTTCTATTTTTTCTTTATAAATCGTATCAAAATTTACCAAAATCGCAAAATCATACTTTCCAGCTTCAACTTGTTCAAAAACAAAATTTCCTTGTTCGTCTGTAACATTTGATAGTTCAGATTTTTCATTCAATAAAACAATTTCAGCTAACGAAATTGGATTATTATCTTTTTCATTCAATACTTTACCCGAAAATTTTGTTTGTGCCATTACGGTGCAACTCAAACATAATGCAGATATATAAAATAGATGTTTCATAGTGTTAATTTTATTATAGACGTTAATTCTTTTAAATAGTTACATGACAAAAACTATATTTTTATCAAAATTGTAATTTTATTCATCAAATAACTTTTACAAATCTATATAAAATATACTACTATGCAAAACAAAGTACTAAAATAAATTAACATATTTAATAATCACTAATATTAATAATTATTGGAAGTCAAAATTTTTATAATTTTATAAATCAACAACCTAAATCTACTATTTTGAGTCAACCAGAACTTATAGAACAACATAGTTTTACGAAAAGTCTTATTTTTAAATTAAAATCTTCTGTTTTAATTGGTCTTCGTGGGCTGAAAAATATTCAAGATAATCCTACAAAATTTCAATTTGATTCAAAATTAATTGATCAACCGATTATTGCATTTTCTGAAAGTGAACTTTGGAATCCAAATGACACAAAAGAAAATTGGATTTTAACAGCTGGTAAAATTCAGAATCTTCGAATTGCTTCTCAAAAAATTAATGGTTTAGAAATTAAAGCCAACGAAACATTTAGCTTTTGGAAACATATTGGTAATCCAAATTATGGTCAAGGTTATGTGGTTGGTCGAGAAATAAAGGAAGGTTGCATTGTACCAACGATTGCTGGAGGTTTGTGCCAATTATCTAATGCGTTGTATGATGCGGCTTTGAACGCAAATTTCGAAATTATTGAGCGTCATAAACATACCAAAATCATACAAGGTTCGTTGGCGGAAAAGGATCGCGATGCGACTGTAAAATGGAATTATATTGATTTACGTTTTCGTTCGGCTTATGATTTTAGAATCGAAACTGAATTAACTTCTACTCATTTAATTGTTCGCTATAAAAGTCAAAATAAAGATTTAAAATTATCAGAAAATATTGATAGTAAATTGGCTTTCAATTTTTTAAATGATTGTTATTCGTGTGGAAACGATAGTTGTCATCAACATGAAGATCAATCACATAAAAATCAACATATTAAAACGACGACTTATATTTTGGATGAAAAATGGCCAGAATATGATGCATATATTTCGAAAAATATAAATGAGAATGATCGTTTTATATTTTCGATGAAAAAGAATTTTTTCGTCAAAACGAATCGCTATAATTGGAGTTTTTCTTCTCATAAAGATAGCAAGACAACTTTATTTTCTGGAATTTATAGAGCTTTGAAATTACGATTTTCCAAAAATAAAAATCCATTCGAACTATCATTACAACTAGATGAAAAAATAGCAAATTCTGCTTCAAAATTAATTCCAATCGAAAGTACTCATTTAGTTATTAGTCAAAATTTATTGCCCTTTATTTATAAAAACGGAATGTTAGGCGGAAGAACTTTTGATGTTTTGATGACAAGATTACCTATTGAAACTTTGCATGAAAGATTGGATTATTCACATTTCATTTATCCAGAAAGTAAGACTTTGAAAGATTTTAGAGCAAATAAAAATTTAATTGATTTAGAAAATAATGCGTTAAACAAAGCGCAAAAAATTATTAGTCCACATACAGATATTCAGAAAATGTTTCAACATAAAATTGTGAAACTTGATTGGAATATTGAACAAAATTTGAATCAAAAAACTGGGAATAAAATTCTTTTTCCTGCTTCTGCAATTGGTAGAAAAGGAGCGTATGAAATGCGAAAATTAGCAAAAGAACTCAATTTAAAATTGGTAATTCTTGGACGAAATCTCGAAATGGATAATTTTTGGAATGATGTCGAAGTTGAAAAATTTAATGGAAATTATGATGAAATTGATTTAATCATTTATCCAACAATTATCGAAAATCAACCACGACAACTTATAAAAGCTGTTTCTTATGGAATTCCAATTATTACAACAACCGCTTGTGGTTTACAAGAAAGTGAAAATGTAAAAGTTGTAAAATTAAATGATTATAATTCGTTGAAAAAAGAAGTCGAAAATTATCTTTTAATCGGTAAGTTTTCGTCAGCGCCCCATTCAGACCAAGAACCATCATAAACTCTTACCTCATCAAAACCGGCAATTGTTGAAGCTAAGGCTAGGATAGAAGCTGTAATTCCAGAACCGCATGAAAAAATATTTTCTTTGGATGAATCTGTCAATTTTTCGAAAATAGATTTTAGTTCTTCTTTTGATTTATATGTTGTACCAGCTAAAACATTCTCAAAAAATAAATTCTTAGAAGTTGGAATATGTCCGCTTCGTAAACCTTGTCTTGGCTCAGGGGAAGTACCCTTGAAACGCCCTTCTGATCGAGCATCTATAATCATTTTCGACTCATCATTTATTGCATTTAACATAACTTGTGTGTCAGCAAACCAATTCGATTGAAAATCAGCAATAAAGTTACCTTTTACATTAGGTTGAAAATAAGTAGAAGTTGTGTCAAAATTATTTTCTTGCCAAAGAGTTAATCCGCCATCTAAAACATATACTTCTTTGTGTCCCATAGCTTTGAACATCCACCAAACTCTCGGACTAGAATAAACGCCCCAACGATCATAACAAACAATGATAAAATCTTGATTAATGCCCAAATGTTGAGCTTCTTTTGTAAAAGTTTCTTCATCAACAAGTGTATGAGGAAATTGCGAAGAATGATCAGAAAATTTTCCTTCCAAATCAAAGAAAAGAGAATTCGGAATTAATTCTAATTCTTCATCTTTAATCGATTTTCCAACTTTATCAATCGTACAATCTAAAATAATTAAATTTTTAAGAGGTAAATTATCTTGTAATTCTTGTGCTGATATGATTGGCGAATTGAAAGTCATTTCTGTTTTATTTTTTATAAAAGTAAAAAAACGTTATCATTAATAGATAACGTTTTCTATATATTTTTCAGTTTGATTTTAAAACTATTTTATATTAAATCCGACTTTTATCATCGGTCCAAACATATCCATATCATAAACAAAATTGGAATTATTACTTCCTTTTTCGTAGTCCATACTTATGATTTGATAGTCCGCCATTGCGTAAAATAAATTAGAGAATTGATAACCAGCCAATCCTTCTAATTGCCAAGCTAATTTTGATCCAATTCCAAATCCTCCAATTTCTCCAGAAACATTATACAAAAACTTTTTGTTTGGTAAATTTCTTGTTCTTGCAACCAACATAGGATCTACCCAGGTTTTAGAAAGATTACGATCTAAATGCATTGGTTTTAAAGAAATTGGATTGATTAGATTTACATCAAATCCAGATTTAATATTTACAAGGTTCATACTAATTCCAGCTTCTAACCAAGGAGTTATTTTTCTCAATAAACCAGCTTCAAAAGAGAATTGTTTTGATGTTAATTTGCCATCCAAAACTAAAGGATCTTTTTTAACATTTGCAGCTAAAGAAGCATAAATAATATCAGATGTAATTACCCAATCTTTATTTTCGGCTTCAAAAGTTAACATTCCGGCAAATTTCAAATGCTCAAAAAAGTCTGATGGAGATTGACTTACATGTACATTCGGAAGTCGAGAAACACTCGCTTTTCCTTTCATGTGTGGCAACATCATATTTGGTTCTACTTTGAAATGCCAAGAATTATCGGATTGAATTGAGTCTTGAGCAAAAGTTTGAGTACTTGATGCTAATAGAATTAAAAATGTGCTTTTTTGAAAAAAGTTAAACATGATTTTTTAAGTTTCGTTTTATTAATTATTTCAAATAATAGAGAGAAAAGTTAAGTTAGTTATGGTTTATTATAGGTTAAGTTTCTTGTTAAATTGTCTAGATAAATCTAGTTTCATTCCCAATGTAAAAACGCTTTGTTCTTTTTTACCAGCATAATTTTTACCAAAAGAGATGCGCTGTTCTGTATACAATTGTACATATTTCATCGGATGATATTCTAATCCGGTAATCAAATCACTTCGTCTGAATTTTTTATCAATACTAATATTTTCAACAGATTTCTTTGTTTCAGGAACATATAAATTATAACCTCCTAAAATTGAAAATTTATTTAGTTTATATTTCATAGCAGTTTCAAAACCTTTTGCATCAAAAACATAAGAAGGATTAATTGTATTTTCAGATTGATATGAAATAGGTGTAAAATCTCCATTTTGTTGTAAGATTCCAAGTAGACTAACATCAAATTGTTTACTCGTATATTTTGAACCAATTGAATAAAAAGTTGGATGTCCAGATAAACCTAGAATATGATTATCATCAATTAAGTTTTGAGCTATAAAAGCACGGTTAAATGCAGCTCCAATACTAATATTTTGATTTAATTCTAATTGAGCAGAAAAACCAAAACCATCAATAATTTTATCATCATTTCCACCTTTTGTTTGGATTTGAGCACCAAATTGAAAAGCTTTAATTTTATTTCTGTAAATTATTGATTGATCTGCTCGTCCTGTTCCTAGCAAACCTCCATCTGTTCCACCTGTAAAAGTTGCAGAAGCGCGTCCTCCAAATACATTAAAACGATCTGTATAAGCTGTAACATCTCGGTAAACACTCCATTGTTTACCAAATGTTATTTTACCATATTTAGACAAATCAATTCCTAAGTAACCCAAGCGATTACCAAAAACTTGTTGTTTTTGTTCTGAAACAATTGTCAAAAGATCACTATCTAGATTTCCATCAACATTAAACGACGAGTTTCCTTTGAACATATTTATTTGTAATTCAACACCAGCTACAAATGCAATGTTTCCTTTTTTTAGATTAATTTCAATTCCAGCACGAGAGGCATTTTCTTGTAGCTCCATTACTTTATCATGCATAGCAAGATGACCTCTCAAACTAGTGTAAGGTCTTATCGAAATATCAATTGAATCATTCGATTGTTGAGCATTAACAATAAATCCAAATAATAGAAAGGCAGGTATAAAATGTTTGTTATTGGCAATCATATTGAATGTTGATTTAGAACAATTTGTCAAAAAATATTAATTAATTTTTCGATCTAAATTCCAACAAATGTAAATGGTTTTGCATCACTAAAAAGTTGTGAAGTTTCGCCAGCATATGTTTCATTTTTGCTAACGCTTAATCGTTTTGTTTTTGCATTTTTACTAAAATCAATTTTCTTTAAATCAACCCAAAATGTATTTGGAGTTTTTGTAGTTTCAAAGTAATAAACAAGATTTTTGTGATCTGAAACTGATCTCCATCTTGTAGATGATATGTTAGGTTCTGCTTCTGAAGAAATTCCTAACGGAACCGATACATTTCTAATAACACTAAAAACACTTGCAATAGAAGTACGAGTATCAGCGGTTTGCGGAATCGCATTTATGTAATATGATGCTCTTACGTAACGATCAGCAGCTCTGTTAGTTCCTGGTAACATGATTGTTCCTGGAATTCCTTTCCAATATTGATTAATTGCTAATTGCTCATCAAAAACTGGAGAATTTGTCATTACTGTATAAGATGGATCGTGGTGTATTTTCAATTTACCATTTACATATTCGAAAATTGCATTGTCTCCATTTGCATCAGAAATTGAAAGATGTAAAGTTGTAAATTTTTGAGTTCCGGGAATATAATCAGAAACAATTACAAATTTTTCTTTTCTCAAATCATCTACTGCTTCTTTTACTGTAGCATAATTATCTAAAACATATTGTGCCCAAGCTGCAATTGTAACACCTGGTTTTGTTCCTTTTGGATTAAATTGCGGATACTGGCTTTCTACTAACCACAAAACATTTGCAACAAGTCCTTTTTCGTTCATGCCATCTGTTGTAGCAATATCCCAAGCACTTGCAATTACACTTCCGTATTTTGAAGTCCATTTTTCCGAAGCATTTCCGACATTACCAGATCGATCTAGACCTCTAGGAAAAACCCAAATATTTGCATCAATTTCATCTTTCCAATCCATAGAACGAGCTGTGATTACAGTATTTTCTGGACCTTTATAGACAACTCTTGTGCATGCATCTACTTGTGGAGATAATAAAAAAAATAGGTTGGTAGAGAATAATGTCAAAGTTAATTTACTTAAAAAAGTCTTTTTCATTATGATGTATTTAGATTGTTAAAATTATTAATTTAATTGGAGAAAATTATACTCTTTTACTAATATTGTGTAGAATATTAGAATTAATTGTATTTAATTATCCATTTATATAATGTTGTTTTTGGAATATTATAACGTTCTATAATTTCTCTCTTACTCATTTTTTCATTTTTAATCTGATCTAAAATAAAATCAATAACCTCTTTGGTGTAAATATTCTTTCTGAATTTTGGCAACGAATTAACATTCGCTTTTTTATTGGTTTTATTCGTTATAACAGGACTATACAACATGAGATGTTGAGAATATAATCTAAACAAATCATATTCTAATAACTTCGACCATCGAAGAAGTAAATCTGAATCTAAACTTGATTTGTTATACATTTCCTCAATTTGATCTTCTTGACATTTAAAGAAATTTAAGATTCTTCCAGTATCTATTTCTTTTACTTGAACAACATTCTTAATAAAACTACCAATATGTATTTCTCTAAAATTTTTCATGATCTTGTAATAATTACGTTCTATTACAAATCAACGAAAAATGTTGATTTATCCTCTAAAACAAATCCCTCATTAATCCCTCTTATTTATATTTTTTTCATTATCAATGATATAAATTCCTGATTTACTAAAATTACGTAATAGATGTTAATCGTTAATTTCTTTAATTCTAAAATATAAATGATTGAAATAGAATAAATAATAATTATAGTAACAAAAAAACGCAACTAATTAAGTTGCGTTTTTAAAATTATCTTTTATAAGATTATTTTGGATTTGTTACTTCAGAAACTGGCTCGCCAATATTTCCGTTTGGCTCTTCTATATGTAGCAATGCTGCAACTGTAGGAGCGATGTCTGTCATATAAACACGATTATTGTTTTTACCATGTTTTATTCCCCAACCCATCAAAACAAATGGAATGTGAGCGTCGTAAGAACCCCAAGTTCCGTGCGTTGTTCCTCCAGCATTTTGTTTTCCGCCGTACCATTGTGGTTCTAAAATATAAGTAATAGCACCGCTACGTTTACGATTGAAACCATTAACCATTCGTTCTTTGATAATTGCAGGAATAGAAGCTTCTCCAATTTTATCCATATCAGCTACGAAAGAAACGCCATCGACTTTTTGCATAAATTTTACGATTTCTTCTTTGATATCTTCTTCGTCTAATTTATTTTGTTCGATTGTTTGATAATTCAAATGAACCTGATAATTTGTCAATGAACGTACAATATCAGCAGCTTTGAATTTCTCTTGTAATTTAGCGTTCAATGCTTTTTTAACTTCTCCAGTTGGGAAATATCCAGCATTTCCTTTTTTATCTTGGAAATACTTTGGATTATGAGCTCCACCATGATCAGCAGTTAGGAAAACCAAATATTGTCCTTTTCCAACTTTTTGATCTAAATGATTAAATAATTGTTCCAAATCTTTATCTAAACGCAAATAAGTATCCTCAGCTTCGATTGTATTTGGAGAAAATTGATGTCCAACATAATCAGTAGAAGAGAAACTAACCGCTAAGAAATCTGTAATTCCTTTCTCGTTTTGACCTAATTTTTCGTTATCAATAATTTCGATTGCGATATCTTTTGTCAACGAATTTCCGAAAGGAGTAGAGCGAATCAAACCTAAACCATTGTCTTTTTTCAGCGCTTTCAAATCATAAGGAAATTGCATTTTATCTAATCCTTTATAATTTTCGCGGTATGGATTTCCATCTTTTTCACTTTGTACATACGTATCAATCGGATAAAGTGTATTCCATTTGTCTAAATATTTTTCAGCAACTTTTTTATCATTGAATTTTTGCAACCATTTTGGCAACTCATTCATATAGAAAGTACTCGAAACCCAATTTCCTGATTCCCCTTCAAACCAAAAAGCAGCATCAGCAAAATGACCTGCAGGTAATATTCCTCCACGATCTTTTAACGAAACTCCATATACTTTTGAACGAAAATTAGTTGCTAATTTTAATTGATCAGTAACTGTAGATGTCAACAAGTTTTTTGGAGACATTTTTCCAGCTTTTGAAGAAGTACCAACCCCATTTACAGCGTCATCTTGCGTACAATACATTTCTTGTCCTGTTGCTTGAATGATAAAATCGTTCCCAGCAATTCCATGAATAGCAGGTACAGAACCCGTATAAATAGTACTATGACCGATAGCTGTATAAGTAGGTATATAAGGAATATAGGTATTTTCGTTACTAAAACCTTCGTTTAACATACGATTGAAACCTCCTGTAGAATATCTATCTTGGTAACGATATAAATAATCCCATCGCATTTGATCGACAACGATACCAACTACTAGTTTTGGACGGCTAACCTCTTGTTGCGCATATAGCGAAAGACCAGCAAATAATCCTAAAACACTTAAAAAAGTCTTATTAAATTTCATTTTAAAAATTTTACAATAGCAAATGTAACAATTAAATTTTGGGCTAAATTTAAATAATAATTAAAAAATTAGTAAATTAAACAAAATCATAAAAAAATAGAGTATGAGTGCAAAGCCTGTAGAAATAGTAGAAATTTTTGATGTTTCAATTGACAAAGTGTGGAATGCTTTGACGACAAAAGCTGCTTTTGATAAATGGTATTTTGATATTGAGAAGTTTGTTCCAGAAGTTGGATTTGAGTTTGAATTTTATGGGGGATCGTATTTACATCATTGTAAAATAGTAGAAGTAGAGCCGACTAAATTATTAGCTTATACATGGAAATATCCAGTCTACGAAGGAAATTCTGTTGTTACATTTATTTTGGATGAATTAACAGATGAAATTGTTCCGCAAACAAAATTAACGCTGATTCATGAAGGAATTGAAACTTTTCCGCCTGATGATAAGAATTTCTCGCGCGAAAGTTTTGAAGCTGGTTGGACGGAAATTATCCGAATTAGTTTGAAAAATTATTTGGAAGGAAATTACGAAGAAGATTCGAAAGTAGAATAAATAAAAAAAGGAACTTCGTCAAGTTCCTTTTAAATTTTTTTAACAGCTTATTATTTTTTGAATAATACTGTGATTCCTTCTTGATTTGGTAAAATCGGACGAGGATCTTCTGCTGTTACTATTCCTGCTTTTTCTTTTCTTAAATTCGCAACCCAAAATGGAATCCAAGAAATAGCCATCGTTGCAAAAAAGATGATACCCCAGAATCCGCATAAAGCGATTGTTAAGAATAATAAGAAACCTAAAAATTGAATCATGATTTTATTTTTATGTGATACAAACTTAGTAAATAAAATTTATAGAAATACTAACATTAATCACTTTTCTTTCATCAAACGATTTCTTAAATTTGTGAGATAAGTAAACAATAATAAATAATAAAAAATACCAAAATGGAATACAGAATTGAGAAAGACACCATGGGGGAAGTAAAAGTTCCTGCAGATAAATATTGGGGTGCTCAAACAGAACGTTCTCGTAACAACTTTAAAATTGGTCCTGCGGCTTCTATGCCTCACGAAATTGTAGAAGGTTTCGCATACTTAAAGAAAGCTGCTGCTTATGCAAATGCTGAATTAGGTGTTTTACCTGTTGAAAAACGTGATGCTATTGCGGCTGTATGTGACGAAATTTTAGCAGGAAAATTAGATGATCAATTTCCTTTAGTAATTTGGCAAACAGGTTCAGGAACTCAATCTAATATGAATGTGAACGAAGTAGTTGCTAATCGTGCGCAAGTTTTAGCTGGATTCAAAATTGGAGAAGGTGAACCAGTTCTTAAAGCGAATGACGACGTTAACAAATCTCAATCTTCTAATGATACTTTCCCAACAGGAATGCACATTGCTGCTTATAAAGCAGTTGTTGAAGTAACAATTCCAGGTGTTGAGCAATTACGTGATACATTAGCTAAAAAAGCAGAAGAGTTTAAATCTGTTGTAAAAATTGGTCGTACACACTTAATGGATGCAACTCCATTAACATTAGGTCAAGAAATTTCTGGATACGTAGCTCAATTAAACCACGGTTTAAAAGCTTTAAGAAATACATTAGAACATTTATCTGAAGTTGCTTTAGGTGGTACTGCTGTAGGTACAGGTCTTAACACGCCAGAAGGATACGATGTTTTAGTTGCTAAATACATTGCTGAATTTACAGGACATCCATTTGTAACAGCAGAAAATAAATTCGAAGCATTAGCTGCTCACGATGCAATCGTAGAAACTCACGGAGCTTTGAAACAATTAGCTGTTTCATTAAACAAAATTGCTAATGACGTTCGTATGTTAGCTTCTGGACCTCGTTCAGGTATTGGAGAAATTATCATTCCAGAAAACGAACCAGGATCTTCTATCATGCCAGGTAAAGTAAATCCTACTCAATGTGAGGCGTTAACAATGGTTGCTGCTCAAGTTATGGGTAACGATGTTGCGATTACAATTGGTGGAACTCAAGGTCATTACGAATTGAATGTTTTCAAACCAGTTATGGCTGCAAACTTCTTGCAATCTGCACGTTTATTAGGAGATGCTTGTGTATCTTTTGATGAGCATTGTGCTCAAGGTATCGAGCCAAATTATAACCGTATCAAAGAATTAGTTGATAATTCATTAATGTTGGTTACAGCGCTTAATACAAAAATTGGTTACTACAAAGCTGCAGAAATTGCTCAAACAGCTCACAAAAATAACTCAACGTTAAAAGAAACTGCTATTGCATTAGGATATGTAACTGCGGAAGAATTTGACGAATGGGTGAAACCAGAAGATATGGTTGGTTCTTTGAAATAAGAAATTTTTAAATCATTATATCACAGAGAGGTTGCTTAGGTAACCTCTTTTTTTGTTAAATTTATTTAAATTTGAGAAAAAGTTCCTTTCTTAAGAGGAAAAATTGTAACTTTAGTAAAAGTTTAGAATTATGGCAACTGTTAAACTAAAAAAATACGAACAAATCATAAATGAAATCCCTGAAGTAAGAGATTTTACGAGTGTTTATTTTTACGTAAATCGTTATAATATTGATCAAAAATACATTCAATATCTTGATGAATTATCAACGCTAAAAGACGAAATAATCTCAAGTTGGTTAAATATCACAACGCGTACCTACAGAAATTACAAAACAAAAGATGTATCTCTTAAAGACAATACAAAAGAGCATATTGTTTTATTGATTTCTTTATACAAGCACGGTTTGGAGGTTTTCAATACAAAAGATGATTTTGAGAAATGGTTAACAACGCCTAATGTTTTGTTAGATAAAAAATCGCCAGCAGATTTTCTTGATACAGTTTCAGGTCTCAAATTTATCGATAATCGTTTAACTGCGATAGAGTACGGAGAAAACGTGTAATAATGTTAGTTTTCAATATTCGTAAAGCGAGATATTCAAAATCATTACAAGCTTCTGGAGTTGCCAACAGATGGAATAAAAATGATGAATTTGTTATTTACACAGGAAGTTCTCGTGCGCTCTCAACCTTAGAATTGGTCGTGCACCGAAGTTCTATTAGCATTGATAATTCGTACAAATTATTAGTGATAGAAATTGATTGTGAAGAAGATGAGATTTATGAAATAAAGAAGTCTAAATTACCTAAAAATTGGCAATCTGTAGAGGCTTATCCCGAGTTACAAGAAATTGGTTCTGCTTGGTATCAAGATTTTAAATATTTGGTCATGAAAGTTCCATCGTCAATTATTCCAAAAGAGTATAATTATTTAATCAATACAAAACATCCTGGTTTTGCTTCAAAGGTTAAAATCAAAGAATTAGAAGATTATAATTGGGATGATCGTTTGTTATAAAAAAAAAAATCGACTAAATATTTAGCCGATTTTTTTATAAATATTTTAGAGATTATTAAATCTTTTTATACTTTAACAATAAACTATTTGTTACAACACTTACGCTACTCAAAGCCATTGCTGCGCCAGCAATCATAGGGTCTAACAAAAATCCGTTAATTGGATAAAGCACTCCAGCAGCGATTGGAATTCCGATTATATTGTAAATAAATGCCCAAAATAAATTTTGATGAATTGTTTTGACCGTTTGCGTAGATAAATTAATTGCATGATCTATTTTTGTCAAATCTCCTCCAATCAACGTAACTTCTGCCACATCAATCGCAATATCAGAACCATTACCCATTGCAATCGAAACATCTGCCTGAGCCAACGCTGCACTATCATTAATTCCATCACCAACCATTGCAACAACTTTTCCTTTTTGTTGCAAATCTTTGATAATATTCATTTTATCATTTGGTAAAGCATTTGCGACCACTTGATCAATTCCGACTTGTTTTGCAATTGCATTTGCCGAAAACTCGTTGTCACCAGTTACCATCCAAACTTCAATTCCTTTTTCATGAAAAGCTTTAATAGCTTCAACAGAAGTTGCTTTTATTTCATCAGAAATTCCAATTAATCCCAAAACTTTTTCATCATTTCCAAAGAAAGAAGTGGTATAATTTTTAGTCGAAAAATCTTGAATAGCTTGTTCAACCTTTTCATCAATCTGAATATTTAATTCATTTATCCAACTTGTTTTTCCAACATAATAAACTTTATCTAAAATATTAGCTTTCAAACCTTTTCCAGATACATCTTCAATTTTTAGTTCAGGTAAAATATCTTGCTCTCCAATATGTTCTGTAATCGCTTTTGCTAAAGGATGTTGCGAATTATTTTCGATTGTATAAAGTACATTTTTAGCAGAATCATCAAACCAAATCAATTCTTGTACTTTCGGTTTTCCTTCGGTAATTGTTCCTGTTTTATCTAAAATAATTGTATCAATTTTCTTCGCTAATTCTAAACTTTCGGCATTTTTGATCAAAATTCCTTGCTCAGCACCTTTTCCCATTCCAACCATAATCGCGGTAGGCGTTGCCAATCCAAGTGCACAAGGACAAGCAATAACAAGCACAGTAATCATCGATAAAAGTGCCATTGTAAAAGCATTTTCTTGACCTAAAATTAACCAAGTAATAAACGTTAAAATTGCAATAATAATCACAATCGGAACAAAAACACCTGCAATTTTGTCTACCAATTGTTGAACTGGCGCTTTACTTCCTTGTGCATTTTTTACTGATTGAATAATTTGAGACAAAAGTGTATCATTCCCTACTTTCAAGGCTTTATATTGAATAGGAGAGTTTTGATTTAAAGTTCCTGAAAAAACATTCGCATCAATTCCTTTTTCTACCGGAATTGGCTCTCCTGTCAATGAACTTTCATCGATAAAAGATTCTCCCGAAACAATAATTCCATCAACCGCAATTTTATCTCCAGGTTTTGCAACAATCAAATCGCCAATTTGTACATCTTCAATCTTCACTTCAACCTGATTTCCATCTTTCACAACCAACACAGTATTAGGTTGTAAACCGATTAATTTCTTGATCGCTTCGGAAGTATTTCCTTTCGCACGTTCTTCCATCAATTTACCAATCAAGATAAAAACGATGATTAAACCAGCAGCCTCGAAATAAGGATGCGCGTGTAAACCTTTGCTGTGCCAATATTCTGGAAATAATGTATTGAAAACGCTAAAAAGATAGGCTACACTAGTACTCAAAGCAACCAAAGTATCCATATTAGCCGATTTATTTTTCAATTGTTTCCAAGCACCGACGAAAAATTGTTGTCCAAAAATAAAAAGAATTGGCGTAGAAAGTGCCCACATAATGTAATTTCCGTAAGGCATATCCATAAAAAACATTCCGATAATAAATAAAGGAACTCCAAAAATTAAAGCCCAAATTACTTTATTTTTCAGTGTTTTATACTTTTCTTCGTGAAGTTGTTCTATTTCTTCATCTTGATTTTTAGACTCATCAATCACCAAATCGTATCCAACTTCTACTAAAGCATTTTTCAAATTTTCTGGGGAAACAAGAGTAGGAATGTACTCGATTTTTCCCATTCCATTTCCGTAATTCACTTCCGCATTTACAACGCCCAACTGACGATTAAGATTTGCTTGAGAACTGCTCGCACACGAAGCACACGTCATATTGAGAACGGGATACGACTTTTCGACAGAATCTATCTTGAAGTTATTTTGCTTTAAAGTTTCATAGATTTTAGGGGAAACTTTCCATAATTTTTTTGCCGAAACATTAATCGTTTTAGCGTTTAAATTCACAGTATATTCATCAAGATTTTCTGTTTCAGAAAGTAATTTATTGATTAATTCAACATCTTTTTCTGAATTCAAATTGATAATCGGTATAGTAAGTGTTTGTGCATTCATAACAGTAATTTTATAGGACAAATTTCCAAAGATTTTGGCGAGAAAGTATTATATAATTAGAGGTTAAAGTTACACTTTTTACCAATTACTTTAAGATGATATTAAAACGTTTTACTCCATCATTTTGTTGATAATACAAATAACCTTTGTGCGCTTCTATAATGTTTTTGGAAAGTGTCAAACCAATTCCTGCACCATCTTTTCGAGTTGTATAAAAAGGTAAAAATATTTTGGAAATGATTTCTTCATCAATCAATTGTCCAGAATCTTGAATAATAATTTGCAATCGATTATCGGTTTGTTTCGATGAAATTTCAATTGATTTAATTTCTGCATTTTCTAATGAATAAATCGCATTTTTGATTAAGTTAATCAAAACTTGTTCAAACAAAATTCGATCAATTTCAACTTTAATATTTTCTGGAATTAAATTCTGAAATACAATATTTTTTTGATGAAATTCAGCCGAAAAAGATTGCTCAATTCCTTGGATAATTTCATACAAATTTTGTGTCGATTTAACAGGATTTGGTAACATGGTTAATTGACGATATTGCTCTACAAACGTCTGTAAATGCTGACTTCTATTCATAATTGTATCCAAACTCAAACGAATATCATCATAATCATTTTTATCTAAATTGTCCGTTTCAAAATAAGTTTTTGTGGTATTTGCTAATGAATAAATAGGCGTCAAAGAATTGATGATTTCATGCGCAATGACTTTCATAATATTCATCCAAGCCTCTTTTTCAGTGGAATCAATCACGCGCTGAATCGAATCAATAAAAATAATCGCATATTCATCATGAGCAATCAACGTTTTTGTGTTCTGAATCAGATAAGTTTGTCGCTCTTCATCATTAATTTGTATGTCAATTGTACTTTTAAAATCATCAAATTCTTTATTTTCTAAAGTTTCACAAAACTGTGGAATCAATTTTTTTAGATAATTCCACGAACTTGATTTTGGAACGCTAAATATTTGTTGAAAATGATGATTGATAAATATAATTTTTCGATCATTTTCTTCTTTTTTAAGAATCAAAAAACCAAACGGAACTGCATTCAATAATTGATGATAAATGATTTCTTTAGACGAATTTAAAACATGTTCTTCTTTAATTTTATGATATAATTTTAATGCAGAATTGTCTTTTTTATATTGATTTTGATTAATATTTAAGCTAAAGTCATTATACAATAAAGCATCTATAATTTTTTGATTTTTAGAAAGATAATTTTTAGAAAAATGAATTATTTCCGTAATCGATATAATTGTAATAATGGATACAAATGTAAATGAAAACCAATAATTTTTGATTCCAATAAAAGCCAACATAAACAGAAGAAATGCTAAAAAAAGTATTCTAAATACTAACTGAAAAATAAGAGAATTGCGTTTCATTATTTATAATTCGTAATGTTATATTTTTCTAATTTTCGATATAAAGCAGCACGAGAAACACCTAAATTTTCTGCTGTTTTACTAATATTTCCTTCAAAAAAGTGTAAACGTTCTATAATTTTATTTCGTTCTATTTCATTCAAATTATTTGAATTATCAGTAATTTTTTGAGGAATAAATGTTGTAAAACCTAAATTTTCGATCGTAATTTCATTTTCTTCCGCTAAAATAACTGCACGTTCAATTCTATTTTGCAATTCTCGAATGTTTCCGTTCCAATCGTAGTTTTCTAATTGATACAAAATTTGTTCATTAATAACTGGTTTTTCGACCTCATATTTATCAGTATAAAGTTCTAAAAAATAATCAATTAAAGGTTTAATATCTTCTTTTCGTTCGCTAAGATTCGGCATTGTAACCGAAATGGTATTGATTCGATAATACAAATCTTCTCTAAAATGACCAGTTTTTATAGCTTTTTCAAGATTCGCATTCGTAGCAACAATTATACGAACATCGACTTTTCTTGGTGAACTTTCTCCTAAACGAATAATTTCTTTATTCTGAATCACTTGCAAAAGTTTTGCTTGCAAATGATTTGGTAAATTCCCGATTTCATCTAAAAAAATCGTTCCATTATTTGCAGCTTCAAATCGACCAATTGTATCTTCTTTCGCATCGGTAAATGCTCCTTTTTTATACCCAAACAACTCACTTTCAAATAGATTTTCATTCAAAGAACCTAAATCAACATGAATAAATTTTTCTGTATTTCGTGTAGAATTTTCATGAATTGATTTTGCCAAAACTGATTTTCCGGTTCCATTTTCGCCTAAAATCAAGATTGTTGCATCAGTTTTTGCAATTTTATTGGTGATTTTATATACTTTTTCGATACTTGGAGAATTTCCATAAAACAACTTATTTTCTTTTGGTTCTTTTATTTGCTTCGATTTTCTACGCTGTTTTATCGCTTCTTTTATAAGATCAACCAATTTATCATTATCCCAAGGTTTTAAAATATAATCAATCGCACCTAATTTTAAACCTTCAACCGCAGTTTCTACGCTTCCATAGGACGTCATCAAAATTACTTTCGTTTTTGGTTGCGCATGTTGAATCTCTTTCAGCCAAAAAATTCCTTCTTTTCCATCTTCATAACCTGTTCTAAAATTCATGTCCATTAAAACAACATCAATTTCATTTTCTACCAAGATTTGTGGAATCTTTTTGGAATCAGAACAAGTGATAATTGTTTCGAATTGACGTTTCAAAAGTAGTCGACTTGCAATTAATATTTCTTCTTGATCGTCTAAAATCAGTATAGTGGCTAAAGTTTTCTTCATATTTAGTTTTGTCATGTGTCCGTTTCTGAACAAATAAGTGTTCGTTTTCGGACAGTCAATTTTTATTATAAGTTTTTAAAAGAATTGATTTCAATGCTTTAAGAAATTATAAATTTTGGGCACATTTATTACGTATTGATAATTAGTAAAATAACCATAAATAAACGGCTGTTTGGTAAATTTAATAAATAATGGATACGAAAATCAATCAAAAAAATAAAAAATATAAACGCCTCGGAATAATTGCTGTGACAACCATAATTTTAGGTGGTTCGAGTTTTTATTTGATGAATCGACCACGAGCTTTAACTGTAAGTGCAAATGAATTGATGATAAAAGACGTTTCTGAAGATTATTTTGAAGATTTTGTTGTTTTTCAGGCACAAATAGAACCAATTAATTCAATCTTTATCAATGTGATAGAAGGTGGTTCTGTTCAAGAAATATTTGTAGAAAATGGAGAAATGGTTACAAAAGGTTTGCCAATTGCACGATTATATAATCCGAATACGGAACTTAATTTTTTGACGCAAGAAACGGCAATTATCGAACAAATGAATCAATTAAATGTTGCAAAACTATCTATTCGGAATCAAGAATTGGATTTATCAAAGGATTTTGTAGGAATTGAACACGATTTTAATCAATCAAAATTAGATTATGAATTGAATCAAAAATTGTATAATAGAGAAGTGTTAGCGAAAAATGAATGGGAAAATACAAAGGAAAAAATGCGCTACCAACAAGAACGAAAAGCAATTATACAGAAAAGTTTAGTTAAGGAACGTGAATCAAATTCGATTCAATTAAAACAAATTAATGAAGCTTTAGCTATCATGCAAAAAAGTTTGGTAACACTTCGAAAAAATAAGCAAAATTTCTTGGTTTTGGCACCTGAAACTGGTCGTTTAAGCTCTTTTGAAGCGACATTAGGACAATCAATAGAAGCAGGGAAAAGTATTGGAAAAGTGGATATTCTAAGCGGATACAAATTGGTTGCAATGGTTGATGAATATTATTTGGATCGAATACAAGAGAATCAATATGGACAAATCGAAATTAAAGGAAAAATCATAAAAGTAAAAGTGACTAAGATTTCTCCAGAAATAAAAAGCGGAAAATTTAAAACAGAATTAGAATTTATTGATAAAATTCCCGAAAATTTACAAGAAGGTTTATCCGTAGGAGTAAAATTGATCTTATCCGAAAAAGAAAAGAAATTAGTTATTCCAAAAGGATCCTTTTATACAACAACACAAGGGAAATGGATTTTTGTTATCAATAACGATAAAGCAACACGTAGAAAAATTGAATTAGGTAGAGAAAATCCGAGTGTTTACGAGGTGATTTCAGGATTAAAAACAAATGAAAAAGTAATTATTTCGAATTACGAAGATTATAAAGAAGTACAAGAATTAACAATAAAAAAATAACATCATGATTAAAATAGAAAACTTATCAAAAATATTTATTACAGAAGATGTTCAAACAAAAGCTTTGAATGGGATTAATTTAACAATCAATTCTGGAGAATTTATTTCCATTATGGGACCTTCGGGTTGTGGAAAATCTACTTTATTGAATATTATTGGATTATTGGATTCTTTCAATGAAGGAAGTTATGCTTTGAATAATCTTGAAATGTCTAATGCCAACGAATCGAAACGTTCTCAAGTTAGAAAAGAAAACATAGGATTTATCTTCCAAAATTTCAACTTAATTGATGAATTATCAGTTTATGATAACATTGAATTGCCTTTGATTTATTCTAAAGTTTCAAGCTCAGAACGAAAAAAACGAGTACAAGAAATTGCAGAAAAATTAAATATTGTTCATCGTTTACAACATTATCCACAGCAACTTTCTGGTGGTCAACAACAACGTGTTGCAGTTGCAAGAGCCTTGGTGATTAATCCTAAAATAATTTTGGCTGATGAACCAACAGGAAATTTGGATAGTATCAATGGAAATGAAGTGATGGAGCTATTAACCGATTTACATGCGCAAGGTTCTACAATTTTGATGGTAACGCATTCAGCTCATGACGCGGCTTATTCTGATAAAATTATTACCATGAAAGATGGTGAAATTCTTTCTGAAAAAATGAATCAGAAAAATGTAAATGTTTTTGAGAAAACTAAAATTTAAATTGATAAACCATGAAAAATTATATTCTTCTATTGTTCAATTTGACAACAATCTTATTGAATGCTCAAATTACAGAATCAAGAAATATTGAAAATTTTAACGAAATTATCTGTAAATCAGTCGTAAATATCAATTACTATAACTCAGATTCTCCAAAAGTAATTGTCGAGACAGATAAAAAAGAAAATTTAAATTACATTATTACAAGTACAAAAAATAATGTTTTAGAAGTTTATATAGATACTAAAAACCAACCAAATGTTACAATTTCAAAGATTGATATAAGTGTTTATGGTATAGCTTTAGAAAGGATTTCGATGACTTCTGGCTCAAAAATCTCGTTTGAAGATAATTTTAAATCAAATGTGTTGAGAATTAAACAAACTTCTGGAGCACAAATCGTTTTTAAATCTCTAAAAACCGATCATTTAGAGATTGATTTGTCGTCTGGTGCTCAATTGAATGGAAATATCACCTCTAAAACTATAACTTCTAAAATGAGTTCTGGATCTATTTGGGAATCAAAAATCAATTCAGAAAACACAACGATTAATATTTCAAATGGAGCAATAGTTTCTTTAAAAGGAGAAACTAAACAATTAGATATAAAGGCGACAAGTGGATCCATTTCAGACTTGAAAAAACTGAATGCAACAAGAGCAAATTTGATAGCAAATAATGCTTCTTCAATTACAAGTTGGGTTTCACAAAAACTTTTAGTAGATGCAAATACAGCTAGTAAGATTACGATAAAAGGTTTACCAACTGATATAACAATTCAGCGTGATAAGCTTTCTAAAGTTTTGAATGAAAATGGTGGTTCTTATTAATTCGAAAAAAATAATATAATCGATGCTAAAAAATTGGTTTAAAATATATTTAAGAAATACGATCAAGAACAAAGGATTTACATTTCTTACAATTCTTGGTTTAGCTATCGGAATTGCTGGTGTTATTTTTTCGACTTTATATTGGAAAGATGAAACGAGTTACGATAAATGGAATCCGAATATTGATCGCGTATTTGAAACATTAACTGTATTTCAAAAAGGTGGAGAAACTTGGCCTACAAGTGTTGAACCTTTACCTCGTTACTTAAAAGAAAAATCAGATAAGATAGAAAGTTATTGTTGGTTTGAAGGTTGGTATGGACAAGAAACTTTTTACGTCGATAATAAAAAAGTTTATGTTACTGGAATTACTAGTACAGATCAGAATTTTTTTGATTTTATTCCATTCAAGTTTGTAAAAGGAAGTGTAGATAATTTTCGAAAAAATAGATATGGTGTTGCAATAGAAGAAAAAGAGGCAGCTAAAATTTTTGGCACTGAAAATCCTGTAGGAAAAACTTTGACAACTTTTGATGGCAGAAAAATGCCTATTTATGGAGTTTTTAAAACAAACAAGTATACTAGTTTTCAACCTAAAATGGTTGTTTCAAATATCTATAAACGTTTAGAAGATACAAAAGATCAATGGGGAAATTATGGTTCTGGATTATTTATCAAATTAAAAAATACTGCTGATAAAGAAGAAGTTGAAAAATTAGGAACACAACTTTTTTATGAAAATAATACTTTAAAAAATGCAAAAAACGAAGGAATACCTGTAAAAGAATTTGTAAAGATTTATGAACCAGTAACTGTAAAGTTCCAATCATTAAACGACTCAAGATTAAATGCAAAAGTTTCTCGATTGCCAGAAGGAATGGGGAATAAACTATTCTTACAAATCAATTTAGGGTTATCTTATTTAATCTTGATCTTATCGATTATCAATTATATAAATCTTTCTACTGCACAAGCAATTAGAAGAGCGAAAGAAGTAGGAATAAGAAAAGTTGTTGGTGCTACAAAAAGAAATATTGTTTTACAATTTATCATAGAAACTACAATAACCACAGTTTTGTCATTTATTGTTGCATTAGCTTTTGTTGAAGTTTTTTTGCCTACATATAATCAATTAATTGACAAAAATTTAGAATTGTATATTACTTCGTTTATTCCATATTTGATTGTAATTTTTGTTATCGTAGTTGTTATTGCTGGAATTTTCCCTGCTATTTATGTTTCAAATTTTAAAGAACTGAACGTTTTAAAAGGTAATTTTTCAAGAAGTAAAAATGGAATTTGGTTACGAAATGGAATGTTGATTTTACAATTTTCAATTGCTACATTCTTTATTGTTGCAGGAACTCTTGTTATTCAACAAATGAATTACATTTCAAAAAAAGATTTAGGTTTCTCAGGTAATCAAGTAATTAGTATTCCATTTAAAAGACAAGATTTAGCTGATAAAAAGTTTGATTTTTATAACAGTTTCAAACAAGATTTACTAAAAATAAAAGGTGTACAAGCTGTAAATGCTACTGCGTTCAAGTTTGGTTCTCTTGGAGCTATGTCTAATACAAGTTTTCGAGTAAAAGAAAAACAATTGGTGACAGATAATATGGGAATTGATTTTGGTTTTTTGGATATGATGAAAATTCAATTAAAAGAAGGAAGAGATTTAAATCCAATGATTTCGTCCGATACAATTTCGAATGTATTAATAAATGAAACCGCAAAAAAATATTTTGGAGAAACGTTGAAACTGAATGATGAATTTGAATGGAATGGACAAAAATTGAAGCTTATTGGTGTAACAAAAGATTTCAATTTAGGAGAACCGCAAAATAAAATACGACCAATGATGTTTTTCCATTTCAAAGTTGTTGATTGGTTATCGTACAATTTGCAAGATGTTTTGATTAAAATAGATACTGATAAACAGACCATAGATAATATCGAGAAGTTTTGGAAAGCCAAAGTTGATCAAGATTATCCTTTCGAATATGAATTTGTAGACAAACAGTTTGCACGTTCGTATGAAAATTATACAAAACAAGAAAAAATGTTCAAGATCTTGAATGTTATTGTGATTACAATTGCGTTGTTTGGATTATTCGCGCTTTCATCTTACACAATCGAACGTAAATACAAAGAAATAGCCATTCGAAAAGTTTTAGGTGCTGAAACGTCTTCTTTACTACGAATTTTATCAAAACAATATATCTATTTCGCATTTATAGGTTTTGCACTTGCAATTTTACCAAGTTATTTTTTGATGCAAAAATGGTTAGAAAACTTTGCTTATCGCATTGATATCTCAATCTGGATTTATGTGTTTGCTTTTGTTTTATTATTGAGTTTAACCTTAATTGTTGTTTTAATAAAAGCTTATTCTGCTACACGAATCAATAGTTTAAATTACCTGAAATACGAATAATTCTCTATTTATGAATGCTAAATATTTTTTATTAATGGTTGTGCTTTTCTCATTTTTGGGAAAAGCACAAAACCTAACGTTAGAAGATTGTTTGAATTTAGGGAGAGAAAATCAACCTGATTTTAAAATTCAGTCGATAAAAATTGATCAGAAAGTGAAAAATAAACGTTCTTTTGCTTCGCAATTTTTACCAACTATTGATGCTTCGGTTTCGCATGCGTATAATTTTGGATCCTCAATTGACCCTTCAACTAATACAAGAGAACCTTCTAATATTCAGTCAGATAATTTATCAATTAATGCTCAAATTAATTTGTTTGATTTTTCTAAATTAAATCAAACAACAATTCAAAACTATGATATCGAATTAGAAAAACTTGAATTAAAAACAATTCAAAATCAATATGATTTGTTAGTTTTAGAAAAATATATGGCGGCTTTGGCTTTGCAAGAATGGCGAATTGTTTTGAAATCTCAAATGGAAAATTCTCAGATACAATTTGTTCGAATTTCAAAGGAAGTAGAGGAAGGGAAGCGCCCGAAAAGTGATTTTTATGATATTCAAGTTATCGTACTTCAAGAACAAAATGATTTGGAAAAATCTAAACATGAAGAAATTATAAGTAAAACTCAATTGATTCAATTACTGAATATTACAAGTGTTTTACCAGAAAACATGACGTTACAACAATCTTTATTAGATGAAATAAATCAGAATGAATTCAATTATTCAACTTATCCATCTATTGAAAAATATGAGTTGAATATGAAGAAAATCAATGAAGAATATAAACAGTTATTTGGGAAATATCTACCAAGTTTATTTTTGAATTATTCATACGGAACTTTTTATGCACAAAAAATTAAGAGTTTAGCGGATACAAATTTTCAGTTTGGGAATCAATTAAAAGACAATAAAAGTCAATACATTGGCTTGAATCTTTCTATTCCGATTTATTCGAGAGGAAATACAGCGCAACAACGTGAATTGAAAAAAATTGAATTGCAATTGAATGAAGCGCAAAAAAATAAAGAAGAAAAACGTTTAAATGATTTGGTCAATCTTGAATTAAAAAAACTGAATTTATTAGAAGATTTGACGAAATCTTTAATTGAAATTGTAAAAGCTTCTGAGCAATCTTTTGAAACTACAGAAACAAAATATAAATTTGATAAAGTTGATGCTTCGGTTTACAAATCGTCTAAAAATCAAGTATTGCAATCAAAATACAATGAACTCAATAATAATTTGAGTCAAGTATTTATTCAAAATCAATTAAAAATTTTAGTAGCTAATTAATCATCCGAAAACAAAAAACGACTCAATTTATTGAGTCGTTTTGCTATTTATAATTTGTTATTTATTTGGTAATTGCGGTGGACGCATTTTGTATTGATTCTGTTTCAAACTCATCAAAAAAGCTTCTAACGCATCCATTTCCGAAGCAGTTAAATTCAATTTCTGAACTAACTCTGTTGTTTTCGGAAATAATGAATCATTTTTCTGTTTCTCATTTGGTTGAAAATGAAACATTCCGGCATTGTACATATTGATTACGCCACGAATTGTAGGGAAAAGTCCGTTGTGCATATAAGGTGCATTTTGAGGAACTTCTCGCAATGAAGGTGTTTTGAATTCGCCAACATTTTTAGCCAATTTAGTTGTATTGTATAAACCTAAATCTTCGTATTCTCGACCATAATATGTCAAACCAATATTATGAAATTTATTATCCGAAAAATACGCTGTATTGTGACAATTGATGCAACGCGCTTTTGTGCGGAAAAGATGTAAACCTTCAATTTCTTGATCAGTTAATTCATCCGATTTTCCTGCAATAAATTTATCAAATCTATTTTTCGGAGATAAAATTGTACGTTCAAAAGTTGCAATTGCTTTTGTAATACGGTCATTCGTTACTTTTTCGTCACCAAAAGCGGCTTTAAATAATTCTTTGTAACCATTAATTTCAGCAATTCGTTTTGTTGCAAAATCAATGTGATGATTCATTTCTTTTTTATCACGAATCGGAAATTCTGCTTGTTCTTCCAATGTTTTTGCACGACCATCCCAAAACATTACTTTTGAGTAAGCAACATTCATCAAACTCGGCGAATTACGCGCTCCCAACTGTCGATCTTCACCATAAGGAACACGACGACCATCGCCCCAATTCAACTCAGGATCGTGGCAATTTGCACAAGAAATTTGATTGGAATTTGATAAACGAGGATCAAAAAATAAGGATTTTCCTAACTCAGCTTTCTCTTTAGAATACGGATTATCTTTAGGAAAAGGAACTTCGCCTAATGTACCAATATCTTCAAAACCATCTTTCAAAACACTTTCGTCCACAATTGGTTTAGGCCATTTTGACTGATCTCCGCTACTATACAATGCACGTAATTCGGTAACTGTATAACCTTGATCGATTATTTTGTTACTATTAAACGCATAAAATAGAGTAGTCGCACCAAATGCAACGATTGGAAGCATTTTTTTCATCTTCATTCTAATAATTTAATTGAATTCCGAAATTCATTAAATACGTATTATCTGTATTGATTTCGGTAAAATTGCTCTTATTTGTTGCAAATATACCTTTTAACTGCGTATACAACTCGATTGTTTTATTGTTTTTTACAGGTAAAATGTAACGAATAGACGTTGAAGCATCAAAATGATTGGTTGTATTGTACGCATAATCATAAGCCGCAACATTGTTGTAAAAAGTATCTTCGTTTACTCCAGTCATTTTTGTATAATCAAAATAAGAATCTAACAATGCATAATAATTAAAAGCTAAACCGACATTTAATTTCGAATTATTATTCAACATCAAATCTTTATTTCCATAAATACCAACATCCAACGATTTAATTTTCATGTCATATATCGCTAAAGCATCGTAATATTTGTTCTGATTATAGCTTGTTTTGAATCCAAGAAAATAATTCATTTTTGTAAGATCACGATTCGCTAAATTAACATCTAAATTTAGATTTTGTAAACGATTTTGATAATTCATTCCACCGATAGAAACATCGTAATTTTCGCCATCTTTTCTCGAAAAATCTAAACGCGCATTGATTGTATTGTTATCAAATTTTGTCATAAAATTCGCATAAGCAAAATGCTCGTTGATATCCCAAACATAGATAAAGAACTTATCTTCTTTGGTTTTGCTATCATACATTCGCTGTTGATTTTCTTGGTAATTGTAACCTAAAATCAACTTTGTATTGTCTGAACTAAATTGATATCCACCACCGATTTTAGAAATGATATTTCGTGTAAAATATTCGTAAATTGTTTTTTCGTTATCTATTTTATTTCTCAATGGATTATTAATTTCGCGACCATAACCTGCCATGTAACGCAAATAGGTACTTGAATTTTCTTCTACATCTTGATTTCTTCCTTTATACTTTAAGCTATAATCCTTGTCTTTTCGACCATATGCACCTAATACAAAAATTTGATGTCCATCAAAAATTTCATAACCAACTTGAATTTCTCCAACTAATTTATTGTTTTTGATTTCTGGACGAGGATCTAATTTACGCGCCATTTTATTGACATTCAATTCGGCTTTAGCAGCTAATGTTAAGTTTCCAAAATTTTTCGAAACTCCACCACGAATCAAATATTGCTGATTATCCCAATCTGCTGCACGCGGAACGTAGAAATATTGCGGAGAAAGCACTTGTTGCTCATCAGTACGTTCATCAGAAAGATTCCATGATAGATTTTTTTCATTGAATTTCTGCAAATCTATCATTCCGAAAATTCTAAAACCATTTTCAGTTGTGTACAAACCTTCGCTCAAAAAACCATAACGATTTGTTTCTTCGGCTGTTTGTTTACGCGCAAATTGATTGTTTTGATGACTCAAATAAATCCCTGTATGTGTATAATCTTTAATCGGTAAAGAATGTGTTGCAACGGGTAATTGCCAATTCAAATCTTTTACAACTTGTTCAGCTTCGTTAGAAGTTACTTTTATCGAATCATTTTCTTGTGCAAATGATGTACTTCCGAAAAGTAAACACGCAAAAGAAACAATTTTCAATAATTTGTTATCGTATGTTGTTAAATCAATTGATTTCATGTTTTTTAATTTCTATTGCGCAAAAATCTTTGGTTCAGCTTTGATGTTTACAAAATCGTTTGTGGAATTGTTTGTATCCTTCAAAATTATACGACCATTAATTGTTTTTTGAGTTTTACGAATAATAGATGTTGATGTATAAGAACCCGCTGTTAAATAAGCATAACCAGCATCTTGTTTGTTCTGTAATTTTTTCGGAACCAATTTAGTTCCCATATCTTGTGTTGTTTCTACAGCATCTAAAATAAAATCATTCGGCAATTGTAAATATTGATATGTTGTTTTATTTGATGGATTTCTCACCTTACCAAAACCATTTATATCATTTTCATCAGCTCTAAAAAGAATATAAGCTTGACGACCTAAATTGTCTAACAATAAATCTTTATTTCCATTTGCCCACCACACAATATCTAAATCTGGAACAGCAGGATTTTGAATATCATACGAATATTGAGAACCTAAATAACTCGTCATATTTACCTCAAAATCGGCATTTGATAAGTCGACCGTTAACTCTGGTTTCAGAATTTCGATCACTTTACCATTTGCATCGGTATAATTTCCTTTATGATTTATCGCCGTTTGCGCAATTGTAATACTTTGACCTGGTTGAACTGGATAAGTCGTTCCATTTCCTGGAATACGAACCGCATTCGCAACATACACATAACCCGTATTCGCTTCAGCACCTTTTGTATTTCCTTCACCTTTGGACCAATCTAATTGTCCATTTGCTTGAGAATATGATTGAGATTCGACTGTATTAGCACCAAATAATTGCCCAAAAATTAAACCATCTGCATAAATTACTTCATTCGAATTGTTGTAAATCTCAATAAATTGATCTCTAAACAAAGCGCCTTCTTTGATATCAGAACCTCCGTAATAGATTTGTTTTAAAATTAAACCACCAATTATTTTAGCCGAATTCAACTCTATAGCAATTGAAATATTTGAAGAATTTACACTCACATTTTGCGCAGATCCATTAAACTCAATATTATCTTCCGTTCCTGCATCATATCCAAATAAAGTTTCAAACTCTGCTGGAGTCAATGAAAAACTAACATTCGCTGAATATGTTCCTGGAATTAGTTGAGGAAAAACCGCTTCACCATTACTGTTAGTAACCGCTTCATATATCATTCCTGTTTGCGTATTTTTAAGAATTGTTTTCGCATTTACAGGTAATTTTGAAGCATCAAAATCGCTATCAAAAGTAACCTTTGTTGTAAATGTAACGGGTTGAACCGCTGAATTTCCAAAATCATCATCAGAACAAGAATTAAATAATAAACTTGCTAAAATAGGAGTGAGAAGTATATATTTTTTTAACATAATAATCTTTTTTGAAATTGTTTAGAATTAGAAAGTGTATTCAATTTTACCTCCCAATGAAAATTTTGCAATATTAGAGACTCTTCTTTCTCCAGAATCGTTGATATAAGTAGGTTTTAAACCAAAAACATTTGTTGTATAAACAGATACTTTGAATCCATTCAAGAAATCTTTCGAAATGCGTAAATGGAAATTATGCAATGAATTTTGTAATTCTGCTAATGTTTTTTGTGGCGCTTTAATCAAATGTCCGTACAAATCTGTATTTCCTTGATCTTCGACAGGAATTGCATGATAAACAGAATTTTCATCCAAATATCCTATTGGATTTCTATTGTTGTATTTATCATGATTTTGAATAAAAATATGTTCTGTACGAAGAGATAAAATCAATCCAACTTTTTTCAAATGATAATTAAAATTTGTTCCAAACATTAAAGCTTCATCATTCGATTTTGGATTATAATAGACAGCATATTTTTCTTTTGCTAAAACATTTGTAGAAGCTTCATATTCATAAACAGGCTTATTATTTGTTGTTTTTGTGTACGAACCATTCACCGAAATATCTAAATTTAGAGATTTGATTCGGTTAAAATTTATAAACATTTCGATACCTTTATCCGTCGATTCTAAGTTATTTTCTAAAGTATTATAAATAATTTGATAAGCTTCTTTTCCAGTTACAGAATAGGTTGGAGTAGAAGTAGACGTGTCCACACTAATTGTAGAACCTTCTAAAGTTGTTGCATGATAAACTTTTGAAATACCATCTTTCAATTGATTATAATATCCTGTTACATTTAATGATCCGAAAGGCAAATTAACATCAAAACCTATTTCTGAATTGTAAGATCTACTTGGTTTCAAATTTAAATTATTTCCTTCCAAAAGAAACGTTTCAATCCAGCCATATTGCTTATTATTGACATAATAAATTCCGTCTCCCAACAAACGATCGTAAATTCGATCTCCCGTAAATAGTTGATTCAACGAAGGTGCTTTAGAAGCAATTCCGTATCCACCACGAATTCTAAACACTTTATTGAACGCGTAAGATGTATTTATACGCGGTTGAAATGTGTTATTTCCATATTGATTATCGAATCTAAAACCTAAATCTAACTTGAAAACATTATCATTTTCGCCAAATTTCACAATTCTATCTTCTGCATAAACAGACAATTGCCATTGCGTTTTGGTGTTTTTGAAATTATAATCACGATAACCCAAACCACCTTTTGCTCCACTTAATGTATAATAATTAGGCGTTGTATTTTCGTCCGTATATGTTCCGCGACCTTTGTTAGAGCTTGATCGAGAAGATAAACCAACAGAAAAAGTATGGTTCCAATTGTTTTTAGATTCGTAATTTTTTACACCTTCTATATTTAAGAAAGTAGACATCGGAATTCCTTCTACATTTTTGACAAATGTATATTGATTTGGTAAAAATATCGCATCCGAAATTCCATTTTCCGTAGAAGTTGTGACCGCAGCAGTTGCGACATTATTCCAACGTTCTTCTTTCGAATTTTGCTTCTCATAATTGATGTTTGCGTCAACATTTAAAGCATCAATCCAATCTTTTTTCAAGTTCCATTTCAGATTATTAGATAATCGAATCGTGAACTTATCATTCTTTATTTTAGGATCCGAAATATCATCTGGATCATATTTTATTTTATCATTATTGATTGCAAAACTTCCTTCTAAAGTATTAACCAATGTATTGATTTTGTTCGATGATTTCCACGCAGCATTTGTTGTAATACGATTATAGGATTTCAAATTATCGCGAACATCTTCATTAGAAGCCAAATAATTCCCCGACAAACTCAAGAAATTTCTATCATTAAGCTTGAAACCTTTTGATATATTATATTCTGTTGTCGCATCTAACATCGAAATAGAAGCGCGTAGGGGAGTTGAACCAACTTTAGAATTGATAATGATTAGTCCTGAAGTTAAATCACCATATTTTGCAGGAGCAATTCCTTGAATAATTTTTACTTCATCGATATTAGCCGTTGTAATTTGACGCAAATCGACACCATAGCTTGGATTGTTAAAATCATTGAAACCACCACCATTTAAAGAGGTAAACGCTTGCATATTTTCATTGTTTGAAATTGGAATATCATTGACTACAATCGACGTCCCAAACGCTTTATTCTGAAAATAATCTTTGCGATCACTATTTGTATTACTTGACAAACTTCCTGATAATCCCAAATTATTTGAAGAAATCGCAGTTCTAAAAACAACATTTTTGAATTCGTTGTTGTTAAAATCCATTGTAACTTGTCCTGGTAATTGTTGCAAAACTTCGTTTAACGAAAACGCTTGCACATTTTCTATTGCTTCTTTACCAAGCGTAATTTCTGAATATTCCTTTTTCTTTTTCGGGAAAATATCAACTTGTTCCAAACGTAAAGTTTGATTGTATAAGACAATCGAAACATTATTTTCTGAAGAGTCTACAACAATTTCTTGTGTTTCTTTTCCTTTTTGAGAAAAAGACAAATTAGTATTCTCGTTCGTTAATTCTATTGTAAAAAAACCGTCCGAATTTGTTTGTGTCCATCGTTTGGTTTGAGGATCCTGAACCTGAACATTAGATAATTTTTGACCATTTTCATCCGTCACAGTACCAGTTAAAATTCGTTGGGCATTTACAAAACTAAATGTACCCAATAGTGAGAGCGCTAATAAACCTTTTTTCATCAATAAGAAAATTGTGTTGCAAATTTATTTTAAACTAATCTAAATAGCAATAGAACAAAAATCATATTTTAATAAAACATTAAATATTAATCAAAAGAAGCAATGTTATTAGGTCATAGATTATGTTAAATAGAAAGTGATTGAATTTATCGATTTTAGAGAAAGAAGAATGTATATCTATAAAAGGGATAATCAGAATAAATGGTAAATATTTATTGATAAAGAATAATCGAAATGAATGGGAATTATCTGGAGGAAGATTATAACCAAATGAATTGCCAGAAGAAACTCTTGAACGTGAAATTTATGAAGAATTAAATATAAAGTGTAAAGTTTCAAAAATTGTTAATTCTTGGGTTTTTGAGGTTGCTCCAAATAAAACTATATTTATTGTAACCGGTACAATGAAATTATAATAAGCAAAGAACATTCAAATTTTAGATTATTTAATCTAGAATAATTAGAACATATGGATATTCCAAAAAGGATATCTAAACTCTATAAAAAATATCTGTCTAGGAGATTCTTTAATTTTCTTATTTAACATAATAAAGATTATTAACATTAATATTTCATAGAAATAATAATGTTATAATCTTTATTATGTTAAATTGAATAACCTTATACCACTAACTTTTATATTTAATGTTTAGTTAAACGTTTTTTATTTAAATTTATAATTAACAAATAAATAGATGTATGAAACATTTTATCTTACTTTTTATAACAGCTTTCGACTCATACATCTACGACTTTGATTTTGGATCAATCCTACGTTGATGGTTCAAACTTAACGTTTACGAAGCAAAAATAAAATCTATAAAAAAACCTCCAATAATTTGGAGGTTTTTAGTTATATATAATTGTTATTACATTTTTGGCATTCCTGGGAATCCACCTGCTGGCATATTTTTAGACATTGTTTCCATCATCTTTTTACCATTTGCAGAATTCATAAATTTCATCATTTTACCCATTTCAGAGAATTGTTTCAATAATTGATTCACTTCTTGTAAAGATGTTCCAGAACCAGCTGCAATTCTTTTCTTACGAGAATTATCGATAATATTTGGATTTTGACGCTCTTTTTTCGTCATTGAGTGAATAATCGCTTCAACACCTTTAAAAGCATTGTCGTCAATATCTACATCTTTCAACGCTTTTCCAGCACCAGGAATCATTCCAACCAAATCTTTCATATTACCCATACGTTTGATTTGCTGAATTTGTTTTAAGAAATCATCAAAATCGAAGCTATTTTTGGCAATTTTCTTTTGTAAACGTTTTGCTTCTTCTTCGTCAAATTGTTCTTGAGCACGCTCTACTAACGAAACAACGTCACCCATTCCCAAAATACGATCTGCCATACGTTCTGGATAGAAAACATCTAAAGCTTCCATTTTCTCACCAGTAGAAATAAATTTGATTGGCTTATCAACAACAGTTCTAATCGTTAATGCAGCTCCACCACGTGTATCACCATCTAATTTTGTTAAAACAACTCCATTATAATTCAATACTTCATTGAAAGCTTTTGCAGTATTCACCGCATCTTGACCTGTCATAGAGTCTACAACAAATAAAGTTTCGGTAGGATTAACTGTTTGGTGAACGCGACGAATTTCATCCATCATTTGCTCATCAATCGCCAAACGACCAGCTGTATCGACAATAATTACATTATTTCCATTTTGTTTTGCTTGTACAATCGCTGATTGAGCAATTTCTACAGGATTTTTGTTTTCTAAATCAGCATAAACATCTACACCAATTTGCTCTCCTAAAACTTGTAACTGATTGATGGCAGCTGGACGATAAACATCACCAGCAACTAATAATACTTTTTTGTTTTTCTTAGTTTTTAGGAAATTAGCTAATTTACCAGAAAAAGTTGTTTTACCAGAACCTTGTAAACCAGCAATCAAAATAATTGTCGGATTATCGTCTACTTTCAGTTCAGTAACCTCACCTCCCATTAATTTTGCTAATTCATCATGAACAATTTTTACCATTAATTGTCCAGGATTAAGCGACGTAATTACGTTTTCACCTAAAGCCTTTTCTTTTACCGTATTTGTAAAATCTTTTGCAACTTTATAACTAACATCGGCATCAACAAGGGCTCTACGCACCTCTTTTACGGTTTCTGCAACGTTAATTTCTGTAATTTGTCCTTTTCCTTTTAAGGTATGTAATGCTTTATCTAATTTATCCTGAAGATTTTGAAACATTTTGAGTCAATTTTAGGACACAAATATAAAAAAATTATACCGAATAATACAAAATCACACAACAAGGGTTTTAATTAAGTTATAATGATTAACTTGCGTGCTCAAATTTTGGTTGAATGAAAAAAGGTTTAGTACTATTTTTATTCTTTGTTACTGGGGTGGTTTTCAGTCAAACAAAGAATAACCAAACTTATTATTTTTTTTCCATCGCTTATGGACAAGATAATGAAGTTTATGTGACAGATGTTTATGAAGCAAACATCGATAACAAGGATATCTACGGCAAATTAGCAGATAGATATACAAAGTTTCAGAATTATTTATTGAAAAATGGAACGATTAATTCTTTAAAAGAAATTCAAACGGGTTACGAAAAGAATTATCAGAAAAAAGAACAAGCTGAAGCTGAACAAAAATATTTTCTATCTACATTAGAAAAACAACAATTTACAGCGAAAATGATTAATTATTCGCTTTAAAACACAAAAAAACCACTTCAAATGAAGTGGTTTTTTATTTCTATTTTGAACTAATTTATTGATCATTCAATAATCTTGCAGCTTCTTTTGCAAAATAAGTTGAAATTAGGTCTGCTCCTGCTCTTTTGAAACAAGTTAAAGATTCTAAAATAACTTTATCATTATCTAACCAACCTTTTTCTACAGCAGCTTTTATCATTGCGTATTCACCTGAAACTTGATAAACAGAAACTGGAACTTGTAAATTATCTTTCACTAATTTCACAATATCTAAATAAGCCATACCAGGTTTTACCATCAAAATATCTGCACCTTCTTCTACATCTGCAATTGCTTCACGCAGCGCTTCTTGCGAATTATGGTAATCCATTTGATAGGTTTTTTTATCTTTCGGAATTTCTTGAGAATCAACTGGCGCAGAATCTAAAGCAGTACGGAAAGGTCCATAAAAAGATGAAGCATATTTCGCAGCATACGTCATAATTCCTACATTATGAAAACCGTTTTCCTCCAACGCAGCACGCATCGCTCCTATTCGACCGTCCATCATATCAGAAGGCGCAACAAAATCGGCACCAGCTTCTGCATGAGACAACGTCATTTTTACCAAAGCATCAACTGTTTCATCATTAATAACTTCCCCATTTTTGATGATTCCGTCGTGGCCATAAATTGAATATGGATCTAAGGCAACATCTGGCATTACAATCATTTCTGGAACAGCATCTTTAATTGCTTTGATTGTATTTTGCATCAATCCGTTTGGATTCCAAGCCTCTTTACCTGTGTTATCTTTTAAGTTATCACTAACTTTACAATATATGTTAACTGATTTTATACCTAAATCCCAAATTTCTTTTACTTCTTTTACAGTATTGTCAAGAGATTGGCGGTAAATACCTGGCATTGCAGCAATTTCTTCCTTTACACCTTCTCCTTCAGCCATAAAAATTGGTAAAATAAAATCGTTTGGTGACAAATGATTTTCGCGAATCATACTACGAATTGATTCATTTTTGCGTAGTCGTCTATGTCTGTTATATAAAAACATTTGATTAAAATTTTAGACAAATTTACTCGATTTCATTTGAATAAGGCTAATGAATAATATCAATTATATTTATTAATTTTAAAAGAAAATCAATCATTTGAATAATCAGTTAAAATATTTGTCATTCATCATATTATTTGGATTAACTTCTTGTAAAATGACAAGAAGAATTTATAAATTCTGTTAAAACAATCAAATTCAAAAAATAGATTTAAACTTGCGCAAACGTAGCTAAACAAATATCTTTGCAACATGCGAATAGATATTATCACTGTTTTACCCGAATTATTAGTTAGTCCATTTTCTGCCTCGATTATGAAACGTGCGCAAGACAAAGGTTTAGCTGAAATTCATGTTCACGATTTGAGAGATTTTGGAAAAGGACGTTATCGTCATGTAGATGATTATCCGTACGGTGGAACTTCTGGAATGGTGATTATGTGCGAACCTTTGGACAAAATGATTTCGAAATTGAAAGATGAACGCACGTATGATGAAATTATTTATTTGACGCCAGATGGAGAAACGTTGAATCAAACAATTGCGAATGATTTGTCGTTGAAAGGAAATCTTATGATGATTTGTGGACATTACAAAGGTATCGATCAACGTATTCGAGATATGTATGTGACAAGAGAAATTTCTATTGGTGATTATGTACTTTCGGGTGGAGAATTTGGCGCAATTATTTTGGCTGATTCTATTATTCGATTGTTACCTGGCGTAATTGGAGATGAGACTTCTGCCCTTTCAGACTCGTTTCAAGATGATTTGTTGGCGCCACCAATTTATACGCGTCCAGCCGAATTTAAAGGTCTTAAAGTCCCTGATGTTTTACTTTCTGGTAACTTTCCTAAAATAGAGGAATGGCTGCATGAAAAAGCAATTGAACGTACAAAAGAACGTCGCCCAGATTTGTTAGAAAAAAGATCAAAATAAATAGAAAAGCTTCCTAATTGGAAGCTTTTTTTAGTATTTTTTATTTAACTCGATGAATATATTCAATTACTTTATCGTTGAAAATTTGTGGTTGATCGACATTGACAACATGCCCACAATCATCGATAACAATCAATTCTGAATGTTTAGTATGCGCTTTTGTTAATTCCTGAATCGAAGGCAAAAACATATGATCTTCTGCTCCCATCACATATAAAGTCGGAATATTCAATTCAACTTTTCGAAACCATTTTAGCAACGGATTGACATCCGCAGTAAGTTTGAACCATTTCAAAAATTCTTTTTGATACAATTTTTTCGCTTCATTGATAAATAATAACCTTGATTCTTTGTGCGTATTTTTTGGCATGATAGCGAAAGCAAAAATTCGATACAAGATCAAATAAGGCAACATATGTTTGAACGTATTTCCAACATTAATCAAAAATTGACATTGGAAATTAATTTTCATAATAGCGCCTCCCATCACCATTGATTTGAATCGCTCCGAATAATCTTCTGCCAATTGTCGAATTACAATCGTTCCTAAAGACATCCCAACAAAATGCGTTTTATCAATATTTAAATGATCTAAAACATCAATTACATCTTTTGAAACTGATTTGAAAGTATAACGTTTTTCGAAAAGCGCTTTCAAGTTTTTCTTAGAACGTCCGTGTCCTCTCAAATCCATTAACAAAACATTAAAATGTTTGCGAAATTCACGCAATTGCTTGAACCAAATCGTAGAACTTCCTCCTGCTCCATGAACAAAAGTAACCCATTCTGTACTCGTTGGATGATTATATGTAGTGTATGCTAACAATTTTCTAAATAAGTTTTTCGCAAAATTAAACTAAAAACTATGCCAAGCATAATAATTTCTACGTTTTAAGAAATTTTTAATCTTCATCATCGTCGTCATCTATAAAAGAACCAGTCTTTTTCAAGTAAAAAACATCGTTCATTACTTCTGCTTTCACATAATTTAGCTTTTCTTGCTCTTTCATTCGATCCGTAAATAACGTTCCTGTTAAATGATCGTATTCGTGCTGAAAAATAACCGCTGTAAAACCTTCTACCGTTTCATCATGAAAATTTCCATCCAAATCATAATACTCCAATCGAAGAACCAAGCTTCTATACACTTTTCCGAAAATATCAGGAATAGATAAACAACCTTCACGACCGTGACGAACAATGTCCGAATACCAAGTAATTTTTGGATTGATAATAAACTCAAAAGGTTCGCCTTCTTTATCAAAACGTTGCACCCAAACCGCGTTGCGATTAATCCCAATTTGCGGAGCAGCAATTCCAACACCTTTACTCGCCTCATCTTGTACAGTCGCATACATACGATCGGCCAATAATTTGATTAACGGATCTTTTGGATCAATATCAATAGAAATTGATTTTAAGATTTTTGTATCTGCATCCGAAGTCGTTAATAAAACACGAAAAGGATCATAGGAATTCTTTTCTTTTATTAATGTCGTTTCTGCCTTTGTTAATGGCGTATAAACAATGTTTTTCATATTTTTTGATTGAGCAAATAATGCAGAAGAACAAATCAATAAGCTATAGGTTAATGTTTTTATCATTTTTTAAGGATCAATTTGTCTAAAGAATATTTTCCTGCGCCTGATAAAAATATAACTAAATAATTGATTAAATAGAATAATCCCAATTCTTTTTTACCAAAATCATGATCCGCATGTACGATAAATACCGCAACTAACATTGTAATGATTAGTGGAATCACTGCTAAACGAGTAAATAATCCAACTAAAACTAAAGAAGCACAAAGAATTTCTGCAAAAACCGTTAAACCCAAAGATACTTCTGGTCCAAGTCCAATTGGATCACCAAATTCAAAATTACCATTGACTAATTTTTGTAATTTTCCGAATCCGTGTGTAAACATAAATCCACCAGCAGCTAAACGTACTAATAACAATGATAAATCGATAAATGCAGGTTGATTTCCTAAAAGTTTAAATTTTGTGCTCATTTTTTTTAATTTTTTTCAAATATAAGTTCTAGTTTTTACGTTCACCTTTAAATAGATCAAGAAATCTACATTTTTGGATTAATTTTGGTTAATCTTTCTATTCAAGAATAAAAAAATACAACATATGTTAAAAAACATTGCTTTAATTACGATATTATTTTCAGGTTTTGCATTTGCTCAAAAATCTGAATTACAGCAAAATGATGTTTTAGGAAATCCAACTTTTATTGAAGAATCGATGCAAAAAGCACGTATTCGCATGAAGTTTATCGAAGGTTATGAAACCGAATATTACACAAAATCAACGTATAATAAAGATGGAAATCCAACAAAACGTGATTATTTTGATGAAGCTGGAAATAAAACTTTTGCTGAAACATTTAATTACAATGAATCAAATAAATTGATTTCGAGAGAAATGAAAAACAATGACGAAAGTTTAGTTTTCAATTTTGATTACGAATATACAACAGATGGTTATATCGTGACGAAAAGCGAAAATGATGTCAATGTTTCTAAAACGGAATATAAATTAGATCAAAATCAGAATGTAACTTACGAAAGAGAAACTAATTTATTGGAAGATTCGGATGTTTTTATCGAGAAAACGTTTCAATATCAAAATGGATTTTTAGTCAAAACATTGGTGAAATATAATCAAGGAACTTATACGTTGAATTATAAAAATGACGCAAAAGGCAATCCAATAGAGGAAACTTATGTAGACAAAGACAATAAACAAGTCAATAAATATGTTCGAAAATTTGATGAAAACAATAATATTATCGAAGAAACAGTGCTTGATGAAACAGGAAAAGTAAAGAATATTTCGACGATTAAATATCAATATGATAATCACAAAAATTGGACAAAACGCACACAATACGCCAAAGATATCGATCAACCAATTTCAAATACAACAAGAACAGTACGTTACTAAAAATACAAGAGCCAAGCTAATTTGGCTCTTTTTTATTTGATTATTTAACTAAATGTCATTAAATTTATTCAAATCAATCATTTAACTTCATCTATTATGATCAATAATGTGCAAGAATTTAATCGACTTTTTCAGTTATACCAAAAAGATAATCGTTTCAATTTGTACATAAATGATTATCCTAAAAACGAATTTTTATTTCAATTTTATTCAGATGAAATTGAAGATTTGAATATAGAATATGTTGATTCTACTTCAAATTCTATCAAGAAAATACATAATTATCGCTCAAAATTAAGTGATTTTTTTCAGCCCGAAGAGCTTCCAACATTAGAGATTAAATCAATTTCTGGTTATTTTAGTCATTTTGATTTTTATTTTATGACCAATGAAAAAACCTTTGTATTTAATTATATTCATCGCGATTTTTTATCTCAACTAATTGATATTCTTCTTGCTGAATTAGATTGTAATTTTATCAGCCGATTAAAGACTGAACTTTTAATCAATTTAGAATATGATTAATTTTTTTGTTAAACTTTTTTCAGCGACATTGTTTGACTTTTAAAAGAATTCATTTTGCTTAAAGCAAAGTAGAATGAATTTTGATCGAATTAATGAAAAGTTGAGCATCTTAGCAGATGCAGCGAAGTATGATGTTTCGTGTTCATCGAGCGGAAGTAAAAGACAAAACCAAAACAAAGGCTTAGGAAATGCATCTATGTCGGGGATTTGCCATTCGTTTACAGAAGATGGTCGATGCGTTTCTTTACTCAAAATTCTATTAACGAATCATTGTATTTATGATTGTGCTTTTTGCGTTTCTCGAAAAAGTAATGATGTAAAACGTGCTGCTTTTACAGTGCAAGAAGTGGTTGATTTAACGATTAATTTTTATCGTCGAAATTATATTGAAGGTTTATTCTTAAGTTCTGGAATTTTCAAAAATACTGATTTCACGATGGAACGCTTGCTTTTGATTGCGAAAAAGTTACGTCTTGAAGAGAATTTTAATGGATATATTCATCTCAAAACGATTCCTGGAGCGAGTGATGAATTATTGAAAGAAGCTGGTTTATATGCTGATCGAATGTCCATAAATCTCGAAATGCCAACAGAAGAAGGACTTAAATTAGTTGCACCAGAAAAATCACACGAAGATGTAAAAAAACCTTTAGGATTTATTCATCAACAACGAGTTGAGTTTAATGCTGAACGAAAATTAATCAAATCTACTCCAACCTTTGTTCCTGCTGGGCAATCTACACAAATGGTAATTGGTGCAACGCCCGAAAATGATATGCAAATTATGTATACAGCAAATCAATATTACAATGATTTCCAGTTAAAACGTGTGTATTATTCAGGTTTTATTCCAATCAATCACAATGATAATATGTTGCCGTCTATCGGAACTCAACCACCTTTGTTACGAGAGAATAGACTGTATCAAACAGATTGGTTAATGCGTTTTTATCAATTTGATGTAACGGAGATTCTTAATCAACAAAATCCTCATTTGGATACTGATATTGATCCAAAATTGAGCTATGCTTTACGAAATTTACATCTTTATCCGATTGATATTAATACAGCCGATTATCATTTAATTCTACGAATTCCGGGAATTGGTGTTCAATCTGCGAAGAAAATTGTTACCGCTCGAAAGTTTGGGAAAATCTATTCTTATCAATTAAAACGTCTTGGAATTGCTTACAATAGAGCAAAATTTTTCATGACGTGTGCAGATGATCAATTTCAACAAAAAGATTTGCTTGGTTCGCAAATTAAAAATAGAATTTTGAGTTTTAGTAAAAGTAAATATCTTAAAAATCAGCCAAATCAATTAAATCTTTTTGACTAATGGAAATTTATGTTTTTGATAATAGTTTTGAAGGTTTTTTAACGCTGATTTTTGATTATTATGTTAGAAAACCGAAGCAAATAAAAGTAGTTTCTGAAAGAGATTTTTTACCATCGATGTTTGATGAAGTTTATACTGTGATTACAGATGAAACAAAAGCAAAAAGAGTACATAAAAAACTAAAAGACAAACTAAATAAAACCAGTTACAAAGCTATACAAGCTGTTTTCTTGTCAGAAGAAGCTGAAGCCTACGAAAAGCTGTTTTATTATTGTTGTTTAATCATAAATGAAACAGCTGCAGTTCAATTAAATTATGGAAATGATTATGTTTTTTATGTCATGAAAATGTATCGATCAGTTCATCGAGAAAAGCATCATCATGAAGCATTTATCCGTTTTGAAAAGATTAATCAAGATTTATTTTTTGCGAAAACTGATCCAAAATATAATGTTTTACCTTTAATTATTAATCATTTCAGAAAAAGATATGCTGACCAGAATTGGATTATTTACGACACGATTCGAAAATATGGAATTTATTATGAAAAATCTTCTGGAAATGTTCAACAAATACAATTAAATTTTACACCAAAATCTTCAACTGCTCTAACTGAATACATTGATGTAAATGAAAATTTGTACCAAGAATTGTGGAAATCTTATTTTAATTCGACAACAATCGAAGCAAGGAAAAATTCGAAGTTACAAATCCAAATGATGCCCAAACGTTTTTGGAAACACTTGACAGAGTATAACTAAAAAAGGCTACGAAATTTGTAGCCTTTTGTGTATTTTTTATTTCTTTGGTAAGAAAACTTCCGCCATCATACAACGGGCACTTCCTCCACCTAATTTTTCAATCAAATCTATCTTAACAGGTAAAATTGGGTTATAAGCCTCAATTTTAGAAATTTGTTCTTGATTAAGCGAATTATAAGCCGTTTGCGACATCACCAAATATGATTGTCCTAAACCACCTACTTGCAACATATTTCCAGCAAATTGATGCATTTGCGCTTCTGTAATTGCAATAATTTCTTTTCCAGCTTCTAATAAGTACTCACAAACCGCTTTCTTTTCTTTTTTATCATCGATAGAATCTAAACAAATAATCGCATATTTATCTGCAATACACATCATTACATTGGTGTGATAAATCGGTTTACGTTCTCCATTTACAGTTTGATTCGCATGAAAAATAACTGGTGTATATTCTAATTCCTCACAAAATTCAATCAATAAATCTTCGTCAGTTCGTTGAGAAATACATGCATAAGCCAGTTCATGTTCACGATCAAGAATAATACTTCCTGTTCCTTCCAAGAAAATTTCGTCTTCTTCTGCCGATGTAAAGTCAATCACATCATCTATATGAAAACCTTTTTCTTCCAACAAACTCAATACATCTTCCTCACGACGCTCTTCTCTCCTGTTTTTTGCAAACATCGGATACAACACTACATTTCCGTTATCGTGAAAAGAAATCCAATTGTTCGGAAAAATAGAATCTGGCGTATGTGGCGAAGCAGTATCTTTGATCGTGATAACATTTACACCTTTTGAACGCAAAGCAGAAACCATTCCTTGAAATTCTTCTAACGCTTCTTTCTGAATATCTTCTTGAGAATCTGTTGTTTCCGTTTGGAAATAATTATTAACAGCCGTTTCTGGATTGTAATAAAAAGCTGTTGGCTCAACCATCAAAATAGTTGATGTATATTGTTTTTGTTTCATGTTATTTTCTGATTAATGGCATTGTAGAACATCTTAATAAACCTCCCATTTTAGAGACTTCTCTGTAATTAATTCGTTCCACTTTTATGTTCCATACATTTTCTAAATGATCATTTAAACGCGTAAAATTTTTCTCAGAAACAACAACTTCAGGAGAAATTGAAAACACATTAGGATTCATCCAATACATTTCTTCTTTTGTCACTTCGAATAAATTTTCTTTCCCAAAAATATCGACAATTTGCTGATATTCATGCTCAAATAAAAAGCCGTCTTTATAAATAATCGCTTTATCTTTCCCAACAGGATTAAATGTACAATCTAAATGTAAAATTCCTTCGTAAGGATCTTCATCATTCTTTTTCAATTCAAAATCCAAGACGTTTTTATTGGGAAATTTAGCTTTGATATACTCTACAAATTCAACATTTGTGCGTCCTGTTTTATAATTTTTGAAATCAGCTTGTTTGTACGTTCCAACAAAAATATAGTCGTTATACAAAATTACATCGCCACCTTCTACATAAACTTCTTCTGGTAACGCATTGATTTTATTTCCTTTGAATTGACGTTTTATTTCGCGATAGGCTTGTAATTCTTCTAAACGATCTGGAATAATATTCGCGATAAAGAATTCATCTTCAATTACAAAACCGACATCACGAGAAAAAACTTGATTACAATCTTCGATCAATGTTGGACGTAAAACTTCAACATTATATTTCTTCAAAACTTGTTCAAATTCTGACATTTCCGCAATCAAATCTTCTTCTTTTGGATAATCGTTATTCTTTACGGTTTCATAAGATTTTGCATCGAACGTCTGATCAAGTGTAGGATTAGCTCCGTTAGATTCTGCTCGACCCAAGACTACAGTTTGCAGTTGAGCCGTTTCATTCTGTACATTTAATCGCATAATTTATTGTGGTTTTTAATTTTGTGTTCCAAAAAAAATCCCGCAATTGCGAGATTTAATTTTGTATAAATATACATTTTATTTTTGAATTCCTAAAGCTTTCAAGCCATTTACTGTTGCAATATTAGAAAGTTGTTCCACATCATAAAAGTGGCAAGACTCTAGCATTACACGCAGTTCTGTTAACAAATGACCATCAGAAAAAGGTTTATAAATATCATTAATATTATCTGTTCCGAAAGCAACATTAATTCCTCTTGGAATCATTTCATCTACTGGCGTTACCGAATTGTGCGAAGGCGCCAAACGCTCTGTTCGATTATGATCAATCCATGCAGTTGGACAAGAAACAATGTGCATATCTGCTTTTTTGATTAAATCATATAATTCGTAACGATATTTTCTTGGATGAGCCGCTACAGAAATTGAGTGAACCGCAGAAACTTTTCCTTGCATTCCATGTTCGATCGTTTTCAAAGCTAATTGCTCAGTTTCTTTTTCTTCGTCTGTATTAAATTGATCAACATGAACGTGAACCAATTTATTTTTTGATTTTGCAGTTGATAATAAAATATCTAAATGCTCATCTTCTCTACCGAAATCTTTTGCAGGTAAACCTCCGATAATATCCACAAAATCAGAAGACATATCAAACCATTCGCGCGCTTTAGGATCAATAACTCCTTTCAACACTTGGTTTGCAAAACGCATTTCGATGTCTTTTCCGTAATTATCTTTTAAGCGTTGAGCCGCTTGTATACTACGATCTTCAATCACTTCGTCTGCATCAATAAAAGAACCAATTGCTTGACAACCTTGCTCTAACATGAAATTAATCGCTTTTTCCATGCGGAAATAAATATCATCAACAGATGAATTGCGTTTCATATCATCAACTAAATGCCATTTTTCTTTTAGGTAAGAATTAGATAATGCGAAAGTGTCCGAAGTCAATGAATAAGCTCTGTCTAAGTGTGAATGCGTATTAACCCAACCTCCTTTTTCGTTGATTTTTTCAAGTACTTCTTCAATTGGATTATAGTTTTGTTTGTTCATCGTGAGTTTGTTTGTTTTCGGGATGTAAAATTAACAAGATTATTCAAGAGAAATGAAGCGATATTATCAAAAAGATTTGTGTAACTTTGTGCCTTTGTTAGTAACATCAGCGAATAAAAAAGTCCAACGATATGTTGGACTTTTTTTATTTATGATTCTTTTTCTTTTTTCGAAACAATATCAATTTTCCCGTTTGGATATTTTTTATCTGTTTTGATTACAGCAATATATTTAATATCATCTGAATTCATTTTAGTAAAAATACTTTTATCTACTCTTTCTCCATCTAGAAAAACTGCGGGATCATTTGATTCTTTAATAACCGAACTATCAAAAATTCCTTTACGTGGAGATTCATTTACATCTTGTGCAAAACTCAACATTGGAAGGAATGCAAAAGCTAATAATAATTTTTTCATAAATCGTTAATTTATATGAAGTTAATCAAATATTTTATAAAAACTAATTTTTATATGTTCGTTTTACAGACTGAATTCCTTCAATATTCTTCAATTCCATCATAATTTTTTCTAATTCGGCTTTATTTTTAACAGAAACCGTAATCTTTCCATCAAAAATACCTGCATCTTCAGACAAATTAATACTATGCATGTTCAATGAATTATTTTTCGAAATAACTAACGTAATATCACTCACCATTCCAGCGCGATCCAATCCTTGTAACTCAATTAACGCTTTGAACTCTTGTTGAGAAGAATCAATCCATTTCGCTTTTATAATTCTGTACGCATAATTTGCTTGCAACGAAACTGAATTTGGACAATCTACCTTATGTACTTTTATTCCTTTTGAAACTGTGATAAAACCATATACTTTGTCACCTGGAATTGGATTACAACAACTCGCTAATTCGTAATCTAAACGCTCTTCATCATTCCCAAAAACAAGACTATCTAATTTCGTTTTGTCTACAGGAATATCATCTTTTTTAGTCGTATTAAATGTTGATTTTCTGAAACGGTTAATTAATCCAGTAAAGCCTGTATTTCGTTCCGCAAATTTGCGCAAATCGTTGTTGTCAATAATTCCCATTGCAACATTATAGAACACATCTTGACTCGAACTTAACTTAAAGTATTGCTGTAACTGATTAATCGTATTTTCACTAAAATCAACCTTTAAGTGTCTTAATTTTCGTTGAATAATTTCTTTTCCATCTTCTGCAACTTTACGTTTATCTGAGTTTAAAGAAGCTTTAATTTTACTTCTCGCTTTACTCGTTACAACATATTCTAACCATTCTAATTTTGGTTTTTGTTGCGTTGAAGTAATGATTTCTACTTGATCTCCACTTTGCAATTGATGCGACAATGGATACAATTTTCCATTCACTTTTGCACCCAAACAATGGTCACCAACGTTGGTGTGAATAGAGTAAGCAAAATCCAACGAACTTGCTCCTTTTGGCAACGAATGCAAGTCTCCTTTTGGCGTAAAAACATAAATCTCTTTGGAGTACAAATTGAACTTGAAATTATCCATAAACTCAATCGCATCCTTTGTATCTTCTTGCTCCAACATTTCACGAACTTGATGAATCCATTCATCAACTTTCGTTTCGTCATCCGAGACATTTTCTTTGTATTTATAATGCGCAGCGATACCCATTTCGGCAACTTCGTCCATTCTTTCAGAACGAATTTGTACTTCTACCCAACGCGCTTGTGGTCCCATAACCGTTACGTGAAGCGATTCATAACCCGTTGTTTTGGGTTGAGAAATCCAGTCGCGCATACGTTTTGGATTTGGAATAAATAAATCCGTTACCAACGAATAAATTTTCCAAGCTAAGAATTTTTCATTCTTTTTATCCGAACGATAAATTACACGAATGGCAAACAAATCAAAAACTTCCTCGAAAGGAATTCCTTGATTAACCGTTTTTCGATAAATTGAATTGATTGATTTTGAACGACCTTTTATCTCAAATTCTAAACCTTCGGCTTCAAGTTTTTCTGAAATAGTCTTACAGAAATCATCAATGTATTTTTTTCTTTCGGCTTCAGTTTCTGTTAATTTATGTTCAATATTAAAATATGCATCTGGTTTAGTGTATTTCAAACTCAAATCTTCCAATTCTGATTTGATGTTATACAATCCCATTCTATGAGCCAAAGGCGCATAAATAAAAATGGTTTCGGATGCTATTTTCAACTGTTTATCCTCGCGCATACTTTCTAACGTACGCATATTGTGTAGACGATCGGCAATTTTGATCAAAATCACACGAACATCTTCAGATAAAGTCAGTAATAATTTTTTATAATTTTCTGATTGTATCGAAACATCTTGTTTATTTAAGACCGCAATTTTTGTTAATCCGTCTATAATTTTTGCAATCTTTTTACCAAAAAGTTTCTCAATATCTTCTAACGTAAATTCTGTATCTTCTACCACATCATGCATCAAAGCAGCGGCAATAGACGTAGCTCCAAGGCCAATTTCGTCGGCTACAATTTTGGCAACAGCAATCGGATGATAAATGTATGGCTCGCCTGTTTTTCTACGCTGATCTTTGTGCGCGTCTACAGCCAAATCAAAAGCTTTACGAATCAGCTTTTTGTCTTCATCTGATAAAGTGACATATGTATTTTGAAGCATCTCTTTATAACGTCTCGTTATCTCAATGTTCTCTCTCTCTAATTGTTCGTCTGTAATAACATGAGGCGTATCCATCTTTCTTATGTTTTTGTTGATTTAGAAAAAAGCGTTAATTCCCTTTATATATCTGCTTTCTTCGAAGGATTAAATATACAATATTTTATTTTTTATAGACTATAATATTCAACTGATTTTATCGCTTATTTTAAGTCATTATTTTTATTCAATATAAATTTATAATGTATTTTTTACACTATTAATTTAACAATAAAAGTTGATTAATACAATCTGATTTTATCAATTTACAATTAAATACTACTTTTTATTGTATAGTTGATAAATATTTAAATGTCCTAAAACAAACATTTTAAACTTTATTATTAATTCTAAACATTTTTCTAACTTAACAAAACAAATAAAACACAACACACACATAAATGGATTACAAAACTTTATACTCAAAAAGTATTGAAGAACCTGAGTTTTTTTGGAAAGAAGAAGCGCAGAAATTAGCATGGTCAACTTACCCTGAACAAATCTTAAAACAAAATGAAAACGGATATTATTCATGGTTTGTTGATGGAAAAATAAACATGAGTCGTTTGGCTTTGGAGGAAAATATAAAAGCTGGACGTGGAGAACAATTTGCTTTAATTTACGATTCTCCTGTTACAGAAGTTGTTCAAAAAATTACATACAATCAGCTTTTAGAAAAAGTGAGTCGTTTTGCTGGAGGTCTTATATCGTTAGGATTATCAAAAGGTGATACAGCAATTATTTATATGCCAATGATTCCAGAAGCAATTGTTGCGATGCTTGCTTGTGCGAGAATTGGTGTAATACATTCTGTTGTTTTTGGAGGTTTTGCTGCTCCAGAATTAGCGATTCGTATTGATGATGCGCAACCTGATGTTATTATTTCGGCATCTTACGGAGTAGAAATTAATCGTCAAATTAATTATAAACCATTGATTGATGAAGCAATTGAATTAACACTTTACAAGCCAAAAAACATTATCATTTTTGAGCGTCCAAATCACACCGATGATTTAACAGCAGATAACGTTCATACCTATGATGAAATGTATCAACATCAACCTGCAGAACCTATCGAAGTTCCGAGTACGCATCCATTATATATTTTGTATACTTCTGGAACAACTTCTACGCCAAAAGGTGTCGTACGCGATACGGGAGGCTATGCAATTGCTTTAAATTCGACGATGAAATATTTTTACGATTTAGAACCAGGTGATACAATTCTTACTGCAAGCGATATTGGTTGGGTTGTTGGGCATTCTTATATCGTTTATGCGCCGTTAATTTATGGTGTTACAACAGTTATTTACGAAGGAAAACCAATCAAAACTCCTGATGCAGGCGCTTTTTGGAGAATGGTTGAAGAACATAAAATCAAAAATATTTTTACGGCTCCAACAGCAATTAGAGCAATCCGAAAAGAAGATCCAGAAGGAAAATTATTCCAAAAATATGATACATCAAGTCTGAAACGTTTATTCTTAGCGGGAGAACGTTGTGATACATCTACTTATTATTGGTTAAAAGAAATTTCAAAATTGCCCGTAATCGATCATTGGTGGCAAACAGAAAGCGGTTGGCCAATGTTAGGAATTTGTGCTGGAGTCGAAAATATAATGCCTGAACCTGGTGCAGCTGGATTGCCTGTTTTTGGCTATAATATTAAAATTGTTGACGACGAAGGTCAAGAAAATGATACGCGAGAAGAAGGTTCTATTGTGATTCAGCTTCCACTTCCTCCTGGTTGTATGACAAGTTTATGGCGAAATGAACACCGATTTATAAAAGGTTATTTTCAACAATTTCCAAATCATTATTTAACTGGTGACGGAGGTTTTAAAGATGAAAATGGTTTTGTATTTATTACAGGTCGAACAGATGATATTATTAATGTTGCTGGTCACCGATTAAGCACTGCAACAATGGAAGAGTTGGTTTCTTCTCATCCTGATATTACTGAATGTGCAGTTGTAGGAATTAAGGATGAATTGAAAGGTCAAATTCCAATCGGATTGATTGTTACAAAAGAAAATGCATCGAAATCGGAAGAAGAAATCGAAAAAGATTTGATTGCTTTATTACGCAAAGAAATTGGCGGAATTGCTTGTTTCAAAACATCTATAATAGTTAGCCGATTACCAAAAACGCGAAGTGGAAAAATATTACGCAAAACTTTATCTCAGATTGCAGACGGAACACCATTCACAATTCCATCTACAATTGATGATCCTACAGTTTTAGATGAATTAATTCACGAATTTTCAAGAAGAAATGTTGGCGTAGCCTTTACAACTTCGTCAATATAATCCATTTATTCATTCACTATTTCTAAAGCAGTATTCTTAGGATTACTGCTTTTTTTGTTCATTTTTACATAAATTTGGATTAGAAATATCATTCAATGCCAAATCAATCAAAATCATTAGAAGATGTGCACGAAAGTGTTCAAATCAAAAAAGGAAAGTTTAGAAAAATTCTAAGTTTTTTTGGACCGGCCTACTTAATAAGCGTTGGTTACATGGATCCAGGAAACTGGGCAACCGATTTAGCGGGTGGTAGTCAATTTGGTTATACTTTGATTTGGGTTTTGTTGATGAGTAACATTATGGCTTTGTTATTACAAAGTTTGTGTACACGTTTGGGAATTGTTCGACGAAAAGATTTGGCGCAATGCAACCGAGAAACTTATCCAAAAGGAATGAATCTCGTCTTGTACATTTTAGCCGAAATAGCAATTGCAGCCTGTGATTTAGCAGAGATTTTAGGTATGGCAATTGGTCTAAATTTACTTTTTGGAATTGATTTAATTTATGGTGTTTTAATCAGTTTCTTAGACACTTTTCTTCTACTTTATCTTCAGAAATTAGGCATGCGAAAAATGGAACTTTTCATTGTTGGTTTAATCACAATGATTGGTTTATGTTTTTTGACGGAAATGTTTTTAGCAAAACCAGATTTTGGAGAAGTTGCAAAAGGATTTATTCCATCTATTCCAAATAGCGCTGCATTGTACATCAGTATTGGGATTATCGGTGCAACTGTAATGCCTCATAATCTTTATTTACATTCTGCACTCGTCCAAACGCGGCAAATAAAACGCGATGATTTTTCAATCAAAAAAGCACTCAAATATAACTTTTGGGATAGTGCAATTGCTCTTAATTTAGCTTTTTTTGTCAATGCTGCAATCTTAATTTTAGCTTCATCCGTATTCCATAAAAACGGCTATCACGATGTTGCTGAACTGAGTGATGCTTATAGATTATTAGGTACAACTTTAGGAACAGATTTGGCTCCAAAATTATTTGCAGTTGCTCTAATTTTAGCAGGACAAAGTTCAACAGTTACAGGAACTTTAGCAGGACAAATTGTGATGGAAGGATATTTACATTTGCGTATTAATCCTGTTTTGAGAAGAATTTTAACTCGATTATTAGCCGTTGTTCCAGCTGTTGTGGTTATTCTTATTTTTGGTGAAAAAGAAGTTGGATCTTTATTGATTTTCAGTCAAGTTATTCTAAGTATGCAATTGGCTTTTGCCGTAATTCCATTAATTCATTTTGTGAGTGATAAAGCGAAAATGGGGAATTTTGCAATCAATACAACAACCAAATTTTTTGCATGGACAATCGCTTTTATTATTTCATTTCTGAATGCGCAATTAGTGTATGAAGAGGTGAATAAATGGATGACAAATAGTGAATCTTACACTTTAAACATTTTTCTTGTAGCATTAGAAATAGGGCTTTTAGTTTTATTATTGCTGACATTTTTTATTCCAATTATGTTGAAGAAAAATGAAGAAAATCAAAAAGAAATTCATGAACCATTTGAAAAGTTTACGTTAGAAGAAATCTCAAATCAACATTTCAAAAAGATTGTGGTTGCGTTAGATTTTTCGAAAACGGATCGAAAAGTTATCAATTATGCGACGCAATTAGCTACTACTGAATCTGCCATTATTTTGGTTCATATTGTTGAAAGTGCTTCTGCGAAATATACGGGAGAGCGTACGAATGATGAGGAATCTTTATCAGATTTGAAACGTTTGGAACAATATGCAGAAATCATTCGTCCTTTGTTTAATGAAACTAAAATCGAACTAGGTTACAATAATCGAATCAATTCGATTGCTGAAATTTGTAAACGAAATCAAGCAGATTTGTTGATTGTTGGTTCGCACGGACACCGAGGTTTTATGGATTTTATTTTTGGCGAAACGATTAATAAATTAAGACATCGCGTTAATATTCCGGTGTTTATTGCGAAATAATAAAAAGGCATTCAGAGAAATTTTGAATGCCTTTTTGATTAGATTAAAAATATAAAAATTATTTGATCGATAATAACTCGATCATTTCTTTATTTTCTTGTAGAATAGCATGATCTAAAGCAGTTTTACCATTATTATCTTTAATGTTTAAATCTGCACCAGCTTCGATTAGTTTCTTAGCAATTTCGTTTTGACCAAATGTTACTGCAAAAATCAAAGCAGAAGCGCCATTGAAATTCACTTGATTGACATCAGCTTTATTCGCAATTAGTAAATTTGCCATTTCAGGAAATCCTCTAAAAGCTGCGCCCATCAACGCATTATTTCCAGATAAATCTTGCGCATTAGGATTTGCCCCTTTTGATAATAATACTTTCGCAACGTCTGAACTATTGTTATAAATCGCTAAAATTAAAGGTGTGAATCCGCGTTGATTTGCTTCATCTACATGCTTTCCATTCGAAATTAATTCTTCTATTTGCTTCACATTATTTTCTCTCGCCGCACTAAACAAATCTTGCGCATAAATTGAAGAAAAACTAAATAGAAATAAGGCTAAAAATATATACTTTTTCATGATAATATTGATTTTATGAAAGTCATGGAGTCGAACTCAATCGACTCCAATCCAATAGAAATTATTTTGGTAAATATTGCTTTACATCGTTCATAGAAGTATTTGTAGCCTTCATCAAACGTGTTCCATATTCTGTATTTGCTTGGTAAAAATGTGCAATCATTTTATGAACAATTACTTTATTTTTAACCGCATTCAAAGCTCCTGATAAATTTTTGATTAAGTTATCTTGATCTTTTTTAGAGAATGATTTGTACAAATCTCCAGCTTGCACAAAGTTATTTTCTTTATCAATGACGTGCTGAGTTGTTGTTGCTCCCGCAGGAAAAACAGATTTTGAATACTTAAATTTTGCATTGTCTACAACCTCAGGAAGATTAGTTGAAGGTTGATAATTTACATCACCTTTTTGCTCTCGGATCGAAATATAACCATCTTGATTGTATGTTTTCACACTGTTTTTTGGCGCATTTACAGGAATTTGTTGAAAATTACCCGTTAAACGGTGACGTTGCGTGTCAAAATATGAAAACAAACGACCTTGTAATAATTTATCTTCAGAAGCTTCAATTCCTGGAACCAAAGAGGCTGGAGCAAATGCTGCTTGTTCCACTTGTTGAAAATAATTCGTTGGATTTTCATTCAATGTCATTGTTCCAACTTTAACTAATTTTGCAACAGATTCTGGCCAAATTTTCGTTACATCAACAGGATTGAAATCTAATTTATCAAAATCTTCTCGTTTCAATAATTGAACATATAAATCCCATTTCGGAAAATTTCCTTTCTCAATTTTATTACGTAAATCTAATGTTGCATGTTCTATTGCAGTCGATTGAATTTTATCCGCTTCTTCTTGCGTTAAATTTTTAGTTTCTTGTTGAGGAACCCATTTGTATTTCACATAAGTTACTTCACCTTTTGCATTTACCCATTTGTAAGCATGTACGCCATTTCCTTCCATTTGACGAAAATTTGCTGGAATTCCGTAATCTGAAAACAACCACGTTAACATATGCGTAGATTCTGGCAAATTAGAGAAGAAATCAAATACACGATTTGGATCAGATGCGCCATTTGTTACAGGAGAAGGCTTGAAAGCATGTACCATATCAGGGAATTTGATCGCATCGCGAATAAAGAAAACAGGTAAATTGTTTCCAACTAAATCGTAATTTCCTTGTTCTGTGTAAAATTTCACTGCAAATCCACGTGGATCACGGTAAGTTTCTGGCGAACCTTGTTGATGTGTTACAGTAGAAAAACGTACAAATAATGGTGTTTTTTTACCAGCTGTAGACAAGAAATCAGCCATCGTTACATCAGAAAAATCTTTATCAGCTACAAATTCTCCGAAAGCTCCTGCTCCACGTGCATGAACAACACGTTCTGGAATACGTTCGCGATCAAACGCTGCTAATTTTTCAATTAAATGAATGTCTTCTAGTAAAACTTGTCCGTTATTTCCGATTGTTTTAGAATTTTGATTATCTCCAACTGGAGCACCTGTGTTTGTTGTTAATTGTTGCGCGAATCCAATCGTAGAAAGGAATGCTAAACTTAATACTAAACTTCTTTTGATCATAATTATAGTTTTATTCTTTATTTATCATTTTAAGACAGAGCAAAACTAAATCGGATACAACTATAAATCAAATCTATAAAATCTATGAAATATAATTAATTTTTATAATAATTACAATTCAATTATTTACAAGGAAGAATAAGATGATATATTATTTCGCAATAAATGAATAAATAAAAATGATAAAGAAGTTTAGAAATAAAAAAACCGCTAAATAAGCGGTTTTGAGAGATATTATTTAATTTTTTCTAAATCGTTGAAAAGAAATAGAAGGTTTAATTTTTATCGATTCATTAGCGATTAATACCATTAAATTCAAGTGTTGATTAAACTTCCATAAAGAGTTTCCTTCAACCTCTACTCCTTGTGGAGTTCTGATAAGTTCTAAATTTGTGTACATCATAATCGATAATTTTTTGGTTGACGCTAATATTGTGTTAAAAATATTTATTTATGTTAATTTTATTTAACACAACTGATAAAATTAAAAGTTTCTAATAAAATTCAGTGTTTTGTATTTGTTTTTAATTTACCATAAATTATACCAAAAAAATCATCTAATCATATCCTTAATGTTAAATTTTATGAAATTTGACTCCAACCAACTTTATCTTTATGATTTTCAATAAAATATTTTTTTGTTGGTTCGCAAACTGGTGAAGAAAGTGTCGGATCTTGCGAAAGAATAGTTTCCACACATTTTCTTGCTGCATACAAAACCTCTTTGTCTTTGGCTAAATCTGCAATTTTAAGATTTAAAACACCACTTTGTTGCGTTCCCATCATATCACCAGGACCACGCAATTCCAAATCAACTTCGGCTACCTGAAAACCATCATTTGTTTGACACATCGTCTGTATACGACGTTTCGAAACTTCGTTCAATTTTCCACCTGTCATCAAAATACAATACGATTGTTCCGCACCACGACCTACACGACCACGAAGTTGATGCAATTGAGAAAGTCCAAAACGTTCAGAATTTTCAATAATCATAACAGAAGCATTTGGGACATTTACACCAACTTCTATCACAGTTGTAGCAACCAAAATTTGCGTTTCATTATTTTTGAAACGATTCATTTCAAATTCTTTATCAGCAGGTTTTTGACGACCATGCACAATACTTATCGCATATTCTGGCAACGGAAAAGCACGAGAAATACTTTCGTAGCCATCCATCAAATCTTTCAATTCTAATTTTGCTGATTCTTCAATTAATGGATAAACCACATAAATTTGACGACCTTTCGCAATTTCATCTTTCATAAATTTGAAAACACTCAAACGATGTGCATCCGTTTTATGAAGCGTTTTAATAGGTTTTCGTCCTTTTGGTAATTCATCGATCACTGAAACATCCAAATCACCATACATTGTCATCGAAAGTGTACGAGGAATTGGTGTAGCTGTCATTACTAAAATATGCGGCGGAAGTTTAGCTTTTCTCCAAAATTTAGCACGTTGAGCGACTCCAAAGCGATGTTGTTCATCAATAATAGCTAATCCCAAATTCTGAAAAATCACATTGTCTTCTAACAAAGCATGCGTCCCAATAATGATTTTAAGATTTCCGTTTTCAAGATTTTCTAAAATAGGTTGACGCTTTTTCTTTGTCACCGAACCCGTTAATAATTCTACCGAAACATCCAAACCATTCAGCAATTCTGTAATGCTCTCATAATGTTGTTGTGCAAGAATTTCGGTTGGCGCAATTAAAGCTGCCTGAAAACCATTGTCAACTGCAATCAACATCGTTAACAACGCAACCATCGTTTTTCCAGAGCCAACATCACCTTGCAACAAACGATTCATTTGTGCAGGTTGACGAAGATCAAAACGAATTTCTTTTATCACTCTTTTTTGCGCATTTGTCAATTCAAAAGGTAAATATTCATTATAAAATGTATTGAAATAATGACCAATTTCTGGAAAAGGATTACTTCTATTCTTTTGTTTATTGACTGCTTTTTGAGAGAGATTAGCAAGATTTAGAAAGAAAAATTCTTCAAATTTTAGACGTCGAATTGCCGCATTTAATTCTGTTACATCTTTTGGAAAATGAATTGCTTTTAAGGCTTCATTTCTTCCAACTAATTTATAATGATCGAGAACATTTAATGGTAAATTCTCAGGAATATCAATATTTTCAGCAAAAAGATTCATCATCATTTTTTGAAGAACACGATTCGTAATTCCTTTTTTCGTCAACTTTTCGGTACTCGGATAAACAGGAAATAATCCAAGCGGAATATTTTTTGCATCTTCAACTAATTCAATTTCAGGATGTGTGATACTGAAATTATTATTGAAAACATTTGGTTTTCCGTAAATAACAACTTCTTTGAAAAGATCATTTCTCAATTTCTCCTTTTGCCAAGAAGAAACTTTGAACCAAACCAATTCTAAAGTTCCTGTCCCATCTTGAAATTTCCCAACCAAACGTTTTACTTTTCCTTGATTAATTTCTTCTAAACTAACAATTTTACCTTTCAATTGAATTTCGGCAGCTGTTGAAGAAATTTCAGAAATTTTATAGAATTTTGATTTATCAACATAACGAAAAGGAAAATGTTGTATCAAATCTTCGTATCTAAAAATTCTGAATTCACTTTGCAATGTTTTAGCACGCTCAGGTCCAGCACCTTTTAAATATTCTATTGTTTTTTTTAATGGATTTTGATACATTTTTCTACTTTCGAAAGTCGCAATTTACCAATTTTTAACGACAAACAATGTCATCATTGTTACAAAATAAGCTCGTAGAATTGCATTATATTTGTAACAAATTAGAATCAAATGAATTTAACAGAATACATCAACAAAGGTTTATCATACGAAGATTATATCACACGCGTTGAAGATGATTTGGAAAACGAAATCGAAAACGATGATCCGAAAGAATATGTACAATATTATGCTTTGGGATTGCAACGCATGAACAGAATTTTTAAAACATTCAGTTTAAATCCTGCGCAAGAAACACGCGTTAAATCAACTTCAAATAATTTAAAATTATTAATAATTACAGAAGGTTGGTGTGGTGATGCATCTCAAATTTTGCCTGTTGTGGAGAAATTGACAAATGCACTTCAAGTTTCGACGCATTATGTTTTACGTGATGAAAACTTGGAGTTGATGGAAAAATACAAAACAAATGGAGCAGCTTCTATTCCGATTATTATTGGAGTGAATGAAGAAAATGAAGAAGCTTTCCGTTTTGGTCCTCGTCCACAAGCTGGAATGGAAATGTTGGCGCGTTTCAAAAGTAATCCTGACACGTATTCGGCAGATGATTTTCACGAAGATTTACAAAAATATTACAACAATAATAAAGGTGAAGATATTGTAAATGAAATTTTAGATTTGATTGACGAAAACATCGGTAATTAATCATTTTTTTCAATTTGTTCAACTTGTTATTTGTTCGCATCTTTGTGTAAGATTTTATTGAAAAAGAAAAATGAAAGGAAATAAGCAAATTATTTTTGCCATCGTTGTAGTTGTCGCTTTAGTCGCTATTATGTTTACGCCAATTGGGACATTTTTTAAAGGTAAAATGGAAGATAATAGCCACGTTGCTGGTTCTGATATAGAATTAACAGAAAGTGATTATGATATTGATTTAATTGGCCATAACGGCGCTGCGAATACAAACTTGATTGATTTCAAGAAAAGTGGTGAAGTTGTTTTTCTAAATTTTTGGGGAAGCTGGTGTCCTCCTTGTGTAGCAGAAATGCCAACAATTCAGAAATTGTATGAAGCAAAAGGACAAAAAGTAAAATTTGTATTGATTGCAATTCAGGATAAACCAACAGTTTTCAATCCATTTTTGCAAAAAAATAATTATACAATGCCAGTTTATGAGCCAAATAGTCCAATTTCTAATAATATGTTGCCAAAGGTTTTTCCAACGACATATATTTTAAATAAGAAAGGTGAAGTTGTGTTGAAAGAAACAAAAACAAGAGATTGGAATGATAAAGAAATTAATGATTTATTAGATAAATTAATCGCTGAATAATTTTATTCAAAAACATAAAAAAGCCGTTATTAATTGATTAATAACGGCTTTTTTATGTTAAAATATTTTCTACTTTCTTTTCAATAGAGCTAATTTAGCGCCGATGTAAGTCATTGGTAAATATGCCAAAAATCCATCTAACACAGAAAACCACGTTGGTGCAGGAACTACGGCGATCATGTACAATCCAAAGCATAAATATAAAATTCCGAAAGCCATTGCCAACGTCATTTTGTTTGTAGCGGCAAATTTTGCAATGATAAATCCTCCTGTAAACGATCCTAAAGCGTGTGCTAAAAATGGAAAAAGATAATTTTGTGGTTGTAGCAAATGCATTGTTTCTTGCAAACCTTCCGTTGAAGAAATATCTGCTCCTTCTGGCGCTGGAATTAAATTATTTCCTAAAATAATCAAACACATATTCACTATATTCGCGAGAATTAATCCCGCAATAAATGCTAAAATATTTCGTATAATTGGATGCATAATTTTTAAATTCTCTTTTAATTTTCTCTCATCAAAGCCAATTGCAATAAAGAAGTTGTTGTATTTTGATTACGTGTTGTAGCACTTACATTTAGTAGTTTTTCGAAAAAATTATTGGTTAATTTTGTTTTTCCATAACCAGAAGGACAATATAAATAAACAACATCATCAGCAACAAAATATTGTTCATCTTCAGTTTTTGAACTTTCAACTTTTTCAGTATTAATTTCCGAAGGTTTATTGGCTAAAAACGTATAATGTAAAAACTCTTTATCAATGCTCAAATCCTTTAAGAATGGATTATTTTCAATAATGTTTTTTAATTTTTCGATGGTAAGAATCAAAACCGGAACTTCAAAAGATAAACTTTCAACAATTTTATCGTGAATTAAATCTCCAATTTCTTTAATATCAGTCAAATTTGTCGAAAAAACAGCATTTCCACTTTGTACGTAAGTCGTCACATTTTCCAGTCTAAGTTCCTCTAAAAGTTTGGTCAAAACATCCATTTTGATGATTTTTTTACCACTTACATTTATACCTCTCAGGATTGCAATAAAAGTATTCATAAAACTATCTCTATTTACGAGAAACTTGGTTTAAAATTATGAAAATAAATATAATAGAAATTTTAAAACAAATCCCTAATTGTTACAATAATTTTGATAAATTAGCATCATTCTGAATAATAAAAAACTAATAAAGCCTATGACTACAAATAGATTAGAAGCTTTTAGCGACGGCGTTCTCGCGATTATTATTACCATTATGGTTTTAGATTTGAAAGTTCCTCTTGGAGATGATATCATGAGTTTGAAACCTTATATCCCAAAATTTCTGAATTATTTGTTCAGTTTTATTTATGTTGGAATTTATTGGAACAATCATCATCATCTTTTTCAGGCGATTGAGAAAGTAAATGGTGGGATTTTATGGAGTAATTTACATCTACTTTTTTGGTTGTCTTTGCTACCAGTTTCCACGGGTTGGATGGGCGAAAATTATGACTCAACTTTTCCTGTTGCTTTTTATGGATTTGTCCTATTTATGAGCAGTGTAGCATTTATGATTATTGAAAAAATTGCTATAAAACAAGAAGGAAAGGAATCTGTTATTGGAAAGTCTGTGAGTAGAAGTTTAAAAGAAAAAACCTCTAGTATTGGTTATTTAGTCGGAATCGGAATTTCATTTATAAAACCCGAAATTGGTATTATTATTTATGCTTTAATCGCTTTATTATGGCTGATTCCAGATAGAAGAATTGAAAAATCGATGCGATAATTATTGATAATTTTCCACTGAATCAATTAATTTTTGAAGAAGATTTGATGTAGAATCTTCTTCAAAATTTTTAAAAGATTGTCCTAACCATAAATTCGTAAACGCTGTATTTTCGTTCAGTTTAGAAGCATTTCTTAACGGATTTGTTAATTTATTTTGATAAGGATAAGGTAAAACAAACTCAGAATTTTCAAACAAACGAATAAATTCATTATCTATTCCTCGTGCATATCTTCCAGAAAAACTTTTTGTCAAGATAATTTCATTTTCTTTTACATTTTTTAATCGTTCTTTTTCGAACGATTTTAACGCACTTTCATTGGAACACAAAAACAAACTACCAATCTGAAAAGCATCTGCACCCAACTGTTTGGCCGCCAAAAGTGTTTTCGCATCATAAATTCCACCAGCAAAAATCAACGGCTTTTTCACAACATCTTTTACTTGCGAAAACAATGAAAAGCCACCAATTTGAGGCAAAATATCTGGATTGAAAGTTCCACGATGTCCACCTGCTTCAATTCCTTGCACACAAATCACATCAATATTCGACTTTTCCAATTGTATCGCTTCATCCAGCGTCGTACAAGTCCCTATTAATGTTACGTTATGTTCTTTAAGACGATTAATTGAATCATCATCCAAATTACCAAAAGTGAAACTCAAGATATTACATTTTTCTTGTAAAATCACATCTATTTGTTCCTTATAACCATTTGGTTTTACAGCTTCAATCTCAGGAAAAACAACATCAAATTTTTGTTGATGCGAAAGCTCAATTAACTTATCTTTTGTTGCATTATACCTTTGTTTTAATTCTGGTGCGATTTCAGGAATATCGTTTGCAAAAATATTGACAGCAAAAGGTTTATTCGTTAATTTTTTGGTTTGATAGATTCGCTTCAACGAATTTTCTGCATCCAAATCGGCAATTGGCAAAGAACCTAAACAGTTACAATTACTTGCTGCAGCAACCATTTCTGGTGTCGTTACTCCAAACATTGGTGCTTGAATAATCGGATATTTTACACCAAATAATGCTGTTAGTTCATTTTGCCAAATCATCTTTTTTTATTTTAAATTTTCTTTCAATTTAGGCATAAAAGCTTTAATTGCAGGAAGTAAATCCTCAAAAATTGGATTATTTTTATTCTTCATTACCACTTCCAAAAATAACTTCAAACCTATTGCAAATTCCACTGATTGATTTTCATTTTCGAACGGGTTTTTAGATTTTATCATTTCAATAATCTTAAAAATCTCATCATGATTCATAAAATCTAAAACAATTGGAGCTTGTAATGGCGCATCTTTGTCTAATAATTCGGTCTGTTCTAATGTTAATTTGTAGTGATTTCCTTTTTTTGTCATAAATCTAATTTTTCCAAAAGTAACAGATTAGAATTATCAAAAATCAAAATGATTATTCGTTTAATTGATTGAATAAATCAATAATATTTATTCAAAAAAAGAGTCACATTTTTGCAACTCTTCTTTCGTTATTTATCAACTCCCTGATTTACTTGATTATGACGTTCATTCATTGCTTTCATTTCCGCCATAAATTCTTTGTCTGTCACAACTTTTCCCTTTGTTGGCAAAGTAATCACAACATCTTTATCTAAAATTTCGATTTCTTTCATCGTAAAAACAGCCTTGAATTCATCTGTTGACATTTCTGCTTTCACAATCAAGCCTGGTAAATTAGCATAACGATAAGGACCATCTCTATAAGGTAAACTCGTTGTATACCACGCAATCACCTCTTTTCCATCCTCGTCTATTCCAACTGCTTTTGTCGCGTTATAACCTGCTATTTCTGTTTTTTCTTTGGTGATTTTCCATTGATAATCAAAAATTTTATCTTTAATCAAAAAGGTTTTCACACCAAAATCTTTCACATTATAAAATTCATTTTTTTCATAATCTTTATATTGTGGATTTGCTTCTGCAGCAATAATCATCTGCGCAATAGAATTGTCATTAGATTGATTATTATCAATTTTAATTTCAGGTTTGAAAGAAGACATTTTTCCATTACTCTCCAATACAAATTTCACCGAAATTCCGCGATCTATTTCACTTTTGAAACTCGCTTGATACGCAGCAGGAATACTACTTTTGATTTTATCGAAATCTAAAATAAAATCTGTGTTATAGATTACTTTTATGTTCTCCTTTTTAGCTTGTGCAAACGAAGCAATACAAGAAATAGTCGTAAAACATACCGAAAGTATAAGTTTTTTCATGTTATAATAATTTATGGTTTTGTTAGTTTCAAAAGTAAAGAATCAAATGAAATGAATTTGTTAAATATGACACAATAAATCATATCAGATTCATAAAATATGATTTAAAAACTTAACAATTTCCTAAAGTTGAGAATCATACAAATTGAACGAATAAATATTACTTTTAAAATATATTGACAACCAAAATTTATGAAATTACAAAAAGGAATTACAGGTTTTGACGCCACTCCTAATTATACAATAGAAGATTTAGAGAAAATTCTGAAAGGAATTAATTATCCATTTATCAAGACAGAAATTGTTCTGAAAGCGAATGATTCTTCTAACTTTTATCAAATTAAAATCAATCATCAAAAGACAAAACAAGAATTTTATTTGATTGTAAATTCTACTTATTTAATCTTTGCTTGTGTCGAAAAAAATAGATGTTTCGATTTGAAATTTATTGACTTTCCTGTTGAATTAATTTCACAATTAAAAGCCGAAGTAAACTCAAGTTTAATCCTTCTGAATCCAAAAGAATTAAACAAAAAAGTTGACGTTTCTGATTTAGAATTATTAGGAGAATCAGAAATTAAACAAATCAATTATTGGAAAAGTAAAACATTGGGAGAGATAGTTTTCAATTGCTTTGATTAAACTTTTCGTTTAATAATTCTATTCCGTTTTCTTTTCTTGAAAATAATTCGAATTAAGCGATAACCATAGGTCACCTTTTTATTTTTTGTAATAATTGGGAATGCCATTGTACACATCAATGAGATGCAAGCAGTTGTACCTAACGCACCTCCATAACCATTGAAAATTTTGCTCGTATAATGCAATAAAACTGCAAATAAAATTGGAGAAAAAACCAACGAAAAATAACTGATATTTATGGTTGATGATACCATCCCAATGAAAGTTCCACCTATTACATACAACGGAATATTTTTGGTATAAAACTCAGGTAAAATTGTCGGAAAGAAATAGAAAAATCCGCCTACAATCATCGCAATCATCGCAGAAGCACGAACTGGACCTTGTTTGAAACGAATATTTAATTCGTACGTTGTTAATGAAGCTATTATTGAACACATCATTAATATTAAAAATTCAATAATCATTAGCCCGCAATTAATTTAAACAACAACATACTTAACAAAACACCTATAAATGCTAACGTTCCCAGCTTTCCTCCCACACCAACAAATAACGATTTTGTAGCAAAAAACAACAAGGCTGTAAAAACTCCTGCCGTAATAATCATCCAATAAACATACTGAAAATCAAGCGAAGTCATTCCAATGAAAGCGCCACAATAAATAGGTCCAGCAATTTGTTTTAGATATTCTGAACGAGGATTAAACTTCGTTAAAAAAGAACCTAAAGTTCCGATAATTCCAGCTGAAAAAACGCCTCCTAAACCAAGTTGATTATTGATTAAATACGTTATAATTGCCGCTATAGGAATCCATAAAACTAATGTTTTTCGATCAAATGAATATTCGTGATGATGTAACGGGAATTTGCGGTAAACAATTAACAACAAAGCACAAATCGCAACAATAATATATGGCACAACATAATGTTCTATCCGCTCGTTCATTATCGCAAATAGAAACAAAAACTGAATTACAAAAATAATCAGTATGGTGACAAATTTTATGATGCGTTTGGTTTGCACAATTATTTTTTGAAGTTGCAAAGTTAGTGACTCGTTCTAAGAAAATAGAATAATTTTTATCAGTAAAGTTGTATAATTTATTAAATTTAAGAACAATATGAAAACACTTGAAAATTTAAAATATCCGATTGGAAAATTTGAAATTCCAGCATCATTTAATAAAGAATCTATTGAACAATGGATTTCAATAATTCGTGAATTTCCACAAAAAATTCAGAATGAAATTACCTCTCTTTCAGAAGCTGAATTAGAACAACAATATCGTCCAGAAGGCTGGGCAATTAGGATTGATTTAAAAACAAATCTTGCGATATATGCTTGGCATTGCAATCATCATTTGGCGCATATAAAGCAAGCTAAGAAAAGTTAATGTATCTTTACGAAAGATTTTATAACCCATGAAATACATCAATTATTTTCTATTATTTTTATCTACAATCATTAGTGTTTTTCTGTTTTTTGTAAGCGCTAATCAAATTGAGCTTGTTCCGAATAAAAATGAAGGTTATAAAGGTGAACAAATTATGCTGATTGAAAAATCGAATGATATACAGTTTGTGAAAAATATAGCTGAAACTTCAATAGATAAATATGATATAATGTACAACCAATTATCAGATTTTGCAGCAAAAATGAATACGTGGATTATTTTATTATTCATCCTTCAACTTGCAATGGGCGTACTTTTCTTTCTACAATTTCGAAAAAATAAAATAAAAAATCTCAAGTCAATACAAGATTAACTTGAGATTATATTGACTTAAATTATCACAAAAAATAAGTCATTCTACCTAAAAAAATATCTATTCTTCAATTAATTCAGCTGAAAAACCAACTTCCTCAATTGTATCAATAATTTCTTCGTCTGTTGCTTGATTAATTTTTACAGACAAAACTTTATCAGGATTATCAGTATCAACTTCCCAAGCTTCTAAACCATCTAACTTATCCAAAAAAGGCTTCACTTTGCTCACGCAACCACTACAATTTATATTTGTTTTGAATTTTAATTCTTTTGTTTTCATAATTCATTGATTTTTATTTTACAAATTTCGCTAGAATTGGCACAAAATCGTTTACAAGATTTCGCTAAATAGTTATATGATTTCTGTACTTATTAATCGTTTTGAGCTACTTTTGCATTCAAACAAAACAATTTCAATTTCTTTACAAATGAGTCAACAAAATGACCAAAATATTGTCTTAGCTATCGACGAAAAACCGAAGTTAGGACAAGGTATATTATTAAGTATACAACATCTTTTTGCAATGTTTGGTGCAACAGTTTTAGTTCCTGCTTTGACAGGAATGTCACCAGCAATTGCATTAATTTCGAGCGGAATCGGAACTTTAGTTTTCATCTTAATTACGCGAGGAAAAGTCCCTTCTTACCTTGGTTCTTCATTTGCTTTTATCAATCCAATTATCGCAATGAAAGCTTTAGAAGCAAACCCAGAAAGTGGAATTGCGACAGGAAGTTTCTTGGTTGGTAGTTTTTTGGTAGGAGTTACCTATTCATTGGTCGCACTATTTATCGCAACGGCTGGAACAAAATGGTTAATGAAACTTTTACCTCCTATTGTTGTTGGTCCAGTAATTATGGTAATTGGTCTGGGATTAGCTTCTACAGCAATCAAAATGGTGACGAATAATCCTTCTGGTGAATATGATTTAACCTATGTTACAATTGGTTTTGTTACGTTAATTATCACGATAATTACAGCAATTTTCAGTAAAGGTTTTTTGAGTGTAATTCCAGTTTTGGTCGGAATTATTGGAGGATATATTTTTGCAATTACAATGGGTGTTATTGATTTAAATCCTGTTATAGAAGCAAAATGGTTTATGATTCCAGATTTTACGGTTCCTTTTGTAGATTATACGCCTACATTATCTTGGTATGTTATTTTCTTAATGATTCCGGTTGCAATTGTACCAATCGCTGAACATATCGGACATCAATTAGTTTTGAGTAAAGTCGTGAATAGAGATTTAATTGAAGATCCAGGTTTAGACCGATCTATGTTAGGAGATGGAATTGCAACAATGATTGCAGCTTGTTTAGGTGGGCCTCCAAACACGACGTATGGCGAGAATATTGGTGTTTTAGCTATTACAAGAGCTTTTAGTATTTATGTATTTATTGGAGCAGCTTGTTTTGCTATTTTATTTGGATTTTGTGGTAAAGTTTCAGCTTTATTAAGTACAATTCCAACACCAGTTATGGGTGGCGTTTCAATTTTATTATTTGGAATTATTGCTTCGAGCGGTTTGAGAATGCTAATCGAAAATAAAGTTGATTTTAAGATAAAACGAAACCTAATCATTTCATCTGTTATCCTAATTATAGGAATTGGTGGTGCGGCAATTCACATCGGAGATTTATTTTCTTTAGAAGGAATGGCTTTGGCTTCTATAATTGGAGTTGCTCTAAATTTAATTCTTCCGGGAAGAGAATTTGTCTCATTCAAGGAAATGTTTGATGAAGAAAATTAGATTATCATAAAATAAAAAAAGACGGAAACTTATAATTTCCGTCTTTTTTATTTAGAATATATTGTTCTTAAACTTCATCAAAATCAATTGCTAAAGTAGCTGTTTTTGGACGAGAAATACACGCTAAAGTCATTCCTTCTTCGTAATCAGAATCTGTTAATACATAGTTGTCTCCAATATGCACTTCACCTTTCGTTATCTTACACATACAAGACGAACAAACACCTCCTTTGCATGAATATGGTGCGTCAATACCAGCATCTAACATCGTATCAATCAAATTTTTTCCTCTATCCCAAGTCACTTCAGAAGTTTCTCCATCAAGCGTTACAGTAACTTGAACCGTTTGAGGTCCTTCGTCATGTTTTGTAAAAATATCTTCTGTTTTCACTGAAGGATTAAACATTTCAAAATGAATATGTTTCTCGATAATTCCAGCTTCGTTGATTTTCTTCGCTAAAGTCAAAATCATTTGTTCTGGTCCACAAACCATTGCTTCATCTACTTCGTTGATATCAATAATTTGATTCAAGATTAAATCAAATTTCTTCTCATCAATTCGTCCATTGTAAATGAAATTCTCCTGATCTTGACGTGTATAGAAATGATGAATAAAAACATTGTTTGGATATTTTTGTTTCAATTCTGTCAAACGCTCTTTGAACATGATTGAGTTTTCGTCTCTATTCACATAAAAAATATGAAAATTTACCCACTCTTCAGTCTGCAACGTAAACTCTAACATACTCATAATTGGCGTGATTCCACTACCCGCTGTAAAAGCTAATAACGTACGTTTTTCATTTGGTTTTGTAGGAATTGTAAAACGTCCACTTGGCGTAGAAACTTCCAATTGATCACCAACTTTTAACTCATTTGCTAAATAAGAAGAAATCTTTCCATTTGGTTGAGATTTAACACCAATGCTCCATTTTTTATCTTTAGGAGATTCGCACAAAGAATAATCTCTTCGTTCTCCATTAATATTAAGAGTGATATATTGTCCAGGTAAAAAATTGTATTCTTCGTGTAATTCCTCAGGAACATCAAACGAAATTTGAACAGCATCAGCCGTTAATTTTACAATTTCTTTTACCGTTAATAAATTAAATTTCATAGTCGTATACTATTTATAATTCTGAAAACAACTCGTTATTTAAGATTGTTCTGCTAACTTTGTACAAAAGTAATATTTTAGATTAAATAGAAAAAATATATGGAAATAGCATTGATCGCTCATGATGGAAAAAAAGCTGAAATGGTCAATTTTTTAATGAAACATAAAGAAGCTTTAAACAATAATAATATCACATTTATCGCAACAGGAACGACAGGAAAGTATGCGGAGCAAACTGGACTAAAAGTTACGCGCTATCTATCTGGTCCTCTTGGTGGTGACGCGCAAATTGCTGCTCGAGTTGTAGAAGGAAAAACAGATATGGTTTTCTTTTTTAGAGATCCGATGGGAAAACATCCGCACGAACCAGATGTAAATATGTTATTGAGACTGTGCGATGTACACAATATTCCATTAGCTACAAACCCAGCGACAGCAGAAATGTTATTGGATCATTTAAAATAATTTTTCTTAAGCTAATCTTAAGTTTATTCTTATTGTTTTGGATGATAATTTGTTTAATATTGAATAGAAATTTTAACTGAATATAAATAACAATTCAAAACAAAATCACTATGAATTTAATTAAAAAAACAGCTATCGCGCTTAGCTTATTTGCTTTTACTGGATCATCTGTAGCATTTGCTCAAACAAAAACTCCAACAAAAGCAACTAAGACAGAAACAGTAAAAACAACAACTAAAGCATCAGCAGATAAAAAAGGAACAGATGCTAAAAAGGATGTAAAAGTAACCACAACTAAGAAAACTGAAGTTACCCCTAAAGGTACAACTGATAAAAAAGTAGTTTCAGAAAAAAAAGTGGAGAAAACGACTGTAGCTAAAACTACCACTGCAGGTACTTACAATGGGCACAAAGTTTATGTAGGACCAAAAGGTGGAAAATACTACATCAATGACAATGGAAATAAAACGTATATCAAACAATAGTTTTTATCCGAATAAAAATAATAAAGGCTGTCTTATTTGTTAGGACAGCCTTTTTAAATTACATTTTTATAATAAATATTTTCTGGATTTTGAGGATCGATTAAAATATCAACCTCTTTTCCTTTCTTTAGATTCTCACTTGCGTTAACATCTCCAAAATATTCAAATTCTGTATAATAAATTTTTTCAGTATTTGGATGTTTATAAAAAACTTCAACTATATAGTCTGGCAAATGATTTTCTCCTAATAAACCTCTTTTTATTTCAATAATATGTGCTTTTACTTTTACTCCTTTATTTACTAATCTTGAATGATTTAGGTGTTCAAATAAATTGACAAAACCTAAATATCCCATAAACAAACTACAGAACAGAAAAACTACTCCAAGCAGTTGATTAAAAAATACACCAAGATTTAGAAAAGAGCATATTAGAACAAATCCTAAACTTAGAATTAAACATCCTATTGCGATTGACAATTTCATTATTCTTGTATTTGCTATCTGTTTTTCACAAACCGTACCAAAAACAAAAAATTGTCCCATAAAAATAATTTTATTATAAATTTATTTAAAAACACTAATAAGCTGCTGTAAATCTGCTTTTTATATGATTGGCATTTTCAATTTCATCTGCAATCACCACTGCAACATCTTCCACAGACAAAATACTACGACCTTCTGCATTGAAAACAGGTACATCATTCCCTAAACGATACGTACCTTTTCGCTCTCCAGAAGTTCCTTGATGCATTTCTGGCGCTGGAGAAAACATTGTCCAATCCAACTCATTATCTTGTTTCAAGATATTATAATAATCTCTCGCAGCCAAAGCGCCTTGTTTTATTTGCTCAGGAAAATCTGGCGCGTCTACAATTTGCAGTTCTTTTTTATCATTCACATACAGACTTCCCGCTCCACCAACAACAATCAAACGTTTTACACCAGCCAATTTAGTTGCTTCTTCAATTGCTTTTGCGCCTTTCAAATAATCTTCATAAATATTTGGATTTGTCCAACCTGCATTAAAAGCACTTACAACCACATCAGCACCTTTCAAATCTGTCGCCAAAGCTTGCACATCGTTTACATCTAATGCCACTTTAGCTACGTTTTTACTATCCAAAACGTTGTCTGTATTTCGTGCAAATGCTTTGATAGATTGATTTCTATTTACCAATTCTTCTACGATATGTGAGCCTACAAAACCTGTTGCTCCAATTACTGCTACTCTCATTTTATTTAATTTTTGATTTTATATTGTAATTAATTTTGTTACATTTAAAGATAAAAATTTTTACTGAAATTCATCAGAAAATTGTTTTAAAGTTTTATGATTTAACGACTTAATCAACTCTGATTCAGCATCATAAAATAATTTTTCAAGATTGTTATTCATTTGTTTACCAACTGGACATTCTGGATTGGTATGATTCATTCTTCCAAAAACATTTTCTTGATTGACAATTTTATAGACATCGCCTAACAAAATATCAGCAGAATCTTTAACTAAGTAAATTCCTCCTTCTTTCCCTTTTTTCGAATCGATGAAACCTGCTTCTTTCAAGAATTTAATCTCACGACGAACCACAACAGGATTCACATTAATACTTCCCGCAATAAAATCAGAAGTTATTAATTGTCCCTTGAATTTTTCAGTCAAAACTAAAATATGAATCGCCGTTGCAAATCTTAAATTATTCATTTCTCTATATCGATGGGACAAATTTAGTACAAATTTTTTAATTGTAACAAATATTGATACAATTTTATTGATTAATTTCTCTTAAATTTGTTGCATACTCCTATACATATGGAAAATTATAAAAAACATTTATCAAATATTATTGATCTGACAGAAGAACAATGGGCAGAAATTGAAAAATTTTTGGTGGTAAAACACATCAAAAAGAATGAATTTATTTTAGAACCTGGCGAATATTCCGAAGATTATTTTTTTGTTGAATCTGGCGTTATTCGTTCTTATACAATAGATGAAAATGGAAAAGAACATGTCTTGCAATTTGGTACAGAAAATTGGATTGTAAGTGATAGAAATAGTGCTTTTTGTAAGCAACAATCAAAATTTTATATTCAAGCAATAGAAGATTCTACCGTTATTTTATTGAATGAAAAATTGAATGATTTAATCACTCGATTAAATCCAAATTATTTAGCTGCTCAAAATAAATTAATTCAAAATCATGTGCGTAGTTTACAAGATCGTATTAATTTGTTACTTGGTGCATCTGCAAAGACTCGTTATTTAGAATTTATGCGTCTTTATCCCAACCAACTCTCTCGCATACCGCAATGGATGATCGCTTCATATTTAGGCATCACACCCGAAAGTTTAAGTAGAGTTCGTAAAGAAATAGCACATGGATAGTTATAGTTTTGAAATTTTTGTACCAGAAAAACCTAAAAAAAATAATAAACAGATTGCAAAAGTCATCTTATCATTTCTCGCCGTTACTGTAATTAGTTTTGTGTTTTTGGAACTGAAAGTGTTCAAAAATCAAACGTATTATTACATTTTTATTGGGCTTTTAGCAACAGCTGTTGCTTATTGGAATGGTTATTTTAAGCGACCTTCGGCAGAATTGAAAGGTAATTTTGATGGAAAATTGACATTTACAAAAGATACAATTTCTGTAAAGGATCAAACTTTTTCAATCAACGATTTGTTTTCTATTGTCATTGATAATGAAGATTACAAAGGAAAAGCTGTAAAGGAATTTGGTGAGTTCGAAAATCCAGAAGGTTCGCACGGAATTAGTAATTTGATTACATTAAAAACAAAAGATAATCAATTTGTTGAAGCTTATTTTTTACAAAAATCGTTAAATGAATTTTCTAAAATCGAATCATTTTTAATTCAATATTACAAAAACAATTTACTTTCTGAAGATGATTTAATTTCGATCATGCATTTAGAATATGATATTGATAAGAACGAATTGAGAAAAAAATTAAGATAATTTAATTTTTCACTAACATATAAAAGTTGAGTTACTCTCATTATTTAATGTAATTTTGTACCACTTAAAAACAATAATTTATGCAACCAACAGCAGAATGGTTAAAAACTTGGGAATCTAAAAGAGAATTCACTTTAGCTCCTAATGATTTAGAAAAATATTTTACAGATAAAGAAATTGGAGGTGTAGAAATCGACCAAATCGAAATGGGAGAAGTTTCTTTACCATCAGGTAAAATCTTTGTAAATGATCCTTTGGGAGAATATTTATCAATGGATAAAGATCCTTATTTCCTTGAAACGCCAAAAGGTAATTTTCCTGTAACTGCAAGCATCGTAAAATTTGAAGACGATGGTGACGTTGAGAATTTGATTGGTTGTATCAAAGTTGCTTTTACAAACGAAAAACCTGTTCGTTACGAAGAAGCAATGAAAGGGATTGAGTTGATTGACGAATTACAAGAAGGAGAATATTTTGGTTTTTCTATCGAAAGTGGTTTAGCTACAATTGTTGATGCAGAAGCAAAAGATTCTTTTGTAAAATTTATTGATGAATTCGAAAGCAAAGGTGATGTAAATTTATACGATGATTATTTCAATGCATTATTCGTAGAGAACGCTAAAAATAACCCAAAATATCAGTCAGAAGAAGGAGATTGGATCAATTGGACAATTCCAAATACAGAATTCAAATCGCCAATTTTTCAAGCTGGTTTTGGAGAAGGAATCTACCCTGCTTACTTTGGTTACAATGAAAAAGGAGAAATTGTTGCATTTTATATTCAATTCATCGATGCTGAATTAGAAGATTCAGAAGATGATGACGAATGGTTGTAATTAATTTTTCGATCAAATAATATTTAAATCCTTCAAGAAATTGAGGGATTTTTTTGTTTAGAAATTTATAAGAACAATCAAATTCTTGGCTTCTATTTTAATAAAAAACTTGAAACTAAAACATATAGATTAAGTAACTATAATAAACTATTTTACACTAAAAGTCTAGAGAATAAAAATAGTTATGAATTTTCAAAATGAATATAAAATCTCTCAAAAATTCAAAGATAATTGGTATTTATTAGAACGAATTGAGTGAAAACAAAAATCTCAAAAATGCGAGATTTTTTTTATCTATTCATCCAATCCATCCAACTATTAATCTGTGTTTTACTAATAAAAATAGCTTGTTCAGCTTCTGATTTTGGTTGAAGATGAATTTCAATTTTTTGACTTGAATGTTTTATTATTTCAATAATTGCATCAATGTGAACAATAAACTTTCGATTGATTTTGAAGAAAATAGTCTCATCCAATTTATTTATAATATCCTTTATTGTGTCATCATAAATATAGGTTTGATCATCTTTCGTTTTTATAAAAAGATGTTTTCCCGAAGCAAAAAAATAAGCAATCTCGTGTTCTTCTACCGAACGTAATTTATTTCCGTTAGTTACCAAAAAACGATGCATAATCTCGGACGGAGAATTTTCTAAAACAGCAATAGATTGTAATGTTGGCGAAATATCAAAACTTGTACGAATTGTTTTAAATTTTTGCAATGCAATATGCAACTCCTCTACTTCAAAGGGTTTCAGAATATAATCAATTGTAAAATGCTTGAAAACTTTCATCGCATATTCATCATAAGCTGTGATAAAAATAATTGGCGTTAGAATCTCAACTTCCTGAAAAATCTCGAAACTTTTCCCATCACCCAAATGAATATCCATGAAGATTAAATCAACCGAATTTTCTCTAAAAAACTCTGTTGCTTGCTTTGTTGAACGCAAAATTGTAATCGAAGAAATAGCAACAATAGATTGCTCCTCTAACAGATTTTTTAGATAAGTAACCGCCAATAGTTCGTCCTCTACAATTGCAATTTTCATGAATGCAAAAGTATAAAAAAACCGTCTAAATGATGAATAAAGACGGTCTAAAAATGTTATAAATGAGGATTATTGAGCTTAGCTGCTTGTGGAATTTCTATTGTATAACGAACATCATTTTCTTGTAAAATATACTCTTTACCCGAAATTTGATGTATAATTTGTTTTTGATTTGCTCGACGTAAATCATACCAACGCTGTCCTTCCAACGCAAATTCTCTGAAACGTTCATCTAAAATAAACTTCATCAATTCAGTAGAATTCATCGCAGAAATTTCAGTTTGTAATTTTGCAAAACCAGCTGTTGTATAACGATTTTGTAAAACCGAAAATAAAGTTGCTTTTGCTTGATCTAGCTTGTTTAATTTCAAATATGACTCCGCTTTGATAAAATATAATTCAGCTACACGGAAAGACGTTTTGAACTCTGAATTTCCACCTTTGATCACTTTATATTTTGATCCACTTTTCTCAAAATAAAGAGGAAAACGTAAATCATTTTGAGTATCATAACTGCTTAATAATTCTGGCGAGACATAAGCCATATATTGTACAGCGGGATTCAATGTATTGTCTAAAGCTAAAATAGATTCGGCAGATGTGTAATGATTTGGAACTTGTTTTGTTGTGTTCAAATTTACTAAATCACCTTTGATTTTTAGTGTTGAATCAGAAAAATCAATTGCTTTTTGCCATTCATTTTTATACAAAGCGATTCTTGCTTCTAAAGCATTTAAAGCTGCATTTGAGAATCTATAATTTAATCCAGCTAATTGCTGATCCATTTTCATCAACTTTGTTGCTTGCGCTAAATCAGACTCAATATGATTATAAACTTCTTGAACAGATGAAGGTTTAAGCGTTGCTTCTAAATCTACTTTTAAATTTAAAGGAACACCTTTGTCTGTACTTGCTGTTGCCGAATTATATGGTTTTCCATATAAATTCACCAAATCAAAATACGCATACGCACGTAACGCATAAGCTTCTGCTAATAATTGATCTTTTTCAGCTGAGTTTTCCATTGTTTTTGGTCCTTCGTTGATGATTTGATTGGCATAAAAAATCACTGTATAAAAACTAACCCAAGGAAATTGAATTGAGATTTGATCTGGATTTGTATCCTTCCATTGTGCAATTTCACGGTACGAAATAAAGTCATTTGAATATTCATTCAATGTAACCTCATCCGTGCGTAAAGCTGTCAACGACTTGTGTGTTGGATATTTTGAATAAGCATTTGTTAATACCATTCGATAATCTTCTACCGATTTTGGAATCACTTTTCCATCTGGTTCAATATCCAAATAATTGTCACAACTAACTGCTGTAAAGCTAACTGCAACTATGCTTAATAATAAAAATATTTTTTTCATTTGATTTAAAATTTAGAAAGAAACATTAAGTCCTACTGTTACAGATTTAGCAATTGGTTGTGCATAAATATTTCCATAAGTTTCTGGATCAAAATAACCTTTGTATCCATTACTAAATACAAATAAATTACGTCCTTCTAAACTAAAACGAGCACTTTTGAAACCAACAACCTCAGCATATTTGTTTGGTAAAGTATAACCAAGACGAATACTACTGATTCGCATATAACTAATTTCTTTCGCCCAAATGTCTAATAAATTGTACGCGTTTGCATTGTTTCCTGCAAACCATTTGTTCGCCATCCAACTATCGTTATCTCCTTTAATTGGACTTGTAATTCCTGGAAGTGTAGAACCTGCCTCGAAAATATCTTGCGTATAATTACGACCTGGATCCAATTCCATTCCACGATAAGAAGGTGTTTTCATCACCGTTTGTTTTAAATTGAATGCTGCAGAAATCGTTAAATCAAAATTGTGAATTTTGAAATTATTGATAATACCTCCTGTAAATTTAGGATCGCGATCTCCGATATAAGTAAATAATTTACGTTTTTCTTCGCTTGTTAATTTAGAATCCACAATTTCTCCTGGTAAAAAATCTTCGTATAAGTCATATAAAGCAAAGAATTCTTTTGCAGAAACTTTTTCATCTCCTTTCCAAAACATTGGATTTCCGTATTCGTCAAATCCAGCTGTTTTTAAAGCAAAAATTGCATTTACAGGTAAACCTTCACGAGATGGAATTAAACTATTTTCACGTTGTTGCTCTTTAAGAACTTTACTTTTGTTGTGCGCAAAATTAATTGTTGTCGACCATTTAAAGTTTTTCTTATCAATGTTGCGAGTTGTTAAAGCAATCTCGAAACCTTTGTTTGTTAATTCTCCCCAATTCACCATTGTATATTCAAAACCTGTTTCTAATGGTGTTTCGCGCATACTAATCATATCTGTTCCTTTACGATTGTAAACATCAACAGCAAGGTTGATACGATTTTTGAAAAGACCTAAATCTAACCCAACATTTGTATTCGTTGTTTTTTCCCAACGCAACAAATCATTTGGTAAATTAATCGCATTGATAATATCTTCTTTATTACCTGGTAAAATTGTTGCATCATTATATTCACCAATAAAGAAAGGTGAAGTATTACGATCAATATTTCCTTGTAAACCATAAGAAGCGCGTAAACGAAGATTCGAAATAAAATCGATGTTCTCCATAAACGATTCTTTTGAAACTAACCAAGAAGCAGAAACTGCCCAAATTGGTAAGTATTTATATTTTTTATTAACACCGAATAAATTTGTACCATCATAACGAACACTACCAAAAACTGTATATTTTCTGTCTAATGTATACGAAGCGGTTGCAAATGTAGATACATAAGCATTTTCTTCCGTTGGCATTTCTCTATACGTTTCGTAACGTTTTTCTGCTGCAAAACTTGAATTTGGGAAAACGATTGGCGTTCCTGTTTTCGTCGTTTTATTGTAACCAAAAGCACGTGTTAAAGTCGTTTCGTTTTGTGTATGACGAATTTCTGTCCCAGCCATCAAATCAATTTCGTGACGATTGTTAATCGTAGTACTATATGTTCCTTGTAACTTCCAGTTATATTGAAAAAATTCGTTATCCCAATTTTGTTTAACTCCTCCGTCAGGTAAGAAATACAAATATTGTCCAGATTTATAATAACGCGTTCCTTCTTTCATTTTACGCGTAAAATAAGTTTCTTGCTCAGCGTATTTTTCTGTTTTGTTACTATCGTACTGAATTCCGAATTGAGATGTTAATTTTAAACCTTTTGCTAATTGATAATTAAGATCAATAATACCTTTTAACGAACGGTTTTTTAATGTATAATTTGTGTTTTCTCTTTCTTCGATAAAATTGAATGGAACAGAACGATCTTCAAATCCATCAATATCGTTGTCATAACGATAAGAACCATCTGCATTGAATGGAGATAAATATGGATTCGCATTTCGTGAATAATTAATCGGATTGATAGACGCATCTGCATCTGTTACAAAAGATTTTTTATCACTTGAAGTTGCAAAAATAGAAATCCCTACATCTAATTTATCGTTAAGTTTATAATTGTTTTTTAAAGTAAGATTATAACGTTCAAAACCAGTTCCGATCGTTGTTCCTTGCTCATCATAATATCCTAATGAGAAGTAATAATCAGAACGATCATTTCCTCCTGAAATACTCAAACCATATTGCGTGTTAATTGCATTACGATACAATAATTTTCCCCAATCGGTAGTGTTATTTCGTAAAGAATTAATTTGATTTTGCGTGATAAGATCTAAAGAATTAAATCCTCCATTTCGTAAAGCATTTAATTGACCATTCTTTTGCAAAATTCGCATCACTTCACCTTTATCAGTACGATACGTTAAATCATCGCGACTAGCAAGCATTAATTCAAGATCAACTTTCTGTGAAGCATTTAATAAATTTAAACGACCAAAATCTGGACGAGCTGTCACAAATGTATTCGCAGAAAAATTAACCGTCATAGCGCCTTTTTTACCACGTTTTGTTGTAATCGAAATTACACCATTTGCAGCTCTTGCTCCATAAATAGCCGTTGCAGCAGCATCTTTAAGGATTGTAATATCTTCGATATCGTTTGGATTTAAACCAGCGATAGAAAAGTTTTGCAATTGATCGATGTTATCTTTATCACTAAAGTTTGGTACATCATTTCCTTCTAATGGTAAACCATCAATCACCCATAACGGATCTTGTGGACCTGAAAGAGAAGCAGTACCGCGAATCCTAATTTTACTTGGCGAACCAGGCGAACCAGTTTCTGTAGAAACAGCTACACCAGCAATTTGTCCGCTTAACAATTGGTCAACACTAGCAACACCAGCTTGTTGAATGTCATCCATTTTTACAGTTGATACTGCCGATGTTAGTTTACGTTTTTCAATTTTTTGATAACCTGTAACAACAACTTCTTTTAGATCATTATTTTCTGGAAGAACTTCACCTGAAGTTGATTTTAAGCTTACATGATATGTTGCTAAATCTGTAGAAAGTTCAACTAATTTAGAATCATAGCCTAAATAACTAATCAATACAGATTTTGTACCTGCAGGAACTTCTAATGAAAAGAAACCATCTTCATCTGTAACAGTACCAACCGTTACACTTTCTATAATTCCTTTTTGATCTGTTTTTGTCGAAATTGATTGAGCTTCAATTTTAACAGACGCACCAGCAATTCCAACCAACGATTTTTCGTCTTGAACCGAACCTGTAATCACTCTCTTTTCTTGAGAAAACGCAATACTTGCCGCAAAAAGTGGCAAAAGAATGAGTGTCTTTTTCATTTCTATATCTTACTTTAAAGCTTCTTTAATACGGATGATTAAATCAGCATAATGCGCTTTTGTAGACGCATCTCCATTATTCTTTTTCTTGTTTAACAAAGTCAACACGCGTTGTAATTCTGCTCTTTTATAGGTTGTCACTTCCGACACTCTTTTCATAGAAGAATAGTTGATATTACGCGCCATTTTTTCTTCGTCTAAATAATTACAGATAGTTGGTACTTGTAGGTTTTGGTCAATTGTAAGTCCCGCAACAGTTGTTTTCTCAAATAATTTGTTTGTTGAAACAATTAATGCATCAACATAATTTTTTTGAGTCATTTTTTCAAGAATTGTTAAGTTTGACTTTTTATCAAAAGCTGCACTTCTTACTTGATCAAATAAATTTTCAACTGTATATATTTTTTCGTTTGAATTTAATTCTTGGTGTTTCAATTCATTTTCTAACAAGCGCAATAAACGATCGTCGGTAAATAAATTATAAATCAATCCATATTGCATTTCTCTCGCTAATGTGTACGGTGTTTGCTCGTATGGTCCCATTGGCGAATTTTTGATTGCATACGTTTTATCTAAAATATCATTGAAGAATAACCATTTTGGTAATTGAATAACATTTTCGTTTAAATAATTAACCGCTTTGCGTTGCATATCCGCAGGAACTGGTTCGTATGCCTTTTTATCAATTCCGAAATATGTATTATTCAAATAAATTCCACCAACATTTGCTAAAACATGATTTGAATATAAATCCCATTGTCCGATAGTTTGGTAATATAATTTTCCTGTATTGATATAGCTTTTCCCATCTTCGTACGTCCATTTCAAAATATTTTCTGAAACACGTTTAAGATTTTTCATACCATATTCACTAGCCAAAACAGCATCATCACCTAAATCTTCTGATTGAGAACGCGGATCAATTGTACTTAAATAGCTTTGTTGTTCACCATAGAAATACATTGGATCATCTTCGTGTTTTTCAATCATTTTACGAAGTGAAGCTTTCTCCGTTTCTTGATTTGGAAACCAACGATATCCCCATTCGATTGCATATTTATCATACAAACCGATTTTTGGTGTAATCGCTGTAACACCATCTTCTGGCTGTGCCACATAATTGTAACGCGCATAATCCATAATAGATGGTGCAGTTCCACCCATTTTATCCGTAAATTCTCTCGAACGTAAAGATTCTACTGGATAAGAAAAAGATGCACCCATATTATGTTTCAGACCAAATGTATGACCAACTTCGTGAGAAGATACAAATCGAATTGCTTCTCCCATATGTTCGTCACTAAATTTATTTCCTCTTGCTTTTGGATCAATTGGACCAGTTTGAATACGCATCCAATCATGCAAAGAAGTCATTACATTGTGCCACCAAATAATATCAGCCTCTAAAATTTCTCCACTACGCGGATCAACAACAGAAGGTCCCATTGCATTCGATTTTGGAGAAGCTGCATACGTAATTACCGAATAACGTACATCGTCAATATCAAAATCTTTGTCATCAGCAGTTGGTTCTTTTGCGATAATTGCATTTTTGAAACCAGCTTGCTCAAAAGCAACTTGCCAATCGTGTACACCTGCAATAATTTTTTGACGCCATTGTTTTGGTGTCGAAGGATCGATGTAATAAATAATTGGTTTCTTAGGTTCTACTAATTCACCTTTTAGATATTTTTCTTTATCCTCATCTTTTGGTTCCAAACGCCATTTTGTAATAAAGCGTTGATCTTCCATTTTGTGTTGAGCATCATTAAAAAACCAATGTTTTTCTGTGAAATATCCCACACGATTATCTGCTAACCTAGGTTGCATAGGAGTTGTCGAAAGTAAAACAATATTACTTGTAACACCTAAGGTAACGGCCAAATCTACCCCTCCTTCATTCACGCTTGTCGTTAATTGAGACTTAACCACAATGTTTTCTGGAAACGTTTTCACATTTTCCACATACGATAGATTTGCCTTTACCGAACCTCCTAAACCTATGTTCGTTAATACATCATTAAAACTTTTTTGATTTCCATCAAAAATTTTGTTCACTTTAATCGCAACAGCTGTCGAATCGTTGTTTTGAGCTTCTATATCAAAAACCTCAATAATCGATTCTGAGAAATTATCTTTTACAGAAGCTGTGATTGCGTCATTTTTAGGCGAAGAAACTTGTGGAACAATTGTTTTTACCCACACTTTTTTAGCTACTTTATCGTGATAAAAAGAAATTACTTTGTTTTCGTAATTCATTCCTTTATTCAAGCCCGCTTCATTTACTTCCATCGGAACTTGAGACAATTTATTCACCACCAAAAATTGACGTCCAAATAAACTATCTGGAATCTCGAAATAGATATCAGTTTTTACTTGAATGGTATTAAACAATCCTTTCTTGTAGCTTCCTTTCTTGATTAATTCATCTATTTTTTTAACTTTCGTTACAGTAGAATCCTTTTTCTCTGTTTTATCTTTTTCAGCTTTTTTATCCTCTTTTTTTTGTCCGTAAACAACAGCCGAAGACATTGCCAAACCAAGATATAGTGCTAATTTATAATTCTTTCTTTCCTTATTATGACTCATTCGAACATTAAATTATCATTAATTATGGCATAAACTTAAGCGCAGTTTTCTTATAATAATAGTTTTTTGGAGTGAGTGGCTAGTTTTTTGGAGTGAATGGATATTTTGGTTCGATATAAGGTAAAAAACAAATAAAATCTTCATTTTCTACTTTTGTTGAGAAATTATCAACTTGATAAAAATGATAGATTTTTTGTAAATAGTTTAAACCAAATTTCTCATTTTCTGTTGCTTTATTTTTTTTCTGAAAAGTATTTTTGACGATAATCAAATCAGATTTCACAACAATATTTATAGTCAAAGGTTGATCAATTGTAGCAATATTATGTTTTATTGCGTTTTCTATAACAATCTGTAATGCTAAATAGGGAATATTTTTTTCTAAGCTTTTAGAATCTTCGATTTGTAAATCAAAAATCAATTCTTCCGAAAATCTACTTTTATGCAAATCCATGTATTGTGCAATAAAATCTAATTCTTTTTTTACAAGCACAACATTTTCCTTTGGCGGAACAATAAGATATCGGTAAATTTTAGAAAGATTCATCGTGAATTTCTGTGCATTCTCTTTGTTCAAACCAATTAACATATAAAGAGAATTCAAGGAATTGAATAAAAAATGTGGATTAATTTGATTCTTTAATTGTTGTAATTGCGTTAGAGTATTCGCGTTTTTAATCTTTTCGTTTTCAATTAACAACCTATTTTTTTCTTCAATTACAAACGCTTTTTCCTTGTATGTTTTAGATGTTATTTTATTGAATAACAAAAAGATAATTATAATTAAAAAAACAGTCCCTAAGAAAATAAAACCTATATAAAATTTAGTTCGTTCTACATTTTCATCAATGATATAACTCAAATGATTCACGACAATATATCCATCAAAATTTTTGGTGTGTAAAGGTTTTATAAAACGCTTAATATCCGTATCTTTTATAAACTCGGACGAAGCATCATTCAACGTATATAAATCTTGTGAAAAATTAGAATTAATTGTACTCGTTATTGTATCGTTTGGCTGAATATCTGTAAAATCGAAAACATTTTTCCCAATAAATTGTTCATTCGGATGCGTAATGCAAATTCCATCTTTATTGAAAACGTACATATAATTAGACGAAGTTGCATCAACTGTCGTAAAAAAATTATACAAATCAAACAGATTAATCGTCGAACCGTAATACATATTTTGTCCATCAGACAACTTGATAGAATCGTAATTTACCCAATACAATGTATCTTTATAATTCAATAGAAAATTATCAATCTGTTGATTTTTTGTAATATATATCGATTGAAACTCTTTAATATTTGGTTGATTAATAGCTTTTGAAAGGATTGATTTATCAGGAAAATGATTTGCTTCTGGAGGATGAATAGAAAACCAATCATGGCGAATTAACTTTCGATTTGAATTTAATTCATTCAAAACCAAAAAATGATCTGCTACATTTTTTTCATTTGTCTTCTTAACAACTTTTTTTAAAACTTCTTGGTATTCTTCGATGTTTTTAAACTCAAATTCAACTGCTTCATATTTTCTCAAAAAACTTTTTTTGACAAACTCATCATTATTTTTTTGACTTTCTTTATTAATCAAAAAACTCAATATAACAAGAGCAAACACAGCAATAACACTTAAAATAAGCGCTATAACATAAATGGATTTATTGGATAAATGGACTCGAAATCGAAAAGACAAACTAATTTTTTTTGCAAAACTAAGGGAAGCTTTTTAATCTAAAAAATTAGAGAACATTTATCATAAAATTATAATTTTCAAACAATTGACAATATAATATAAACTAAAATATCTCCCTTACGGGAGATATTTTATGATTTTCGTCCAGTAATCAATCGATATAAAATCGCAATAACTGCCAAAACCAAAAGAATGTGGATAAAACTACCCACTGCTTCTCCAAAACCGAAATATCCAATTGCCCATAAAATAATTAATATTACCGCAATTGTGTTAATTAAATTTCCCATAATAGTATATTTTAAGTGGTTTAATGATTTAAACAATAATAATGCCTAAGTATAGTTTTGATTTTAAAACATTGGATGCGGATTTGCAGATTCTTTTGGTACATCTTGATGCACGTCCCAATGTTCTACAATTTTTCCGTCTTTCAGTCTAAAAATATCTATTGTTGATTTTAGCGAACCATCTGGATTTGTATTTTTGATATGCAAGAAAACCAAGTCTCCTTCTGCCGCAATATGTTGTACATCAATTTTGGTTTTTGGAGCTCCTTTGAACCAGCCTTCCGCAGCTTTTTTGAATGCCTCAGATCCATCTGCTACATTAGGATTGTGTTGTATATATTCTGGAGCAATATATTTATCAACCGCAGTTAAATCCTTATCACCAAACATTTGTTGGTAAAAATCAAGAACAATTTTTTTGTTTGATTCAATTTCAGAATTTGAATTAGTTTCTTGAGACTCAGTTTTAGGTTCAGTATTCTTCGTGCAACTCATCATTTGAAGAGAAAGCAAAACTGCTGAACCAAATAATAAAGGAGCGATTATTTTTTTCATTGTAATAGATTTTCAAAATCTATTATCAAAAATCTATCCGAATAAGTTATTTAGTCTTTTCTTTCTTCGTAAATAAATGAGAAATCACTTCGAGTTTATCATGATCGAACAAACACAAACCTTCGACATAGAAAGGTGTAAAATGAAAACTTTGTTGATCTACGATTCCAAATTCTTTCAGTTTTGGTTCGTAAACGACAAAACCTGTACGTAAAAATGGCTTTTTAGAAACTTTATATAACACAATATCATTGGTAAATAATCGTCGATTTCGTTTATCCAATATATTTATTCCAATATCTATGATATCAAATTGCAAAGCATTCTCGTGCCAAGAGAATTCGTTATAACCTTTAAAATAGGTTACTCCATCAATCTCCTTCGCAAAACCTTCTACTTTATTTTTGTTTCGTAATCGATAATATCCGATCGTTTTCATCTGGCAAATTTGCAATAAAAAAATTAAAATAGAAACGAACAATATTAAAAATAGATGATTAAATTTATCATCCGAAAACAACTAACACAATGTACAAAGTATATCCACAAAAAAGATACAATGAAACCTTAGCTTTGCTAAAGCAATTTGCTCAACCCACTGATAAAATCCTTGATTTGGGAATCAAAAATCCTTTTACAGATGTGATGTTGGAAAATGGTTTTGATGTAAAAAATACAAATGGCGACGATTTGGACTATTATTATAAGGATTTGCAAAATTATGATGCTAACTTTGTGACGGCTTTAGAAATTTTAGAACATTTAGTCAATCCAATGGAAGTGTTAAGAAATTTGCCTGGAGATAAATTATTAGCTTCAATTCCGATGCGTTTGTGGTTTTCACCTGCTTATCGTAATCAAAATGATGCGCGAGATGTACATTATCACGAATTTGAAGATTGGCAATTTGACATGTTAATGGAAAAAGCTGGATGGAATGTGATACATCGTCACAAATGGACGCATCCATCAAACAAACTGGGAATAAGACCCTTATTAAGAAGAATTACACCAAGATATTATGCTGTCTACGCAGAACGAAAAAAAGACTTTACTTACTAAATACTCTATTGTTATACCTGCACATAACGAAGAAGATTTTATTGCGATTACGCTAAATTCTCTCGTTAATCAAACTGTTTTGCCCTATGAAGTGATTGTTGTAAATGATCATTCAACCGATAAAACGCAACAAATTGTAGAAGAATTTACAACAAAATATCCGTTCATCAAATTAAGAAATATATTATCAAAAGGTGAACATCAACCAGGAAGCAAAGTGATACAAGCTTTCTTGAAAGGTTACGAAATCATTGATCCTAATTATGATATTATTGTTAAATTGGATGCAGATTTAGATATTCCGTTTAATTATTTTGAGACTATTTTAACTCATTTTAATCAAGATGAAGATATTGCAATGGTTGGTGGTTTTGCGTATATTGACAAAGACGGAAAATGGATTCTTGAAAATCTGACAGATAAAGACCATATTCGTGGCGCATTTAAGGCTTATCGAAAAAATTGTTACGAAAAAATTGGTGGATTACGCGCACATATGGGTTGGGATACAGTAGACGAATTGTTGTGTAAATATTATGGTTGGAAAGTTGTTACAGACGAATCTTTACACATCAAACATCTAAAACCAACTGGTGCTAGTTACAATAAATCGGCGCTTTACAAACAAGGTGCAGCTTATTATGCATTGGGTTACGGATTTTGGATTACATTAATTGCTGGCACAAAATTGGCTTTACGTAAAAAGAAACCAACGTATATTTTGTATTATTTGAAAGGTTTTTTTGAAGCTAAAACCAATGGTACAAAAAAAATGGTAAATCGAGATCAAGAGAAATTCATCCGAAATTATCGTTGGTCGAAAATGAAACAAAAAATAAAAGGTTAAATCTAACATGCGATATTGGTTAACATACACGCTATTTATCTTTCCATTCATCAGCTTTGCGCAAAATAAGTTGATCACTGGTTCTGTGGTTGTAGACGAAGGAAACGATTATATTTCCTCGGTTTCTGGTGCTCGTATAGAAAATCTGACGTCAGAAAGTAAGACATATACAAGCCCTTCGGGTTATTATTCTATTCAAGCAAATGTTGGCGACACGATTTTGTTTGAAGCAGATTTTTTGATTCCTAGAAAAATTGTAATCAATCAAAACATTTACAACAAAGGTTTTTTACAAGCGCATTTGGATATTGAAACAATTGAATTGAGCGGTGCAACAATTGGCAAAGGTCCTTTACAACCCAAATATCATACGGATAGTAAAACAGATTTATACGATAAAATGGGACTTGATCAACGTTTACGAGATTTAGAACCTAAAAGAGATATTGCCAAATTCAAACCATTGGATGTTTTAAATCCTGTTCGATTAATTGGTCATATGAATGGTTTTTACCGTGAGCAACGTCGTGTACGTAACTACGAAACAAAACTTTCTCTCGTTCAAGAAGTTAAACATTATTATCCAACAGATTTTTATACTAATCAATTACAAATTCCTGAATATAAAATAGAAGAATTTTTATATTATGTTAATGCACGTTATCCGCTTCAAGAAAAAGTTTTGAGTAGACAATTTGGTACGATAATGATTGATTTAGAGTCTTATGCAAAAGATTATTTGAATGAATTAAATCAAAACAAAAATCAATAATTCTTAATAGATTTTTAAAATTTAGCCAATAAACGTTAACAAAATTGATGCTAATTTATTAAGACTTATCTTCGTACAAATAATTAAACGTATAATCACGAACAATTGAAATCACTATTTACCATTCTAATATTGCTGTTGTCGAATTTTATTTTTGCACAAGAAAAATGGGTTCAGGGAAACATTATTATTGATGATTCTGACGATACAGCAGAAGGAGTTTACGTTACAAATCTGAGAACAAATCATACAACAATTTCTAATTTTACAGGAACTTTTCTTATTCAAGCAAAAGTAAATGACACGCTAAAAATACAATCTGATTGGTACGAAAATCGACTAATTATCCTTAGACCAAATTTGTTCAATAAACAAACAATTGTAGTGCATTTAGCTGTTCAGACAATTCAATTGAATACCGCATATATTGGTCAAAAGTTGACAGGAATTCTTGAAAAAGATGTAAAAAATGGGAAAAAAGCTGATGTTGTAACAAAACTTTATAAAAGTCTTGGCGTTAATCCTGATATCAAACCTATAAAAGATACATCTTCGTTGAAAGCTGGATTTCTGAGTGGAGATATTACGTTGACGAGATTGGATATTGGACGTATTTATGATGTTTTTTCTGGTAAAGCAAAACAACGAAAAGCATTACTAGATTATGAAGATAAGTATGATAAAATTACAAAAATCAAAAATTATTTTGGTGATGATTATTTCACTACCGATTTAAAAATTCCGAAATTCAAAATCAGAGATTTCATTGATAATGCATTAACGAATACCGAATCTAAAATAGAATTGAATGATGTAAATTATTTCAAATTACTCCAATTATTTAATTCGTACAGTAAAATATACCTCGACTTTTTATACGGAAAAGTCCCGAATAATACGAAAGTCATCAAAAAAGATACGATAGACGACTAAAAAAAGAGCTTGATTAATCAAGCTCTTTTTTGGTATTTTAAAACTATTCTTTTATAAAATTATACCTTAAACTGTATCTTTGCATCGATTTTATAGAAACAAATGTCCAATTATTTTCAATATTTTAAACAACCAATTACAGCATACGAACTTCCTAAAAAGTTTGATTATCCATTTTATTATGAACCAACTGAAATTGCAAAACAAGCATGCAAAGAGGTACAAGAATACTTGGAAAATCAAACCGATTTTGAACATAATTTTGGTTTAGAAAATGATCTATCTTCTACTCCAATTGGTAAAATGTTTGGAGTTTTAATTGTTCGAAATAAAAAAAATGAAGTCGGATATTTAGCAGCTGTTTCAGGAAAATTAGCCAATTCAAATCAACACAAAATTTTTGTTCCACCTGTTTTTGATATGTTGAATAAAAATGGTTTTTTCTTAGAACAAGAAGAACGTTTAAATGAAATCAATCATATTTTAGAATCAATAGAGGATGATCAAAACTATCTACAACTTAAAGAAGATTTTCTTCAATCTGAAATCAATTCTAAATTAAAAATTGAAGAAGGAAAACAACTTTTAAAATCAAATAAAAAAGACCGAAAATCTCAACGCGAAACAATTTCATCAACTTTATCTGAAGAAGAAATTCAATTTTTTGAAGAAGATTTAGTAAAACAAAGTTTACGTGATAAATATGAATTCAGAGTTTTGAGTGAAAAACTTGATGCTGAAAAACAACTTTTATTAAACAAAATAAATGTTTTTGAGAATGAAATCAGTTCTTTAAAAGAAGAACGAAAAACAAAATCTAATTCTCTTCAAAATCAATTATTTAATCAATATCAGTTCTTGAATAAGTTTAAGCAAGAAAAAGGATTATTAGAGATTTTTTCGAACACAGTATTTCAACAACCTCCAGCTGCTGCCGGAGAATGTGCTGCACCCAAATTATTGCAATATGCATTTCAAAATGATTTAGAACCAATTTGTATGGCTGAGTTTTGGTGGGGAGATTCGCCAAAGTCTGAAGTTAGAAAACATGGACAATTTTATCCAGCTTGTACAGGAAAATGTGAGCCTATTTTAGGACATATGTTGCAAGGGATTGAACTAAATGAAAACTTATTATTGAAGCAAAATTCAACTGTTGAAGAGTTAGAAATTTTATATCAAGATGATGATCTGGTTGTCATTAATAAACCAGAAGAGTTTCTTTCGGTTCCTGGAATTGATATTAAAGATTCGGTTTATCTTAGAATTAAACACCAATTTCCGTTGGCTACAGGTCCAATTATTGTTCATCGTTTGGATATGTCAACTTCTGGAATTCTTGTTTTAGCTTTAAATAAAGAGAGTCATAAACTTCTTCAACAACAATTCATTAAACGTAAAGTTCATAAACGTTATATTGCCCTTTTAGACGGAAATATCGAGCATGATAATGGTTTTATTGATTTGCCTTTGCGTGTTGATTTAGACGACAGACCACGACAAATGGTTTGTTATGAACATGGAAAAACAGCGCAAACAAAATATGAAGTCATTACAAGAAAAGACAATAAAACGCTTGTTTATTTTTATCCAATTACTGGTCGTACACATCAATTGCGCATGCATGCTTCGCATCGTTTGGGACTAAATGCACCAATTATTGGCGATGATTTATATGGCAAAAAAGCAAATCGTTTACATTTACATGCAGAATCTTTGGAATTTACACATCCAAAAACGAAAGAATTGATGAAATTTCAGGTAGAACCAAATTTTAATCTCTAATTTTGCGAAAGAATACAAAAAATGGAAAATAAAGATTTGACAATACGAGAAGTGATTTATCGCGATATGGATACGTTGATTATGGCAAAATTGCAAAACGGATCTAATATTTCGATTGATGATTTGATCGATATTTCTTCATATTTAGCAGCAAGTTTGTTCCGTGAACGTTGGAAACAAAAAGGTGAGTTGAGCGAAGAGGAAGTGAATATCGTTTTAGGAAATTTAGGTGATTTTTGCAACGAACATTTTGGTGAATATTTTACTCAACAAGATTTTGATAAAATTGTGAAAATTTCTCAATTATTATTACAAAAACCTACATTTGATAACGATTCGAAAGAATTTTTTGATGAAATATTGAAAAATTAGAGAAAAAATTAAGCATAAAAAAACCACTTCTAATGAAGTGGTTTTTTGTTTAAATATTTTATAAAATCCCCATCAATTCTACTTCGAAAATCATGGTAGAATAAGGTCCTAATTCTTTTGAAATCTCTCTGTCTTTGTAACCAATTTCAGGTTTTACAACAAATCTAAATTTACTTCCAACTGGCATTAATTGTACTCCTTCTGCCCAACCTTTTATTACATTTTCCAAAGGAAAAGCTGCAGGTTTCTTGCGTAGAACCGAACTATCAAAAACTTCTCCGTTGATATTTGTTCCATGATAATGACACAAAACCGTATCAGATAAAGTTGGCTTCACTCCTTCTCCAATCGTGATTACTTCATACAATAATCCACTTTCGGTTTCGGTTACACCTTCTTTCAATTTATATTCTTCTCGAAAAGCTAAACCTTCTGTTTTGTTCTTTTCGATCAATTCTTGTTTGCGTTTTAATAATAATTCAGCTACTCCCATACCGCAAATTTAAAAGGAATATTTTTAATTATAGTATATTAATGATTTCTACAAATTAGTTTACTTTTAATAAAACAATACAACTAAATGAAAAAGACAATTTTCACTTTACTTTTTACTATTATTTCAATTACTATTTTCGGGCAGAATATCGTAAAAGAGATTCCATTTCGATTAACAAAATACAATAATATTTTAGTGCCAGTTATCATCAATCAAAAAGATACGGTACAACTGATGCTACATACAGGCTCTGATTATATTACGATTATCGATGATTCTTACAAAAAAATGAAATCTATTTCGATTTCTGATACATTAAACAATGTGACATCTTGGGCGGGATATTCGGATATGAAAATGAGTAAGAACAATGTAATTAAATTTGGTAATGAAGAGTTTAGCAAAATTCCGATTTTTATCGACAAACAATCTGGACATGAAAGTGATGGAAAAATAGGTTTGAAGTTTTTCGAAGGAAAATATTTAGAAATCAATTTTGATGAGAATAAATTATTTGTCTATGATAAAGCACCTACCAAACTAAAAAAGTATACAAAATTAAATTCAAGATATTCTCAAGAAACGCTGTATATAAAAGCTTTTCCATTCATTGACAAAAAACCGGTTGAAACAGAATTTATGATTCACACAGGTTTTTCTGGTGCTTTGATGATTTCAGATGATTTTGCAAAAGAATATAAATTATTAGAAAAATTTGAAATTATTGGAGAATCTAAACTAAGTGATGCTGCTGGAAATGTAATTCTTTCCAAAAAATCAATTTTACCTGATTTCGAATTAGCAAATCAAACATTCAAAAATGTACCTATGTCATTTTTTGATAGCACAATAAAAATTCAACACAAAAATATTATGGGTGGCGATTTAATCAAACGTTTCAATCTTATTCTCAATCCAGAAAAAGATATTTTGTATGCAAAGAAAAGTAAATATTATAAAGACGAGTATTTTAAATTATAAATAAAAATCCACTTCAAATGAAGTGGATTTTTATTTATATATTTCTCAAACGTTTATATTTACTCAACAACTCTAAACCGCTTTTACACTCAGTTTTTCGTAATATATTTTTTCGATGAGTACGGACAGTATTATATGATATGAATAAGCGCTCAGATATTTGTCTATCCGATACGCCGTCTAAAATCATATTAGCAATTTCCCTTTCTCGTTTTGATAAATTCGGAAATTCATTTTTCAAGGAATCGTACATAAAAGTAGATTCTATTAAATTCTTTTTTAAATTTCTAATTGTTACAAAGTATTTATTTTGCTTAATTAAAATATCTAAATATATATTGCGATGATATGTAAAATTTATTCTACTATTATCCTCAGAAAAATTGTGAATCGTTTGGTGAACGAAATAAACAAATTGATTTAGATAATTACGAATACGAAATGCATATTCTATAACATAAATATCTTTTTTGTCAATATTTTTCAGATATTCTAATCCTTTTTTTTCTGCAAATTTCACAAAATCAATATCTTCTTTGCAATATAAATTTGTAATTTCTTGATATTTTTTCGGAAGTTTTTCAAAAGGATGTATCTCTAAAATAATTGGTTCTACATCTTTTATTTTATCTGTTTTATGATTTAAAATATAAGAATAAGAAGTTCCTAATTTCAAATCAATAGATTGCTTATCTAATTTTTTATGTGTTTTTTTAGATAAATTATTTTCATGAGAAAAAAAATCTGAAAATTCTTCTCTCAATTCTTTCATAAAGTGATTTTTTTTAGGCATAGTTAGAGTATTACAGATTATATAAAAATACAACAATTGAGGTATTTTATAGTGTTTTTTCTCATACTATTTTTGTCTCACAACAACAAAAGATATTTTTAGAAAAAATTCAGAATCAACTATATATAAATTGTTTTGATAATAAAAAAACAAACAATTCATATATTTTTTAGAAGATGAGAAAACTGGTAAGTTTAATAATGGTATTAGGAAGCTTTGTCGTAACAAACGCGCAAACGGAATCGGAAACATTAAATTGGTTACAAGAAAACAAACCAACATTAGATCATGTCAATTGCCAAGCATATAATTTGTACGGAGATTATTTCGAAATTACCGATGATTATGTAAAATTGTACAATGATGAAAAACAATATTGTAAGATATATTGGAAAGACGTTACGAAAGTAACTACGGAGGATAACTTTTTTTATTTAATTTCAAATAAAAAAGTTGATGATAAAAATGTGCAATTAAAAATGTTGATTACAAATACGCCTGCGAGAGAAAGTTTTGTAAACGCTCTGAGACATATGGTTGATTTAAAAACAACAATTGCAAAATCAAAATTATTTTAAGATAAAAAATCCACTTCAAATGAAGTGGATTTTTTATATAAACTATAGTTGTCTTTTATTTTGCTTTGAATTTGTTAATCGCGTTAATTGTAAATTCTGATAAAACTAATTCACCCGAAATTTTTGCACGATCAATTAATAATTCGTCCCAATTTTCTGTTCCTTCCCACGCAACACGTTTTAAATGTTTCATTGCTTCTGGATTTGAATTCGCTAATTTTTTAGCTAAAATATCGATTCCTTCATCCATTTCAACTGCATTTGCATAAACTTCTGCATACAAACCTTTTTCTTTCGCCCAATCAGCCGACTGAAATTCAGTTGCATTAATCGCCATTTGTGTAAAAGCAGAATTTCCAACTTTACGCTCCACAGCTGGTCCAACTACAAATGGTCCTATACCAACTGCTAATTCAGATAATTTTACTGCGGCATGTTCCGTTGCAAAAGTATAGTCAGCTGCCGATGCAATTCCAACTCCACCTCCTACTGCTTTACCTTGAATACGAGCTAAAACAAATTTAGGTGCTTTGCGAATCGCATTGATTACATGTGCAAATCCTGAGAAAAATTCTAATCCAGTTTCGCGATCTTTGATTGAAATTAATTCGTCAAAAGATGCACCAGCACAAAATGTTCTGTCTCCAGCACTTTTTAAAACAATAACTTTTACTTCGTCATCGTTTCCTAATTTCTCGATTTCAGTTGCTAAGTTTCTTAATTGAGAACCTGGCATTGAATTACTTTGTGGATGAAAGAATTCAATTGTACCAATTCCGTTTTGTATATCTGATTTTACGTAAGCTTCCATAGTAATTTGAATATGTGTTAATGTGATAATTTGAAAATTATTAGCTAATTAACGAATTATCACATTATCTAAATAAATTAATCTTGATTTAATTTTTTAACCATTGTTAAAATTGTTGCAATACCAACTGTTTCTCCTGTTTCGTCGTAAATATCAACCAACCAACGAACAATTCCTTTTGCCACATCGTTTTCATCTTTTTTCTCTTGATCGATTTTTTCTTTACACGTAAAACGCACTCCGATTGTCGAACCTGGATAAACAGGCTTCACAAAACGACATTCATCTAAACCATAGTTTAATAAAACTGGTCCTTTTTTCGCTAAAACAAATAAACCTGCCGCTTTTGACAATAAATAGTATCCATGTGCAACATTACGCTCAAAAATAGTTCCTTCCAAAGAAGTTGCATCAACGTGTGCGTAAAAATTATCTCCAGATAAAGCTGCAAATGCATTGATATCTGATTGTTGAATCGTATGTTTTGCTGTAATTAATGTATCACCAACTTTTACTTCTTCGAAATGCTTCGCGAATGGATGTTTATCTTCTTCGATGTAATCTGCTCCGTATTGATATTGTTGTGTAACAGCCGTTAATTTATTTGGAGAACCTTGGACTGCTGTACGTTGCATATAGTGTAATACACCACGTTTTCCTCCCATTTCTTCTCCTCCTCCTGCACGACCTGGACCTCCGTGAACTAATAATGGTAATGGTGATCCGTGACCTGTTGATTCTTTGATACATTCTGCATCTAAAATAACAATACGCCCGTGTAAAGAACCTGCATTTAATACGAATTCAGTCGCGATATCATTATCAGCAGTAACAATAGAACAAACTAAAGATCCTTTCCCCATACGCACTAATTCAATTGCTTCGGCAGTTCCATTGTAAGGAATAATCGTAGAAACTGGTCCAAAAGCTTCAATATTGTGAACATCAGTTTTATTGAATGGATCGTTGTTTAAAAATAAAATTGGAGAAATGAAAGAACCTTTGTTTTTATCAGCACCTTTCACTTCGAAATTATCTAAGTTTCCAAAAATAATTTCTTGCGATTTAGCTAATTCTTCTACTTTCTCACGAACTTCTTTTACTTGCGCTGCTCCCGCCAAAGCTCCCATACGAACACCTTCCACATTTGGGTCTCCAATTGTAGTCGTTGCCAAACGTTGTCCTAAAGCAATTTGTACATCCTCAACCAAATGAGCTGGAACTAACGCACGACGAACCGCAGTACACTTTTGCCCTGCTTTTGTTGTCATTTCACGCGTAACCTCTTTAATGAAAATATCAAATTCTGCTGATCCAACTTGTACATCTTCTCCTAAAACACAAGCGTTCAAAGAGTCAGCTTCTAAGTTGAATGGAACACCTTCTGAAGTAATTCTTGGGTGAGCTTTTAACATTTGTCCTGTCCAAGCAGAACCTGTAAAAGTTATAACATCTTCTGACTCTACACTATCTAAAATTCCGTTTGCAGAACCTGTGATTAATTGTAAAGCTCCGTCAGGTAAAATTCCAGATTCGATAATTGCACGAACAACAGTTTCCGTTAAGAAAGATGTGATTGTCGCAGGTTTTACGATAGCTGGAACTCCAGCCAATAAGTTAACGGCAACTTTTTCTAACATTCCCCAAACTGGAAAATTGAAGGCATTGATATGTATTGCAACACCTCGTTTTGGTGTTAAAATATGTGTACCTAAAAATGTTCCATTTTTTGATAATTTATGTGTTTCTCCTTCCACATAAAATGGTTGATCTCCGAATTGACGACGTAAAGATGCATTGGCAAATAAGTTTCCAATTCCTCCTTCAATATCAACCCAAGAATCTGCACGTGTTGCTCCTGTTGCCCAAGAAACTGTGTAAAATTCTTCTTTACGATCCATTAAGTATAAGGCTAATTTTTTCAACATTAAACCTCTTTCTTGGAACGTCATTTTACGTAAAACTGGTCCACCAACTGTACGTGCATAATCCATCATCGCACCGAAATCTAATCCAGCTGATGATGCAGTTCCTATTTCTTCGCCATTGATGGCGTTATATAACATTTGCCCTTCAGACGAACCTTTTGTCCATTGTCCTAAAGCATAATTTTCTAATTGTTTAGCCATTTTTATGTTGTTTGTGTATTTTATTATACGTCCAACGAAATTCGAATTTCGAAATCCGTTTTACTTTGTTTCGTTCCAAGTCTTGTAATTACTTGCCATTGACTCGTAATAATAATCTGGAACTTCTGTTAATGGTTCACAAGGTTTCAAACTCTCATGACAATCACTTGGTAATTGCATATATTGTTGAGTACCTTGATCTTTCCATTCGATCATTTGATCCGAAACTTGTTTTACGATTTTGGCAGGATTTCCAACCACAACACTTCTTGTCGGAATATGCGTATCAGCTTTTATAAATGTTAAAGCACCAACGATACATTCGTCCTCCACTACAACATTATCCATTACAACGGCATTCATCCCTACCATACAATTACGACCAATTGTTGCGCCGTGAATAATTGCTCCGTGACCAATATGTGCTTTTTCTTTTAATCGAACAGTAGTTCCCGGAAACATATGAATCGTACAATTTTCTTGTACATTACAATTATCTTCGATAATAATTTGTCCCCAATCACCACGTAATGCACAACCTGGACCGATATATACATCTTTCCCGATAATCACATTTCCTGTTACCACTGCCTGTGGATGAATAAAAGCTGTTGGATGAACAACGGGTTTATATCCTTTGAATTCGTAAATCATTTTTGTAATATAGTTTTTCGTTTGACGAAATTCGAAATTAGTATTACTCGAAAAACTAACTTCGAATTTCGAATAACTATTTTATGCTCTTTCAATAATTACAGCGTAACCTTGTCCTAAACCGATACACATTGTAACCAATGCATAACGTTTTCCTGTTGCTTGTAACTCGTAAGCCGCAGAATTTAAGATACGCGCTCCAGACATTCCAAGTGGATGTCCTAAAGCAATTGCTCCACCGTTTGGATTGATACGAGCATCATTATCCGCTAAACCTAAGGCACGCGTACATGCTAAAGACTGTGCTGCGAAAGCTTCGTTTAATTCGATAATATCAATATCATTCATTGTTAAACCAGCTTTTTCTAACGCAATTTTCGTTGCATTAACTGGTCCAATTCCCATGATACGAGGCTCAACACCTGCAACACCAGAAGAAACAATACGCGCCATTGGTGTTAAACCAAAATCTTTGATTGCTTGTTCTGAAGCTAAAATATTAGCAGCCGCACCATCGTTCAAACCAGAAGCATTACCCGCAGTTACCGTTCCATCTGCTTTGAAAGCTGGACGTAACTTCGATAAAATTTCCATTGTTGTATTATTTTTAGGAAATTCATCTGTATCAAAAATGATTGCATCACCTTTACGTTGTGGAATAACAACAGGAACAATCTCTTTCGCTAAACGTCCATTAGCTTGTGCAGCAGCCGTTTTTTGTTGAGACCAAACCGCAAATAAATCTTGATCTTCACGCGAAATATTATCACGCTCCGCCAAATTTTCTGCTGTATTTCCCATTCCATCAACACCCCACATTTCTTTCATTTTAGGGTTGATAAAACGCCAACCAAAAGTTGAATCATAAATTTGCGCATCACCACCAAATGGAGAGGCTGATTTAGAAACTACTAAAGGTGCACGAGTCATCGATTCAGCTCCGCCAGAAATCATTAATTGTGCATCACCAACTTGAATTGCTCTTGACGCAGCAATTGCAGCCGATAATCCAGAAGCACATAAACGGTTTACCGTTTCACCCGGAACTGTATAAGGTAATCCTGATAACAAAGCCGACATACGTGCAATATTACGGTTATCCTCTCCTGCTTGATTTGCATTTCCTAAAATTACATCGTAAAATGCAGCAGGATCGATTGATGGATTTCTTTTTAATAATTCGGCGATTACCATTGCGCCCATATCGTCTGGACGAACAGCTGATAATCCACCTTTTAATTTACCAATTGGAGTTCTAACTCCGTCTATAATATATGTTTGGTTCATTTTTATACGTTTTACGTGATACGTTTTACGCTTAACGTTCAAAAAACTTAGAACTTTATAACGTAGAACTTATAACATTTTACTCTTCAATCAAAGGTTTACCTGTTCTGAAACAAGTTCCTTTAAATAAAGCAATTAACTCATTGTTTTGATTCGTAACTTTGATATCGTAAATACCTGTTCTTTTTGTCGAAGAAACTTCTTGCGATTCGATTGTAAATACATCACCTTCGTGTCCAGCTTTCGTAAATGAAATATGAACATCTAAAGCAACTGAAATATTATTGTACATATTGCACGAAAAAGCAAACGCAGAATCTGCCATCGCAAAAGTAACGCCTCCGTGAACAGAACCTACTCCGTTCATCATTTCTGGACGAATTGCTGCTTGTAATTTTGCATATCCTTCTCTAACTTCAATTACTTCTAAACCTAACCATTCACTAAATTTATCGTGATCAAGCATTGCATTTAATAACTTTTGTGGTTCCATGTTTTGATATTTTTTTAGTAGAATGTTTTGTTTTCTTTGACGTAATTTCTGATAATTGGACTTAAACGATAACGGTCTTCGTGGTAATAATTGTACAATTCATCTAAATCGTCTTGTACTTTTTCCAAACCATATTCATCCGCCCATTTCAATAATCCTTTTGGATAATTTACACCTTTTGTCATCGCTGTATCTAAATCTTCACGGTTTGCAATGTTTAAAAATAAAGCATCAGCTGCTTCGTTGATTAACATCACTAAAACGCGTTTGTAGATTTTTTCTAATAAAGCTTGATCTTGAGATGGTGCTTTTTTCTCCACTCCTTCTGCATAATTGTAGAATCCACGACCAGATTTACGTCCGTAATATCCCGCTTCGAATAAACGTTTTTGAGAAAAAGATGGTTTGAAACGAGGATCATAAAAGAATGATTCGAAAACAGATTCGGTTACACGATAATTCACATCATGACCGATAAAATCCATTAATTCGAAAGGTCCCATACGGAAACCTCCAACAGAAGTCATTGCAAAATCGATTGTTTCTGCATCGGCTACGCCTTCTTCTAATAAACGAATCGATTCGCTGTAGAATGGGCGAGCCACACGATTTACAATAAATCCTGGTGTATCTTTTGTGATGACTGGTAATTTACCAACAGATTGAATTAATGCTTTTACTTCGTCTGCTAATCCTTCGCGTGTTTGCACAGCTGGAATAATTTCTACCAAAGCCATTAATGGTGCTGGATTGAAAAAGTGAATTCCGATTACACGTTCTGGTTTTGAACACGCAGATGCAATTGATGCAATTGATAAAGAAGAAGTGTTTGACGCTAAAATACATTCGTCAGAAACGATTTCTTCCACTTGTTTGAAAACTGATTTTTTGATATCTAAGTTTTCAATAATTGCTTCAATCATTAAATCGATTGATGCAAAAGCTGTTAAACTATCTGCATATTCGATCTTGTTTTGAATTTCTTGTGCTTTTTCAGCAGTATATTTTTCTTTCGCCACTAACTTCTCGAAAGTCTTCGCTAAGTTTTGTTTAGAACGATCTAAAGCTTCTTTATTTGTGTCATATAAAACAACAGAATGACCAGATTGAGCAAAAACTTGCGCAATTCCAGAACCCATTGCTCCACCACCAATAATTCCTATTTTTTTCATTTCTTACTCGCCTTTAAAAACTGGATTTCTTTTCTCGATAAATGCGTCTACACCTTCTTGATAATCCGATGTATTCCCTGATTTAGCTTGAAATAATCCTTCTTGAATTAATTGTTCTTCGATTGAATTATTAAATGTTTGATTCAATAATTTCTTTGTATAAGCCAAACCTTTTGTTGGAAGATTGGCTAATTTATCTGCAATCTTTGCAACTTCAGTATCGAAAATATCATCAGCAAAAAACTCATAAATCATTCCGATTTCTTTAGCTTGAGCCGCCGAAACTTTATCCGCCAGCATCATTAAAGCAGTTGCTTTTTGAAGTCCAATTAAACGAGGTAAGAAATAAGTTCCTCCACAATCTGGAATTAAACCAATTTTAGAAAAAGCTTGAATAAAATTTGTCGATTCTTTCGCGACAACAATGTCACAAGCCAAAGCTAAATTTGCTCCTGCACCGGCAGCAACACCGTTTACAGCAGCAACAACTGGTTTGTCCATGTTTCTAATTTTAAGAACCAATGGATTGTAATTTTCTTGAACGATTTTATTGAAGTCGATTTCTTTTTCTTCTAAAACTTCGCCTAAATCTTGACCAGCGCAGAATGCTTTCCCCGTTCCAGTTAAAACCACTGCACGAACAGAAACATCTTGAGCTGCAACATCCAAGTGATGTTGAAGAGATTTAATCATTTCCTGATTAAAACTGTTAAAAACAGAAGGACGATTCAACGTAATCGTAGCAATTCCTCCCTCTTGTGTGTATAGGATTGATGTTGAATTTTCCATAATTTTTTAGTGATGACATTTGAAATAATCAAATGGTTCGTGGCAGCTATTGCATTGATACATAGCTTTGCAGGCCGTAGAACCAAATTGACTGATAAGTCTGGTATCTGTAGAGCCACATTGTGGACATTCTACATTTTGTTCATCCGAAAAAAGCGCATCAGACGAAGGATTTTTGGTTGGCGGTGCAATTCCATAAGCCTTCATTTTTTGCTTTCCTTCTTCTGTCATCCAATCAGTTGACCATGAAGGGCTCAACTGATTAATGACATTGATATTTTTGAATCCTTTTTCGATTAATTTTAAACGAACAGAAATTGAAATTGCACTCATAGCAGGACATCCTGAATATGTTGGCGTAATTGTAACATTGACACTTTGTTCGTCAATTAATTCAATTTTACGCACAACACCAAGATCGATTACACTAATCACAGGAATTTCTGGATCAGCGACTTCCTCCATGTATTGCCAAATTTCTTTTTCGGTTACCATTGCGAATTAGGATAAGTTCTTTGTAAATATTGTAAATCTGTTAAGATAAATCCTAAATGCTCTGTATGAACACCTTCTTTACCTCCTTTTTGTACAAATGCATTTTCTACATCAGCTTCGATTGTAGCTTCGTCTAAAATTGCTTTTACATTTGCGAACCAAGTTGTTTGAAATTCTTCTGGACTTGAAATTAATCCTTCTTCAACTAAAGCTTTTTGGTAAGGCGCTAATAAAAACGCTTCTTTTACATAAGGTAAAATATTGTTTACAGCTTCCTGAATTTTATCGTGAGATTCTTGTGTTCCGTCTCCTAAACGAATCATCCATTCTGAAGACCATTTTAAGTGATATTTTACTTCTTTCAATGATTTTTCAGCGATGGCTTGTAATTTAAGATCTTTTACTTTCAAGAATTGTTCTAACAATAACGCATGGTAAGAATCATAAAAGAATTGACGTGCAACCGTATCTCCGAAATGTCCGTTTGGTAATTCAACCAACAATAAGTTTTTATATTCACGCTCTTCACGTAACATTGCTAACGTATCTTCAGTTGCTCCATTCCCGATCATTTCCGCAGCATAGTCATAATAATTAGAAGTTTGACCTAATAGATCCAACGCCATATTAGACATTGCAATGTCTTGTTCTAAAATTGGACCATGACCACACCATTCGCATAAACGTTGCGCCAAAATTAGATTTGTATCCGCTAAATGCAAGATAAAATCGATGTAATTTTGATTGTTTTGATAAACTGTACTTGTCATAAATTACATGTTTTTAATTTCTTCTGGTACATCATAAAAAGTTGGATGACGGTAAACTTTGTCTTCTGCAGGGTCAAAAAATTGTTCTGCTTCATCAGGATTAGAAGCATGGATATTAGCAGATTCTACCACCCAAATACTTACACCTTCTAAACGACGTGTATATACATCGCGTGCATTTTCTAGTGCCATTGTAGCATCAGCAGCATGTAAGCTCCCAACGTGTTTATGGTCTAACCCTTGTTTACTTCTAATGAATACTTCCCATAAAGGCCAATCTCTATTTTCCATCTTTTTATGCGTTTTTGCGTTGTTCTTTTTCTAATTCTCTTTGTTTTCTTTTTTCGTGGTAAGCTGTTGCTGCATCACGAACCCAAGCTCCTTCGTTGTGTGCGTTACGGCGAGCATCCAAACGTTGTTTGTTACATTTACCGTTTCCTTTCACAACATTCCAGAATTCTTCCCAATCAATTTCTCCGAATTCGTAGTGACCTGTTTCTTCGTTGAATTTTAGATCAGGATCTGGAATAGTTAATCCTAAATATTCGGCTTGAGGAATAGAAATATCTACGAAACGTTGACGTAATTCGTCATTCGAGAAACGTTTGATTCTCCATTTCATTGATAATTCTGAGTTTGAAGATTCTTCATCTTTTGGTCCAAACATCATTAATGTAGGCCACCACCAACGATTCATTGCATCTTGCAACATCGCTTTTTGTTCTGGTGTTCCTTTTGATAATACTACTAATGCTTCGTAACCTTGTCTTTGGTGGAAAGATTCTTCTTTACAAACACGTACCATTGCGCGAGCATAAGGTCCGTAAGAAGTTCTACATAATGGAACTTGATTCAAAATCGCAGCTCCATCTACCAACCAACCAATCATTCCGATATCTGCCCAAGTAAGGGTTGGATAATTGAAGATTGATGAATATTTTGCTTTACCTGAATGTAAATCATTTAAAGTTTGGATACGAGAAACACCTAATGTTTCTGCTGCACAGTATAAATATAGACCGTGTCCAGCTTCGTCTTGAACTTTCGCTAACAAAATTTTCTTTCTATTTAACGAAGGTGCTCTTGTAATCCAGTTTGCTTCTGGCAACATCCCAACAATTTCTGAGTGAGCATGTTGAGAGATTTGTCTAATTAATGTTTTGCGGTATGCGTCTGGCATCCAGTCTTTTGGTTCGATACGAACTTCATTTTCAATCTTATTATCGAAGATTTCTTGAAAATCAATTTCTTTTGCACTCATTTCTAAACGTTTTTAAAGTTGATTATTTGGCATCAAAATCTACCACGACTTCTGCAGAACGAGGATGCGCTTGACACGCTAATACAAATCCTCTTTCTAATTCATCTGGCTCAAGTGAGTAGTTGATGTCCATTTCTACCTCACCCTTCTCTACTTTACACTTACAAGTTGCGCAAACACCACCTTTACAAGCATAAGGTAAATCAGCTCCGTTTTGTAAAGCCGCATCTAAGATTGTATCGCCATTATAACCCAAATCAATCTGTAAAGCTGTTGCATCTAATTTGATGGTAACTTTACTCATTGTGTCATCTGATTGTTTTACAGCTTTTTGACGCTCTACCTTTTTCGCTTCTGCAGATGCACTATAGAATAACTCGAAATGCAAATGTTTTGCATCAACTCCTGCTTCTACAAAAGCGTCACGACCGCTTAAAATCATTTCTTCTGGTCCACAAAGGAAAACTTCGCTTACTTCTTTTGGATCGATGATATTTTGCAAGAAATATTCAATTTTTGCTTTATCAATACGACCACTCAAAATCTCAGCATCAGCCGTTTCGCGACTCAAGATATTGTAAACGCTAATGCGTTGCATGTATCTATTTTTTAATGCTTCGATTTCTTCTTTAAAAATAATCGAACCTTTGTTTTTGTTTCCATATAACAGTACAAATTCACTGTTAGGTTCTGTTTGTAGAACTGTTTTGATGATAGAAAGTACTGGTGTAATTCCTGATCCTGCCACAATTCCTACATATAATTTTTTGTTGTCTTCGTGTACTTCTGTAAAGAAATTTCCTTGTGGAGTCATTACATCAAGAACATCGCCAACTTTGATTGTATCGTTAACAAATGTCGAGAAAATTCCATCCTCAATTTTCTTTACAGCAACTCTTAATTCATTATCCAAAGGACTTGAACAAATTGAGTAAGAACGTCTAATTTCTTCGTTATTGTGAAGATTCTTAAACGTTAAATATTGACCATGTTTGAATTTGAATTCTTGGTTTAATTCTTCTGGCACTTCAAATGTAACGGATACACAATCTGGTGTTTCCTTTTTTACATTTTTAACGCGTAATTGGTGAAAATTTATAGCCATATTATTTTTGAAATCCGTTAATTAATAGTGTCATTAAGTCATTTTCTAATTGCTCTGGTGAGATATCTCGTCCAGGTTTGTACCACAATTCTATCCAACGTAATGATGATAATAAAGTAAATAAAGCAACCGAAACATTCAAGTCTTTAAATTCGCCTGCTGCAATTCCTGCTTTGATAAGATTGGCGATTCTTTTTTCGTATCCTTTTCGAATTGTTTTGTACAATTCTTTTTTCGTATCCGAAAGATTTTTCCAATCATTATTTGCAACAGAAACTTCGTTTGGCTCATCAATAATCATTCTGACGTGTAATTGAATTAAATCTCTCAATTTCTGAACATTTGATTCGTCTGTATCTTCGATCGAACTAATGTGAGAAACATATTGATTAGCAACTTTAAAACAAATCTCTTCTAAAATTTCGTCTTTCGAACGAATGTGATTGTATAAACTTGCCGCTTCCATTCCAACTTTTTCAGCCAGTTCGCGCATTGATGTAGCCGAATAACCTTTTTGTTTAAAGATTAATGCAGCTTCTTGAATAATCAGTTCTTTTTTACTTTGTTTAGGCATATATTTATAAATGTCTGTTATCGATGATTCGGTTTAATTTTCCTCCTTCACTTTTCGGAAGTCCATCAACTTGATACAATTTAACATTCATTCCTAATCCAATATTATCTCTAATCTTTTTGTGAATATTAGAGATTAATTTGCAACATGCATGATTAGATTCGTCGTTCAAATTATCACAAGTGAAACCTTGGCTTGCAAAATAGTCAGGATTAATTTCAAATCCAACTTCTACAGCATCCATATTTTTAGGTTTTGTTAAAACTACTTGATAATTTGGCGATAATTCTGGGAATTCTGGAATAAAATCAGCGATTTGCGTGTGAAAGAAATTTACACCTCTAATAATCATCATATCATCTGCACGACCAATAATTGGTCCCATTTTGATATGCGTTCTTTTCTTAGAATGTTCGTACGTAAGGGTTGTGATATCTCCCGTCCAATAACGCACCAATGGTAAAGCTTCTTTTGTTAACGTTGTAATCACTAAAACTCCAGGTTGTCCGTAAGGTACAGGCTCACCTGTTTTCTCGTCTACAATCTCTGGAAAGAAGTGGTCTTCCCAAATGTAAGATCCTGTTCCTTGCTCTTCATAATCTTCATTAGATACACCAGGTCCGATAATTTCGCTCAATCCATAGATATTAGAAGCTTTGATGTTTAAACTTCCTTCTACTTCTTGGCGTAAGGCTTCTGACCAAGGTTCTGATCCCAAAATCGCAAACTTAAGATTTAAGCTTTCTAATGATTCGCCTCTTTTCTTGATTTCCTCAGCTACTGTTAATGCATACGATGGTGTTGCACAAATCGCATCAGCCTGAAAATCTTTCAACAACATGATTTGTTTTTCAGTATTTCCACCAGAAATAGGAACAACTGTCATTCCTAACTTTTCTGCTCCATAATGTAATCCCAAACCTCCTGTAAACAAACCATAACCATAGGCATTTTGTAATGTCATTCCTGGTTCGCATCCAGAAGCTGCTAAAGAACGCGCTACTACTTCTGAAAATAATTCGATGTCATTTTTGGTATAACCTACAACAGTTGGTTTTCCTGTTGTGCCGCTTGAACAATGTAAACGGATTACGTTGCTCTTTGGTTCTGCAAATAATCCGAACGGATAGTTCTCTCTTAAATGTGTTTTTTTGGTGAAAGGTAATTTGTGTAGATCTTCAACACCTTTGATGTCTTCTGGTTTTATTCCAGCCGCATCAAATGCTTCTTTGTAAAAAGGTACATTGTTGTACACTTTTTGTAACATGTTTTGAAGTCTTTCGTTTTGAAGAACGCGCAATTTTTCAATTGGCATTTGTTCTATCTCGGGATTAAATATCATAATTTTTGCAGATTTTGATTTTTGATAATAACAAATTTAATCAAAAAAACTAAAAAAACTAACGTTTGTTAGTTTTTTTAGTGTAAAAAATACAATTCTTATTAATTATTGCCTTTTTAATAAGATAAAACACTATTAATCAATATTTTTAATTTTTCAGCATTGGGTAACATCTCTGCTTCCAAAGTCGAATTTAATGGAATTGCTGGCATATCTTGCGCTCCTAACACACGAATTGGTGCATCTAAGTACTCAAAACACTCTTCATTAATTAAGCCTGAAATACTCTGTGCAAAAGAGTTTTGCTTCGCTTCTTCTGTCAAAACAATACAACGATTGTGTTTTTTTACACTATTAAAGATTGTTTCTTCATCTAACGGAACTAAAGTTCTTAAATCGATAATTTCGACTTGATTAGGAAAACCCTTTGCCGCTTGTTTTGCCCAATACACTCCCATTCCGTATGTAATAATCGAAACAGAATTATGATTATGAGAAGATTCAGCCGTTAAAACTTCACGTGCTTTACCAAAAGGCAATACATAATGTTCGTCTGGCTCAACAGTCGCGGCATCTTCTGTTCCTTTTATCTTACTCCAGTATAAACCTTTGTGTTCTAGCATTACAACAGGATTTGGATCGTAATAAGCAGCTTTCATCAAACCTTTCAAATCCGCTCCAGTAGATGGATACGCAATTTTGATTCCTTTGATATTCGTCAAAACACTTTCTACTGAACTTGAGTGATAAGGTCCTCCGCTTCCATACGCACCAATTGGCACACGTAAAATCATAGAAACTGGCCATTTGCCATTTGATAAGTAATTAGAACGCGCTACTTCTGTAAATAATTGATTCAATCCTGGCCAAATATAATCTGCAAATTGCACCTCAACAATTGGTTTTAAGCCAACTGCAGACATTCCAACTGTAGATCCGATTATAAAGGCTTCTTGAATTGGTGTATTAAATACACGATTTTTTCCATATTGTTTTGCTAAAGTCGCTGCTTCACGAAAAACTCCACCTAAACGCAACCCAACATCTTGTCCATATAATAAAGCTTCTGGATGTTCTGCCATCAATTCACGAATCGCAAACAACGCAGAATCTACCATTACTGTTTTTTCTTTTCCTTCTGGTGAACGATTTCCTTTTTCTTCAGTAATCGGTGTTGGCGCAAAAACATGCGTATACAAATCTTCAGGGCGAGGATCTTCTGCTTTTAATGCTTCTTGATATTCAGCCTGAACTTGTTCTTTTATCTTATTCTCAATTTCGATTAAATCATTTTCTTCGAAACCTTCATTTAATAACGTATGTTTTAATTTATCATAAGGATCGCGAGATTGTGCTTCCTCCAAATCATCTCTGTACCATTCTTTGCGAACGCCAGATGTATGATGATTCAATAAAGGAACTTTTGCATGCACCAAAATCGGACGACGTTCTGTACGAATAATTTCAATTGCACGTTGAATCGTTTCATAAGAAGCCAAGAAATCTGTTCCATCAACCACAAAAACTTCCAAACCATTGAAACCTTTCGCATAATGGGCAATATCTTGCGCACGAATTTCATCTGCCGAAGCCGAAATATCCCATTCATTATCTTGAACCAAATATAAAATTGGTAATTGTTTCAACGCTGCCATTTGGAAAGCTTCCGCAACCTCACCTTCTGTACAAGACGCATCTCCTAACGAACAAACTGCAATTGGTTTTAGTTCTTCGTCACAAAGACCTTCTAACTCTTTGTATTGCATTCCCATCGCAATTCCCGTTGTTGGAATCGCTTGCATTCCCGTTGCACTACTTTGATGCGGAATTTTTGGCATATTATCTCGACGCAAACTTGGATGAGAATAATACGTTCTTCCTCCAGAAAAAATATCATCGCGTTTTGCCAATAATTGCAACATCAATTCATAAGGCGTAATCCCGATTGATAATAACATGGCATCATCACGGTAATATGCGCTTAAGTAATCTTGTGGTAATAATTGTAATCCTGTTGCAATTTGAATTGCTTCGTGTCCACGCGCTGTTGCGTGAACATATTTGCTTGTTACAGCTTTATTTTCTTCGTATAATTCGGTTAAAGATTTTGCAGTAACCAATAATTCGTATGCTTGTTTAAGTAATGTTGTTGTTGATAATATGGTTTCCATTCTGATTAAATTTGCGTGTTAACATCCCAATTCTCCATGTAATCTGAAATTCGTTTCAAGAAAACGCCTCCCAAAGATCCGTCTATCACACGATGATCAAACGAAAGTGACAAATACATAAATTGTCTTGCCACAATAATATCTCCAAATTCAGTTTCCAAAACCGCTGGTTTTTTCTTGATTACACCAGTCGCCAAAATTGCCACTTCGGGTTGATTGATAATTGGCGTTCCCATTAAATTACCAAAAGTTCCTACATTACTTATTGTAAACGTTCCTCCACGAACATCATCTGGCGAAAGTTTGTTGTTTCTCGCTTTATCTACAATTGAATTTACACCTTTTGCTAAACCTTCTAAATTCAATTCATTGGCTTGATGAATAACAGGAACAATCAAATTATTGTTTGGTAAAGCAGTTGCAATTCCAATATTTATCTCATTGTGTTTGATTATTTTAGTCTCAGTTTCATCAACTGATACATTAACCATTGGAAAATCTTTAATTGCCCGAACAACACAATCTACAATTAACGGCGTAAACGTTAATTTCTGTTTGTATTTTGCTTCAAAAGCAGCTTTATTTTCTTCGCGCCATTTCACAAAATTCGTAACATCAGGTTCTACATAAGCCGTCACATGAGGCGAAGTTTGTTTACTCTTTTTCATGTGTTTCGAAATCAATTGACGCATTTTATCCATCTCAATGATTTCATCTTTCGCTCCAAAAGAAGAACTTGAAACTACATTATTTTCACTTAAAGCATTACTTGAATTATTAGTTGTAAATGATTTATTTTTAATATAATTCAACACATCATTCTTCGAAATTCTCCCATCACGACCAGAACCTTTTATTTGTGAAATATCAGTTGATTGAAGATTTTCTTTTTGAATAATACTTTTTACCAAAGGTGATAAAAATTGATTTGTATCGATTGAATTTATAGTTTGTGAAGTTGTAGCAGTTTCAATCTTTTTTTCTTCAACATTTTCAGTTTTTTGAGCTAATTGTTGTTGATTTTCTGATGGCTCAATTAAAGCAAAAACTTCTCCGATTTTTATTTCATCTCCTTCATTAAATCTAAACTCAATAATTTTTCCAGCAGTTGTAGAAGGCACATCAGAATCTACTTTATCCGTCGAAACTTCGGCAATTACCTCATCCTCTTGAATGAAATCACCAACGTTTTTTGTAAAACGAACCAATTGTACAGACTCAACACTTTCTCCCAATTTTGGAATCGTTAGTTCTATATTCTTCATTTTATTTGTTTGCAGTTTTGAGCGTTGAAGATAATGATTTTTTATAAAAACTAATGAATGTTAGTTGAAATATTCATTAGTTTTATGCAAATTAATTAAACAATGGAAGATATTTTTGTTGGGATATGGTTTCTTTTTGCATTAACAATGGCCTTTTTACCAATAATGTGTTTAATACATATTATTACACATCAGTTTAGAAATTTAAAAACAAAATTTCTATGGATTTTTGTTGTAGTATTAATTCCATATTTAGGTTCTATTTTATATTATTTAAAAGGTCGAAATATGGTTATAAATAACTAAAACCTCATCACCAAACCAACTCCCGCTTGATTATTTTGATAAACAGGAAAAACCATTGTTGCGACTTTAGATTCTTTATTTTTGGGAGAAAACCAATTGTTAATTGTAGGAAATAACCAATACGCCAATTCCGTCGATAAAATTCCTATTCCCGCTCCAGCAACAACATCTCCTACCCAATGGCGATTATTGATAACACGATAAACACCCGTAAAAGCAGCCAAAGGATATCCAGCCAAACTCAACCAAAAATTAGAATCTTGGTATTCTCGAAACATAAATTGAGCCGTAGAAAACGCATTCGCCGTATGTCCTGAAGGAAAAGAAAGATTGTTTGTACCATCAGGTCTTTCCTCTTGTACAGTGTGTTTTAACCCCATCACCAAACCAGTATTGATGATTTGAGAAGTTGCTAAAATTATCGTTCGATCTCGTAAATTATGCTTTCCTTGAACACCTGCTAAGTTTAATCCATAAACCGCTACCGCAGGCAAATATTGTGTATAATTATCAAATCGATTTCCTTTGGTTTTATCTTCCAAAATCTCTTTTTGAGTCGATTTATTCAAATTATCCAACGCTGGAATTGCCAAACTCAAACTTCCGTACGTAATTAAAGTCGCAGGAATAATCAACTTTTTGGCGTTAAAATGATAAACTTTATCTTCTGGATTAAATGTCTGTTTTGAAATAGAATCAAGTTGAATAGAATCCGTTTTAGTTTGCTGTATCGTATCTTGTGCATTCCCTTTTATCGAAAATATTGAAAGTAATACACAATTCATTAATATCGTTTTTGTTTTAATTTGGTTCATTTTCACATTCATTTTATTGAACAAATGTATTTGAAACCTCCTTACACAAAACTTAAGATTTGATTAAGAAAAAAGCCATTAGAAATAATCCAATGGCTTTTTTAAAAATATTTATTTATAAATTTCCTCGACGTTCTTGCTCTCTTTCTAAAGCTTCGAACAATGCTTTGAAATTACCTGCTCCAAACGATTGTGCTCCATGACGCTCGATAATTTCGTAGAATAATGTTGGACGATCTTCAACTGGTTTTGTAAAAATTTGTAACAAATAACCTTCTTCATCACAATCAACCAAAATCCCTAAATCTTGTAACTTCTTGATATCCTCATCAATTTCACCCACACGTTCTGGAATCATATCGTAATAAGCCTCTGGTGGTGCAGATAAAAACTCAACTCCGCGAGATTTAAGCTCTGTTACAGTTTTTACAATATCCTTAGTTGCAACTGCAATATGCTGCACACCTTCTCCTTCGTAAAAATCTAAATATTCTTCAACTTGAGATTTCTTTTGACCTTCTGCAGGCTCATTAATAGGGAATTTTGAATAACCATTTCCGTTACTCATCACTTTCGACATTAATGCTGAATATTCTGTATTGATTTGTTTGTCATCAAATGATAAAATATTTACAAATCCCATTACATCTTGATACCAAGCAACCGCCTCATTCATGCGATTCCAACCTACATTACCAACGCAATGATCTACATACAACAAACCACAATCTGTTGGTTGATATGTTGATTCAGATTTCACATAACCGGGCATAAAAGAACCTTCATAATTTTTACGTTCAATAAACATATGAATCGTTTCACCATATGTATAAATTCCAGACATTTTTACTTCTCCAAACTCATCTGTAATCGTAGTTGGCTCCATATAAGGTTTTCCTCCGCGTTTCGTTGTTTGCTCAAAAGCATCGTACGCATCATCCACCCAAAGTGCTAAAATTTTAACTCCATCACCATGTTTCATTGCATGTTGACAAATTGGAGAATCTGATTTTAAACCAGAAGTTAATACCAAACGAATCTTTCCTTGTTGTAAAACATAAGAAGCTCTATCTCTCACTCCTGTTTCTGGCCCTGCATACGCAACTTCCTGAAATCCGAAAGCTGTTTTGTAATAATGTGCAGATTGTTTTGCATTACCAACATAAAATTCGATATAATCTGTTCCATTGATTGGAAGAAAATCTTGTGCTAATGCTATTTTTTCTGCAAATGTTTGTGTACTCATTTTTATTGTGTTTTTTATTTTTATATATTATGTAAAAAGTAAAATGTATTAAGTTTTACTATAATTATTTAGATTCTTCGACAAGCTCAGAATGACAGTTACGCCAAGCTTAATTTATTCCAGCTTTTCTTCAAATTAACCTATGAGATATTGAAACAAGTTCACGATGACAAATCGCGCAACTCATAACTTTTAATCAAGCCAAGATTTATAATAATCTGGATCTTCTATTTCTAACGCTTGTTCAGTTAACATCAATGGTCTGAAAGGATCAATCATCACCGCTAATTCGTGAGTTTCTTTCGCTCCAATAGATTTTTCAACTGTTCCTGGATGTGGACCATGTGGAATTCCTGCTGGATGTAATGTAATTTGCCCTTTCTCAACCGATTTTCTCGACATAAAATCTCCATCCACATAATATAAAATCTCATCAGAATCTACATTACTATGATTATAAGGAGCTGGAATCGCATTTGGATGATAATCGAAAAGACGCGGAACAAAACTACAAATCACAAATCCTGCACCTTCAAAAGTTTGATGAACAGGTGGCGGCTGATGAATTCGCCCTGTAATTGGCTCGAAATTATGAATTGAAAAAGCCCATGGATAATGATAACCATCCCAACCTACAAAATCAAAAGGATGAGTTCCATAAACATATGGATAAATTAATCCTTCTTTTTTGATCATAATCTTAAAATCTCCATGTTCATCATTGGTTTCAAGATTTTGAGGACGTTTAATATCCCGCTCACAAAAAGGCGAATGTTCCATTAATTGTCCAAAATGATTACGATAACGACGAGGCGTTTCAACTGGACTAAATGATTCTGTAATAAATAGACGATTATTAGAATCATTAAAATGAAGCTGATAAATAATTCCGCGTGGAATCACTAAATAATCTCCATATTCAAATTCAATTTGTCCATAACCAGTTTTCAGAACTCCAGAACCTTCGTGTATGAAAATTACTTCATCCGCCATCGAATTTTTGTAGAAATAATCTATCATCGATTCTTGTGGCGCAGCCAATGAAATATGCAAATCATTGTTAACCAAAATTGGCACACGAGATTCTAAATAATCTTTGGTTGGCTTTACTTTGAAACCTTTTAAAGATGTATGTTTTAAATGTTTTGCGCGAGCAATTTTAGGTTCTACCGAATAAGGTTCGCTAATCGCTTTTACCAAAGTTGGCGGATAACAGTGGTAAACATTGGAATACGTACTCGAAAATCCATGCGTAGAAACTAATTCTTCTGCATATAATTCTCCATTTGGTTTTCGGAATACCGTATGTCGCTTTTGTGGGAATTCTCCCAAATGATGATAAAGTGGCATATCGTATTTTGTTTGTTATTTTGATGAAAAGGTAGATAGATGACGAGATTCGTCAACAAATAATCTGCAATATTCTAGTGTGAATATTGAGCAAATACAATTTTGGAAAGTAAAGCAGAAGTTTGCTTATTCATTCCAACAAATAAAGGTTTAATATTTTCCTTAATTTTTTGCATTTATTTTCTGTTGTAATTCAAATATAGTAATTATTTATTGAATGTAACAAATACACTAGAATAATTAAAATATGTAAAAGCGAGTTAAAAAATTAATTTGTAAATAGGTTTAAATTTTCAAAGTAAATCACAATTATACATATAAAGAAAATAAATATTATTTTTATCTTTACCGTTTGATAAATAAATATTTAATATCTTTAATTTATATAAAATTCAATCATCAAACAACAAACCTTTTTTATGAAGAAACATTTTATTCTATTTGTAGTAGGGCTTTTATCTTCAAATTCTTATTCTCAAGTAGGTATTAAAACAAATACACCTACTGAAACATTAGACATTGATGGGACACTTAGAGTACGTACACTTCCAGACAACGGAACCATAGGTATACATACAACTCCTTCTGGAACTGCCTCTCAAAATCCAGATCAATTATTTAAAGCTCAATATCCTGTTGTAGCTGATGCTAATGGTGTTTTAGGAATAGTGAATAACGAAAAATTAATACCTAATAACACAATTGGGACATCTTTTACTACAAATAATGATTCTGAAGCCTATTTTGTTATAAAAAGATATCATCTCTATGATAATGTTGGAGGAGCCATTGGTCGTTATCATCCAAATTACACAGGAGGAAGTTCTACTGGTATTTTCGATGGTGACACAGGTATGAAAGTAGATAACTGGCAAGCTATGATTTCGAATATAAGTTATAAGTTCCTAACTGCTACAAGTGATACTCAAGCTCAGTTTAAGAAAGATGATTATTTCAATTATAGACTGAAAGGGGCTTCCGGTGGAACTTGGAAAATTATTGGAGATATCATAAATCTACAAGAACAAGCTTATGTTGATGTTTTATTTATCAAGTCTAATTATGTTGCAGCAGAAGATCGTTCACTCTAAATCTATTAAAATGAAAAAAAAATTTACATTTTCTTTATTTTTAGCAGGTTTTCTAAATTTTGCTTTTGCACAAGTAGGTGTTAATAGCAATACTCCAACAGAATCTTTAGATGTAAATGGTACAATACGTGTACATAATTTACCTATAAAATCTTCAACATCTCATAATCCTGTTGTTAATTCAGAAAATTATAATGTAATTGGAAAAACAACCAAAGGAAATTTAGTTCCTAATAAAAATGTAGCGAATTTTACGGCAGATGATAATTCTTCTGCAATGTTTGTCATAAAAAGATATAAAATCAGTGATTACCCAAGTAATGGAGCTGGTTTTGATACACAAATGTCTTCCGATAAATGGGAAGCTTTTCTTTCAAATGTTGGCTTCTCTTTTTCTGAAATTAGAGCAATACATAATATTTTTAACGAATATCATTTACATTCTTGGCAGTTAAGAACAAATCCGACACTAAAAAGATGGGTAATTTGGGGAGATATAAATGGAGTAAACGAAAATTCAAATTTTGTTGATATCCTTTTTATAAGAAAGTCAGTTGTTGCTGCAGAAAATAGAGAAGATTTTTATCCTTTTTAAATAAAAAAATCCAACTTAATTAGTTGGATTTTTTTTTCATCATTACTTCTACTAATCCATATTGATAATTTTGCTCATTTTTTATCGTCAAGATTTATTAATCTTATCTTTATCAATAAAAGTATATTTAATAAAATATATTTAAACAATCAATAAAACTGTTTCTTTTAATTTTTCAGCTTGTTTTGAATAGATAAAAATCTCAAAATCAATTTGTATTTTTTCTTCAAAATTTTGTTTCATTTGTTGATACGAAACTGCTTTTGGACTTTCTTTCAAGTATTGAACAAAATCAACCAACCATTCACCAATCGCTTTATCTACAACAATTTCAAGATAATCTTGTTTGGTATGAAATTGTAAAACAGCATTCTCAAAAGTCTTCCCTTTTTTGGTTTTCGTAACAAATTCTATTTGAGGCTTCCCTCCTAACCAAACTACTTTTTGCGTTGGTTTGTGCGTTACAAAAGTTTCATTATTTAGAACAGTTTCGATATAATTTTGTTGAATTGACGTTCTCGGAACTTTAAAATCAAACCATTCATTCAGCGACAATTCAAAACCAACACCGTGCATATAATTAAACAATGATTTCTTTAATCCATACGAGAATTGATCGTGAATTAAGCCTGATTTTTCTTCGTGAATCATATCATTATTCGCAAAAGTTCCTAATTCGGTGCTATGATTAATCACTTCATATTTCTCTGGATTCAACCCAACTGGACTATGTGCTGTCATCGCAAATTGATGCCAAAATCCTGATTGAAGAATTCCTAATTCGAACATTTGACGAACCATTTCCAAACTATCAATTGTTTCTTGCTTCGTTTGTGTCGGAAAACCATACATCAAATACGCATGTACCATAATTCCAGCTTCGGTAAAATTACGATTCACAATCGCAACTTGTTCCACTGTCACACCTTTATCAATCAGTTTTAACAATCGATCCGAAGCTACTTCCAAACCTCCAGAAACCGCAATACAGCCCGAAGCTTTTAGTAATCTACATAAATCGTATGTAAAACTTTTCTCGAATCTTATATTTGTCCACCACGTTACGGTCAATTTTCTTCGAAGAATTTCTAACGCAACTTCTCGCATTAATGCTGGTGGAGCTGCTTCATCAACAAAATGAAAACCTGTATTTTGAGTTGTTTCAATCAACTCTTCCATTCTGTCCACAATTTGTTTTGCTGCAATCGGTTCATAAATTTTGATATAATCTAACGAAATATCGCAAAACGTACATTTTCCCCAATAACAACCATGCGCCATTGTCAGCTTATTCCAACGCCCATCACTCCACAAACGATGCATTGGATTAACCACTTCGATGACAGAAATATATTGATCTAATTTGATATCCGTATAATCTGGCGTTCCAACTTCGCTAAATTTATAATCTCGAATAGTTTGATTATTGATATAAGAAACTTGATGATTTTGAAGGGTAAAAGTTCTTTTCAAATCAGAAATTTCAACTTCTTGATTGATGTATTTTATCAACTGTTCAGTTGGTGCTTCACCATCATCTAATGTAATAAAATCGAAAAACTCAAATACTCGTGGATCGCTTAAAGAACGTAATTCTGTATTCGGAAAACCTCCGCCCATGTCCACAACAATTTCAGGATAATTTGCCTTGATATATTGAGCACAACGAAAAGCCGAATATAAATTACCTGGAAAAGGAACTGAAAAACCAATCATTTTTGGATTCGTTTTCTGAATTAATTTTTCTAATTCCGAAAGTGTAATTTTATCAATATAAGTTGGATCTTTTTGTAATTCTTGATACAATTCATCAAAAGAATTTGCTGATCTTCCCAAACGTTCGGCATAACGAGAAAAACCAAAATTTTCGTCAACCGCTTCAATAATTAAATCCGATAAATCTTCTAAATATAACGTTGCCAAATGCTTCGCTTTATCTTGAAAAGACATCGAACCAAAAGCCCATTCCAAATCTTCAACCTCAGCAAAACGAGAAGCTTCTGGTAAATATCCATCTTGAATAATTGAATCAGCTATGGTCGAATTTTTACCTTGTAGAAATCGGATAACAGGATCAATAGTTGCGATATATTCATCGCTTAACATCACCATTCTTTTACTATTATCACCTAATTCAATTTCTTGATTTTGAATAAATTCAAATAAATCAATTAAACCTTTTCTTGAAAACAATTGTAAGATGACATCTAAACCTAAATCAGCTTGAAAAGTTGAATATGAAAGTGTGTTTAGAAATCCTTTTAAGTAAACTGTTCCAGGATATGGTGTATTTAATTGCGTAAAAGGTGGTGTGATTAATAAAAGATCCGTTTTCAATCGTTGAAATTTGTTGCAAAAATACGGATTGAAAAAAAATAATTTTAGATTTTATAAATTATTTTTCAGTTTTATCAGTGCTTCTAAATGGCATCATCTCAATTTTGAAACTTCCTTCAATCACAGCTTTTTCGAGATTAAGAATTCCTTTCAACGATTCATAATCTACTTTATCTGCATCATCTGTTGGTTTGTGATAATCGTCGTGGCCGCCTGTATGAAAAAATAAAACTGGAATATCTTTCTCATAAAACGAAGTTTGATCCGAACCACCTCTACCTTCATAACCTGTATAAAATTTGACAAAATCAGTCGGATTAATTTCGTTAAAAATCGTTTCAAAAGCTGGAGAAGTTCCATAACCTATAATTGAAACGCCAGATTCTTTATTCAAACGACCAATCATATCCATGTTCAACATCCAATGCACTTTGGATAAATCATACGTTGGATGTTTCACAAAATAACGTGAACCAACCAAACCTAACTCCTCTGCACCAAAAGCAATAAATAAAAAATTAACAGGTTCTGTCACTTTATTTTTACTGTAAAATCTTGCCAATTCTAACAAACCAGCAACGCCAGAAGCGTTATCATCAGCACCATTGTGAATCATTCCATAACTATCTTTCGCCAAAGAACTTCCTTGTTTTCCTTCTCCCAAATGATCGTAATGCGCACCAATCACAATCGTTTTTTCTGCTTTGTTATCTAAAAAAGCAATCACATTTTTTGCAGAACGAATACTATCAACAACTTTTACTTTTTTTACTTTCGCCTCAAATCCTTGAAAATAACCATCTTCTCCTAAAGGTTGAAGTTTATATTTTTTGAATTCTTTCGCAATATATTTTGCAGCTTTCAAATTTTCTTCACTTCCAGTTCCTCTTCCTTTCATTTTATCATCAGCCAAAAAATAAACGTGTTTTTTAAGATTTTTGACTTCAATTTCTTGCGCAAAAGACTTGGTTCCTACAACCAAAGATAAGATGATAACTATTTTTTTCATATTCAATTTCGACTAAGTATAACGTCTAACAAAAATAGAAAAATAATCAAGAATATAGATGAATAGGATAATTTTAGAAATTTAATTTTGCTTATTATCACTGAAAATCAGGGTGAATAATTCAATAATTGTTAAATTTCAAAAACTTTTTTAAAAATTGATGCAACATTCAAAAACTTGCTGCGTCTATACAATAGAAACAACAATGAAACCTTGAAAATTTTGGAGAAAGAAAATTTTTCAATAAATGATAAACAACTATTAGATTGGTGCGAATCTGGTGTAGAGGCTGGTTATACTCAGCTCTATCATCGCTATTCGAAATCAGTTTACAATTCTGTTTATCGTTTGGTGACAGAAGTTTCTGATGCGGAAGATTTGACACAAGAAATTTTTATTTCACTTTTTTCTGACATTCAAAAGTTGAAAAACATCGAGAATTTGGGAGCTTGGTTCAGTAGAGTTGCGATTAATAAATCGATTTCGCATTTACGAAAAAACAAAGTTTATTTTTCTGATGTTGATGGAGCAAATATTATTGATGACAGTGAAGAAAGTTTGGAAGAAAAACAAATATTGGATGGTAAAATTGAAGAATTGCAACAAGCTATTGAAGATTTACCTACGGATACAAGAACAATTGTGAATCTATTTCTGTTCGAAGACATGCCGCAAGAAGACATTGCTCAACTTTTGGGATTGAGCCACAACACGGTGAGAAGTAAATATCATCGTGCAAAAAAGAAAATTTACGAAACCTTACAACAAACCGTTTGCAATGAATGATTCTTTAAAAAAACATATTGATAAAAACAGAGAAGCCTTTCAAAACAAAGAACCTTCTGCTGAATTATGGAAAAGAATTCAGGCTGAGATTCCTAAAAAGGAGGAAAAAACTTTGGTAATTGAACAACCTAAGAAATGGAGAATTCAGAATTGGAGTATTGCTGCTTCTGCGCTTGTTCTATTGAGTGTTGGTGGATATTTTTTCTTGAAAAATGATCAAGTAAATTCGCCAAAAACAATTGAAGTTGTTAAGGAAAAACAGGTTAAAAAAGTAGAAGAAGTTCAACCAGAAATTGTTTATCCAACTGAAATTAAAACTGAACAAAATGAAAAAGAAATTCAGTTTGTAAGAATTACGAAAGAGAAAAAAGTTGAAAAAGTTGTTCAAGCAAAAGAAGAATTAATTGGTATAGATGAAAACCTTAAAAATGAAATTTTAAGTTCATTAAACGATCAAGAATCAACAAGTAATCGTATTAATGCAATTGCAAAAATAGCTGATTTACCAAGTATTGATCACAATTTAAAAAAGAGTTTATACAACTTAGCTTTAAATGACAACAATACAATTGTGCGACTAAATGCACTCGAAGCACTTGCTTCAAAATTACCTAAATCGGACGTTTCAAAAGAGTTAACAGACATTTTTATGAAGCAAGATGATCCGATGGTACAAATGGAATTAATAGGAATGATAGCGCATATCAATAACGATCAAATCGATTTGAAATTAACAAATAAATTACAAGAAATGGTTTTGGATCCTACAACAAAACCGTTTGTGAAAGACGAAGCGTACGCGGTTCTTTTTAGAAAATAATAATTAACAAAAAATCAAAAAATGATAAGAAAAATATTTTTGGTAGCTGCATCTTTTATGATGATGTCTACGTACACTTTTGCGCAAAACGAATCGAAAAGTGCGAATGAAGATAATTCGAAAACGTACAAATTAGCTGTAAGTAAAGGAAAACTGAACCTTGATCTTGGACGAGTTACAGTCGAAGGTTACAATGGAAACGAAATTGTTTTTTCTACTAAAACAAGATCGCGAGATAATGACGAAAGAGCAAAAGGATTGCGCTCAATCAACTCATTAGGACTTGAAGACAACACTGAATTAGGAATAAATGTTGTAGAAAAAAATGGTGTAATCGAAGTAAAACAACTTCAACAAATGACACCTCCAAACATCAAAATATTGGTTCCGAAAGGTGTAACAATTTCATTTAATCATCAATCTCAATTTGGAAGTACCATTACGTTCAAAAATATTGAAAATGAAGTTGAAGCAACTGCAAGCTACAACAATATTGTATTAGAGAATGTAACGGGTCCTGCAACAATCAACACGATTTATGGTTCTATCGATGCTAAATTTAGTCAAAATGTAAAAGGTCCTTTGTCGCTTGTGTCGATCTATGGTCACGTGGATGCTTCGATTCCGAAATCTTCTAAAGCAAATGTAAAATTAACAACTTCGTTTGGTGATATTTTGATTGCACCCGAATTATCATTAAAATTAGAAGCGAACAATAGTTCGTCTGACATGATAAAAATTAACAATCAAGCAACAGGAACGTTAAATGGTGGTGGAACAAGTTTCCTTTTCAGATCAGATTACAGTAAAATATATTTGAGAGCGTTATGAGAACAGTAATTTTATCTTTAGCAATGGGCTTATTGGCAAATTTATCAATCGCTCAAACAAAAATTCAGAAGAGTTTTTCAGTTGAAAAAGGGCAAGAATTAACATTAAAATTTGATTATCCACAAATCATTAAAATCACCACTTGGAAACAAAACGAAGTGAGTATTTCTGGAAATGTAAATATCAATAATGGTAAAAATGACTCGAATTTTAACTTAACTGAAAGCAAAAACGGTCAAGGAAAAACCATCGAAGGTAGAGTTGTTAACCTAAAAGATATTCCGCATCAAGTGACAGCGACTTTTGGGAGTGAGAAAAAACAATTTCAAACCAAAGAGGATTACCAGAAATATGTTGATGCAAATGACATTAAATCTTCTTCGGTTTCTACAGGCGTACAAATGGATATTGTATTGGAAATCAAAGTTCCTGAACATATGAAAACGGCTATCGAATCGACTTATGGAACAATTGAAGTTATCAATTTTGATGCGCCGATTATTGCACAATCAACTTACGGAAGTGTGGATGCAACAATGAATGCAAAACAAATTGGAGAAATAAAAGTGGAAACTTTTTTTGGGAAGATGTACACGAATTTAGATTTTGCAATAAAGACTATAAAGTCAGATAATTTTCATTCAGTAATTGCAGCAAACGTAGGTAAACAGCCATTGCAAGAATTTTCTTCTAAATATGGAAATGTCTATTTGAGAAAATAAATAGTAGATAAATTATAACATTTTTTGAAAGCACAATTGAGGATTCTCAGTTGTGTTTTTCTTTTAGAAAAGATTATTTTTGATAAAAATTAAGCAATGAATCATTTATTTAAAGTTGCGCTAAATTGGATGAAGAAAGATAATATTTCTTCTTCTTTAAGCAGAATTTATACAAAAAGTCATCACATTTCGATTGAAGGAAAACCTGATTTAGAGGTTTCTGCTGCGAAAGCTTTCAAAGGTGATCCAAATTTATACAATCCCGAAGATTTACTTTTGAGTAGTTTGACTTCTTGTCACATGATGTCGTATTTATATTGTTGTATGCAACATAAAATTGATGTAATTTCTTACCAAGATCATTCGGAAGCAACATTGCAAGTCAATCCTGATGGAAGCGGAAAGATTGTAAAAGTAGATTTATTTCCTGACATCATTATTTCTGATTCATCACAAATTGAGTTGGCGATTTCACTTCATAAAAAAGCAAACGAATTGTGCTTTATTGCGAATTCATGCAATTTTCCTGTATATCATCACGCAAAATGTAGCGCAAAATAAAACCGAGCTAAACTCGGTTTTAATAATTTATTATATTTCTAAAAATATCTGAAAAATTATTAATAAAATAATTTTCCTCATAAGACGTAATAAATTCTGGAGATTTAGTTAATGTTGTATTATTTAACTCAAAATTTCTTTGCTGAGAAAATAATAGCTCTCTATTTTTTAAATTAAGAACCTGTAAAGCAATGCTATATCTACTTTTACCTTCTTCAGGTAATTTCGCTTTATTAAGACTTAGATACTGAGCTACTTGAATATACGGTTCTACTTTTAACTCTACAATAAATGCATAATCATAGTAAGTATCATGATTTATAAAATTCATAAATTCATTAGACTTATAGTATTTATCATAAAACTCTAATGAATTAACGATCGTATTTTCATCATTAAATAATCCTTTTACAGATTGGTCAATTTTTTCATGAAGTTTATCTGAACCCTCTGGAAAATCATTCTTTATAATAACATAATTTTTTTGTTCCTCTAAACTAAGCTGAACAGTATTATTTTCATTTAAAGAAACATTTTTTTCGAGGCGATTTACATTATACGAATTGCACGAAGTAAAAATAATTATTAAAAGTAAAAAGCTATATTTCATGGATATAAATAAGATTTTACCAAAATTTGACTGTAAAAATGAATTCGATAATCTTTCATACTTATTTTATTAAGGTTCAATTTCGTTATTAAATCTGTAATAATAGTACAATATTTTATTTTACATCGAATGCGCTTTATTTCCTTCAAAATGAATCATCCAAGGTGTTCCAAATTGATCAATAAAAGACGCATAAAGTTCAGCAAAAAACTGTTCTGCCAAAGGCATTTCTAATGATTTTGCATTCACCGAAAGACGATCATATAATTGATGCGCTTCTGCAGGATTATCGACATCAAGCATAATGTAATTGTTATTTCCTGCTTGATATTTTTGTCCAAATTCTTCGACAACATCAGAACCCATTAACATTGTTGTTTCATTAATAAACAATGCCACATGCGAAACTTTTTCCTTTGCACTTTCTGGAATCTGAAATTCTGTACTTGGCGGCATATCACCCATTTTATACATCCCAATATTTTGCGTTTCAAAAACAGTTTCATAAAACTGAAATGCTTTTTCGCAATCTCCGTTAAAATTTAAGTAAGCGTGTACTTTAGCCATAATATTGTATTTTTTGTGATTATTTTTTTAATATAATGGTTGACCATTTTCATCGGTTGTTAAAACCTCGGTCATGTAATCTAAAAATGGTTGAAGAACTTGAATTGATTTCGCCACTTTCTGCGGAAAATCTTTTGCTAAAACTTCTTCATCCGTGAAATTCTTGATGAATAAATATTGCTTTTTACGTAATAATTCAATTCGTTCATGATCTTTAGAAAAACCTTTTGGTGCAGATTTCACTTCATCTCCTTGCATTTTTCCAAATTCTTTCTGAATCGTTTTTGATTGCAAAATCTTTGCTAATTCATCCGAAACTTCAATATCTTTTCTGATACGAAGCAAATCATCGCGCTCTGGTCCCCAAAAACCAACACCAATAAAATTATGATTCGGTTGAATATGAAAATAATACCCACCTCTATTAAGTGGTTTTTTACGACCTGTTTGTGCAGAAAAATGAGTTTTATAAGGAGTTTTATCGTGAGAAAAACGAACATCTCTGTAAATTCTATAAATTTTGAGCGGTTCTAATTCTTCCTTTTTACTTAATTCTTGATAAATCGCATTGAAAATTGAATCTGCTTCCGCTTTCGCCGTATGAAATTCAACTTTATGTTCTGTAAACCATTCGCGGTTATTATTTTTTTCTATTTTTTTTAAAAATTTATCGATTTGTGACATGATTTATTTTTTTCGAGTAAGTAGAACTTTTTCATAATTTTCTATCCATTGTTGTGGCGTAATTTTTTGCGCTAATTCTCCGAGTAATTCGAACGGAATATCTTCCACTTTTTTGAAACGAATACAACTTTTTCCCATATCTAATTTACGTTTCGAGTATTTTGGATATTCATCAACAAACCAATTCAGTAATTTATCATCCATATAAATTCCCATGTGATATAACGCAATAAAATTCTTTTGAGAAGCGATATTGATAAACGGCAACGGCGATTTCGGATCACAATGATAACCATTCGGATAAAGTGAATGCGGGACAACAAACCCAAGATGACCATAGCTCAACTGCAACTCGAAACCAGCGGGTAAATTATCCGCCAAAATTTTAATTAATTTCTCAACAGCTTCTTTTCTTTCTACAGGAATTGACGTTAAATATTCTTCTAAATTTTCGACTTCGTATTGCATTATTTTCGGTATTTATCATTCAAACCTTTACCTTCCATAATCATAGGTTTTATTTTTTCGATACGAGAAATTTTCGTTTTCTCTTGTTTTGCTTCATCAATATATTCGATGTATTCTTTTTGCTTTCCAGGGGTTAAAGCTTTAAATGAAGTAAATAATTTATCATCTTGATTTAGAGTTTCTTTCAAAATCCCATCAACTTCTTTTGGCGTAGATTTTTGAGGTTTTATTTCTTTTCCATCTTTCACCAATTGAATCGCTTCTAAGACATATTCTCTTACTTTTTCGACATCAATTTCATCGGCAGAATTAAATCGCCATTGACGCAAAGCTTTCGTTTTTTCTTCATTTGCGTTCACCAAAACTTTGTATTGATCTTTCAAGAAAACGCCATTGTGAAACCACAACGCAAAATGATTTTTGAAACCACTAAATGCTAACACATTTTTCTTGTTGAACGTGTAAATATCTCCACCCCATTTAAACTCTTTTACTAGTTCTGTTTCATTTACAACTTGTTGAATTTTCTCATTCGCTTCAACCCAATTACCATTATATTTTGTCCATTCTCCAGATTTTTGATCCTTCATCAAATTAACTTTATACAACACAATTTCCTTCAATAATTTCTTCGGTAAAGCTTTATCCAAAGGAAGTTGTATCGCACCTTTTGATGTTTTATAATCCGTCAAATCATTTTGAAAATGTTCGATTGTTTCAGCTCCAGGATAAATCCCTACATGATTTTTGAACATCGCAAAATGAATCACATTTCCATTTAATCGGAAAGTGGGCATTTTATAATTAATCGTTTCTGTTGCTTGTGGTACAACTTCGTAAATAATTTTTCTTATGTTTTCTAAAATATCTTGTTTGGCTTGATCAAACCCAAGAATATATTCATCAATAGTTGTAAAATTATCTGTCATCATCATTATTCCTCGCAAATCTCTTTCAGCTTGCGTAGTGCATTTATCCACATTTCTCTGACTTGAGTTTCTGGAAAAACCTGATCATCTATTTCTACTGAACAGGTTAATCGTGTATGACCTTCAACATCTTCCAATTTATAGGTTTCTTCTGTATTTTTCCACGCATCAATTTCTGGTCCATCAAAAATCTCTTGACCATCTTCGTTCAGCTTTCCGATATGACGCATTTTGATTGATTTTCCTACAATATTTTCATCTATTGTAGCAATCATCGCAGCCGAACCTTTTTCAGTTTCATAAGTGAAATAAACGTGAGAACCTTCGGACCAATCTCCTTTAAAATCTGAAGTTTCACTAAACGGCCTTGTCCAAATTTTATACGAATCTGGTGCAATCATTACTTTATGCACATGCTTAGGCTGCGCATAAATAACTTCTGTAAACGATACTTTTTTCATATTTTAAGCATTTGCTAATCCAAAAACAGCTCCAGCAGGATCTTCTATAATTGCAAATTGAAGATTTCCTTCTTTATTTTTAATCTCATGAATAGATTTCCCTCCCATTTCCAACGCTTTTTGCAAACTTTCCGCAACATTTTCTACACTAATGTACATAATCCATTGCGAAGGAATTCCTTTATTCATCCCACGTTTCGTACAAACTCCACCAGCTGCATTTTCTGGAGAAGACATCATTACATAATCATTGTACTCCTCTTCGTCATCTTTCATCGCAACATTTTTGACTTCCCAACCAATCACTTCTTTGTAAAAATCTTTTAATTCAGTCGAATTTTCAACAGTTAAATCAGCCCAAACCATTTGACCAATTTTCAATTTATTTTCATCCATCTTCTACTATTTTTAGCGTTTTGATTCAACATAATTCTTGAAACTATTCAAAATAGCTTGCCAACCTTGTTGTTGCATTTCAGTAGGATTTTGACTTTCTGGTTCAAATTTTTCTGTGATTTTGGTTAAATTATTCTCTTCATGAAAATTGATTTCAACCTTGCGACCATCTGCAATGTAATAACGAATAAACTTATTTGGAATGATTTCGTCATATTTAGCTTCAAATTCGAATTGAAAACTGCCATCTTTCGCAGCCATCGTACTGTTTAATTTTCCTCCAACTTGCAAATCATTTTCTGCTTTTGGACAATGCCAATCATCAGAAGCTTGATTCCATTTTACAATATCTTCAGGAGAATTAAAAGCTTTCCAAACTTGATCTAATGGAGCATTTATTATTGTTTCGATTGTGATCATACGTATAGTTTTTTGTTGATTTTTAAGGTTTCATAAAATCAAAAGCACCTTTGCGCAAATTAATTCCGTATTCGAGATAAGCTTTCAGACACGCCAAGAAATTCGCCCAACCTTCTGTTTGTCCCATCAATTGCTTAATTCCAGCTTCATCATCATTCATTTCATGTTCAATGACTTTAACAATTGTCGAATCATTTTCTCCTTTTTCGAGAAAAATCTCCACCAACATATCATCAACTCCACCGCTCCAATCAAAAGAAATATATTCATCTTGTTTTAAATCGCCTCCCATTACAGGAAAAATATCATCAAACTCGGGAAATTTCCATTCAACAATTTTTCCAGTTTCGATAGCACCCGTCGAAGAAGCAATAAAATATTGATTCATTTTATTTGGATTAACAATCGCATCAAAAACTTCATTTTTAGATTTCTGAATTTGAATTGTTGCTTTTACAGTTAACTTCATTTCAATTGATTTTGGCTAACTAATTTAGTCAAAAAAAGTGTTCGAATTTTCGAATTCATAAAAAATAATTAAAACTTTATCGATATTGAAATCATTTGTAGAAAATAATTCGATTTATAAGTGTAAAATTTAAAAGTTTTTTACATTTATAGTATTGTAAAATTGATAAACACGTGAAAAAATTTACTCAAAAAGCCACTCTACTTAGTCTTATTTTGATGAGTGGGATTAGCTATGCGCAAGATGCAAAAGCAGATTCTGCCTATGTTAGAGAGTATTATGAAAAGACTGAACAATTAATTCCGATGCGAGATGGAAAGAAATTGTTTACAGCTATTTATACGCCAAAAGATCAAACCAAAAAATATCCTGTTTTACTTAATCGAACGCCTTATACAGTTGCGCCTTACGGAGCAAATGAGTATAAAAAATCGCTTGGAAATTTCCCTGCAGAAATGCGTGAAGGGTTTATTTTCGTCTACCAAGATGTGAGAGGAAAATGGATGAGCGAGGGCGAATTTGAAGATGTACGACCAGTTAATAAAACGAAAAATAAAAAGGCAATAGACGAAAGTACAGACACCTACGATACGTTGGAATGGTTGGCAAAAAACATGAAAAATTACAACCAAAAAGCTGGAATCTATGGAATTTCTTATCCAGGATTTTATTCGACAATGAGTTTGGTTAATTCACATCCAACGCTAAAAGCTGTTTCGCCACAAGCACCAGTTACGAATTGGTTTTTAGGTGATGATTTTCATCACAATGGTGTTTTATTTCTGAATGATTCTTTCAAATTTATGTCGTCATTTGGTGTGAAACGTCCGCAACCAATTACGCCAGATAAAGGTCCAAAATCATTAGAATATCCAATCAAAGATAATTACCGTTTTTATTTAGAAGGCGGATCTGTAAAGGAATTGAAGGATAAATATTTCCAAGATAATATCAAATTCTACAATGATTTGTTTGCGCATCCTGATTATGATCAATTTTGGCAAGATCGAAATCCTTTACCGCATCTTACCAATGTGAAACCTGCTGTGATGACGGTTGGTGGTTTCTTTGATGCAGAGGATGTTTATGGTGCATTTGAAACCTATAAAGCAATTGAAAAGCAAAATCCGAATGCAACAAATATTTTGGTAGCTGGACCTTGGTTTCATGGTGGTTGGGTTCGCTCTAAAGCCGATACATTTGGTGATATGCAGTTTGGAACGCCAACAGGTGAATATTATCAACAACAAATTGAGTTGCCTTTTTTCAATTATTATTTAAAAGACAAAGGAAATTTCAAACCAACAGAAGCGCAAATTTTTATCACAGGTTCTAACGAATGGAAACAGTTTGATACTTGGCCTCCAAAGAATGTGACAACGCAGAAAATGTATTTACAAGCTAACGGAAAAATATCTTTTCAACAGACTAATAATGTAAGTTTTGATGAATATGTAGCAGATCCAAATAATCCAGTTCCGTATCAAGGTGGTGTTTTAGAAAGTCGTCCGCGAGAATATATGGTCGACGATCAACGATTTGCGTCAACTCGTCCTGATGTTATGGTTTATCAAACCGATATTTTAACGGAAGATATGACGATTACAGGTCCAATTATCAATCATTTATTTGTTTCGTCAACGGGAACAGATGCTGATTATGTAGTAAAATTGATTGATGTTTTCCCTGAAGATATACCAAAATATAATGGAAAATTGATAGCTGGATATCAAAATTTGATTCGTGCCGAAATTATGCGAGGAAAATACCGCAATAGTTTTGAAAAACCCGAAGCAATGGTTCCTAATCTGAAAACAAACGTGACGTATTCTATGCCAGATGTTGGACATACTTTCAAGAAAGGACATCGTATCATGATTCAAGTTCAGAATACATGGTTTCCTTTAGCCGACCGTAATCCGCAACAATTTATGAATGTTTACGAAGCAACTGCGAAAGATTTCTTGAAACAAACACAACGAATTTATCACGATTCTTATATCGAAATTCCTGTTTTGAAATAACAAAAAAATCCAACAAGTAATTTGTTGGATTTTTTATTTTGATTCTAACAATTTATTCCACTAAAACTGCAGACACCAATACTTTTTCGAAGCTAAATGAAACACTTATCGGACAAGTTTCTTCTGCTTCTTTTGCTATTTTCTGAAATTCTTCATCTGTAATCGAAGGAATTTTTGCAGTTAAACTTAATTCTGAGCGAACAACTTTTCCTCCTTCAAAAACAATTTTACAATCGGTTTCTAATTTTTCTGCTGTATATCCCGCTTCTCCCAATAAACCTGAAGTTTTCATTGTAAAACAACCTGCATGAGCCGCTGCCAAAAGTTCTTCTGGGTTTGTTCCTACTCCCTCTTCAAATCTACTTTTGAACGAATATTGTGTATTATCTAATACTGTACTTTGTGTGGTTAATGTTCCTGATCCTTCTGTAACCGAACCATTCCAAACTGCTTTTGCACTTCTTTTCATTTTTGAATATTTTTTAGATTGAATTTTATTAAAGTTAAAGATTATGAAATCATTAGAAGAATAAATTCTCAACTTTAAGAATAATTTTAACGAAAAAAGTTCAGATAAAATTATCTGAACTTTTGCTAAAAAAACTACTAACCACCCTTTACTATGAATTGTATTAGGTTATTCGAATATACTAAGAAAATGATTATTTATAAAATTGAAAATCAATTTCTAATCTAATTTTAATGTTAGAAATCTTTTACAACGTAACTTTTCCAATCTTTCCTTTATTTCCCACCAAAATCACATATTTTTTATCTGGCGAAACTGTGCAAGTATTGTAACTATCTTCTGTAATAGTAGTCCAATTATGTCCTCCATCCGCTGAATAATCCACTCCAGAATAGCCACAAACCAAGACTTTATCTTTTGAAATAATTGTTACACCAGATTTATATCCCATTGGATATTTCCAAGAATCTTGAAAGGTAATTTTTCCATTTGCCAACTTAAATTTATAGAAATTGTAGCTCGAATCTTCTGGTTTTGTAAAATCTCCGCCAACCAAGTATCCAACATTATTTGTCGCGTCATAAGCCATTCCATTAATTCCAGAAGTAGAACTTTTCGTTTTCTCTAATACGTACATTTGTCCACCTTTTGGCGTATAATAGTACAAATTTGATAACTCTCCACCTGTAGCAATCAAGGTTTGCTTCGCATCTACATACAAATTACTTCCACTTGACGCAAAAAAAGCTTCTTTCGGATTTTTTAGACGTAAAGGTTGACCGTGAAGCGATTTAGCAACTTCCCATTTTGTAGGATCAGTAATCGAAGACGTTAATACAAATGGTTTATCTGGTGACATTGGATCGCCTAAAACAGTAATTTTCTTCGAAGTTTTATCCACATAAATTGCATCTAAAAAAATACCTTTTTCATTATTATCATACACTTTATTCCACGATTTTCCGCCATCTTTCGATTGCAAAATATAAGCAGGAGAATCAATTCCTAAAGCCAAATAATTATCTTTTCCTAAAACCTCTACATCTCTAAAATCTCTATTTTCTACAACTTTGGGATTAATCCAACTAAATGTTTTTCCGCCATCTGTCGTTTTACCAATTGTATTTTTTGAACCCGAAACAATAAACGTTTTTGCATCCTGAAAAGCCAAACCTCGGTAACTAACAGACGAATTTTCCTCATTAATCACTTGATAGGTTTGCGCAAAAGACAAACTCGATAACAATAGGACGAAATATTTCATTTTTATATAAATTTTAGATTCTACATTTTATATAAAACTATTTTATCTCGGCGAATCAACCAAATATTTTTTAAGTTTGTGTTTTACATCAAATAAAATGAAACGATATACATTCTCAACATTACTTTTAAGTCTTACCTTAACGTGTTTTAATCCAATCAATCAAACGGTTTATGGGCAAAATACGTCAAAAAATAGTTCGAAAAGTTTACAGATTAATGAAAAAACATTAAGCGATATTCTTGAGAAAAATAAAGCTTTTTACAAAGAAGGAAAAGTTGCCGATTATATTCCAGAATTAGGAAAAATGCAAGCCGATAAAATTGCTTTTTCTGTAGTTAATGAAAATGGTAAAGTGATAAATGTTGGCGATATCAATCAAAAATTTACAATTCAAAGTATTTCTAAAATCATTGCGTTGATGATTGCTGTTACAGAAAAAGGGGAGAAAAATGTATTTTCTAAAATGGGTTATTTCGGAACAGATAAACCATTTAATCATTACGCAAACCTTGAAACGACAGGAAAACCTCTGAATCCAATGATGAATGCTGGTGCGATTTTAACAACTTCTATGATTGATGGTGAAGGTGAAATTCCTTTCAAAAAAATCCTTGAAATGGTTCGCTACATCACCAAAAATAATTCGATAGATTATAGCAAATCCGTTTATAATTCTGAAAAAGAAACGGGACACAAAAATCGTGGAATGTTTTATTTGATGAAAAATAATGGCTTGATTGAAGGTGATGAAGAAAAGTTGAACAACTATTTCAAACAATGTTCTATCGAAGTAACTGCCGAAGATTTAGCTAAAATTGGTTATTTCTTTGCGCATCAATGCACACGTTTTGATGGTGATGCAACGTATAAAAATCCAGAAATCTCACAGTTAATTCAATCTCAAATGTTGACTGCTGGAATGTATGAATTTAGTGGCAAATATTCACGCACCGTTGGTTTACCAAGTAAATCTGGCGTTGGTGGCGGAATTACCGTTTCCGTTCCAAACAAAATTGGTATCGGCGTTTTCAGTCCTGCACTTGACGAACATGGGAATTCCGCAGCTGGATATCATATGATTTTGGATTTGGTAAAGCAATACAATTTAAGCTTATTTCAATAATTTCTTATGTTCGATTTTAGATTAAAAGTTTTTGATACGGTTGCTAAACGATTGAATTTCACGAAAGCAGCAAACGAATTAAACATAACACAACCAGCTGTTACAAAACACATTAAAGAAATTGAATTAAATCTTAACATTAAGTTATTTGAACGAAATGGGACGAAAATAAAATTGACCAAAGCTGGTGAAATTCTATTAAAATATACAGAAGAAATTTTTTCTGTTTATCAAAAAATGGAATTTGAAATTGGGCAATTACAAGAAAAACAAAAAGGAATTTTACGTTTGGGTGCAAGTACGACAATTGCGCAATATGTATTACCTCCTATTTTGGCAGAATTTCGAAAAAGATTTCCTGAAATTCAATTGAGTTTGGTGATTCAAAATTCGGAAAGAATTGAAGAATTATTAGGAAATCATAAAATCGATGTCGGTTTAATTGAAGCTCAAATCAAAAATAGAACGTTTCATTATTTTCCGTTTATGAAAGATGAAATTGTGTTAGTTTCTCGTCAAAATCATTCTATTTTTACCAAAAATAATATCAAATTAGATGATTTAAAGAACATTCCGTTGGTTTTTCGGGAACCTGGTTCTGGAACTTTAGAAACCATTGATTTAGCTTTAAAATCGAAAAATATAAAGCTAAATGAACTCAATATCGAAATTCAATTGGGAAGTACAGAAAGTATAAAATCGTATGTGTTACATTCTGATGCTTTAGCGTTTTTATCAATTCAATCTATTTTACAAGAACTTAAAAATCAAACTTTAACTATTATTGACATTAAAAACCTTGTGATAGAACGTAATTTCAATTTTATCATTCCAGAAGGTGATCAATCTAAATTGGTGAATTTGTTTATTAATTTTTGCAATAGTTATAACTTAAAGTAATAATAGATTACTTTTTATCATTTCTTTTTGAATAATAAGTACAAGAAATTTGTACCATAAAATTATTCAAATCATGAAAATTATACATTCAGAAAAAGGCTTATTTCAACAATTCACTACACAAAAAGTTATCTTTTTAATTTGTGCATTTCTATGTTTAATGCCTTTTATAAGCTCTCCTATCGCATTAGTTTTAGGATTTGTTGTTGCGCAAATATTTGGAAATCCATACGAAGTACAATCACGAAAAGTATCAAACACTTTACTGAAAGTTGCTGTGGTAGGTTTAGGATTCGGAATGAATATTTTTTCGGCTATACAAGCAGGAAAAGAAGGAATTGTATTCACCGTTGTAAGTATTTCTACGTTGATGATTTTAGGATTTTTATTTACCAAACTCTTCAAAATTGAAAAAGCTACAGGCTACCTAATTTCCGCTGGAACAGCAATTTGCGGAGGAAGTGCAATCGCTGCAATCGCGCCAATTACAAAAGCAAAACCCAATCAAATTTCGGTTGCTTTAGCAGTAGTTTTCACATTAAACTCAATTGCATTATTGATTTTCCCACCGCTTGGACATTTATTCAACTTATCTCAACACGAATTTGGTTTATGGTGCGCTATCGCAATTCACGACACAAGTTCTGTCGTTGGAGCAGCAAGTAAATACGAAGAAGAAGCTTTACAAATCGCTACAACAGTGAAATTAGCTCGCGCACTTTGGATTATTCCATTATCGTTTTTAACCTTATTGTTTTTCAAAAACAACACATCAAAAATTAATATTCCGTGGTTTATTGGTCTATTTTTAATCGCTATTTGTGTGAATACCTATATACCTTTTGTTCATCAATTTAGCCCAATTATTATCGATTTATCAAAAGCAGCACTTACGCTTACATTATTCTTAATCGGAACAAGTTTATCATTCAAAATGATGAAAAATATTGGTTACAAACCTCTATTAATGGCTATTATTTTGTGGGTAATTATTGGAGTTGGAAGTTTAATTATGATTATGAATTTAGCTTAAAATCATTCAGGTTTCTATATTTGTTGCTATCTTTAGAACAAGAAAATTTACAATGAATCATAGATTATTAAAAAATATTGCACTCGGAATTGGATTTTCAATTTCGAGTTTTGTTTCTGCACAAACTTATACTTTAAAATTCAAAACGAATTACGGAAAATTTGATGTGATGCTATACGATTTTACACCAAAGCATCGCGATTTGATTTTGAGTGAAATTAACAAAGGAACTTATACAAATGCTCAATTTAACAGAGTTGTAAAAGATTTCGTGATTCAAGGAGGAGAATTAGATGACCCTATTTTGGCGCGAGAAGCCGAACATCCAGAACAAAAACCGATTCGTTTAGCACCAGAATTTAATCCGAAAGCTTTTCATAAAATGGGTGCTTTAGGCGCTGGTAGAGATGGAAATAAAGAGAAAGCATCGTATTATAATCAAATTTATTTTGTTGTAGGAAAGAAAATTACAGCACAAGAATTAGATAATTTAGAAGCGAAGAAAGGAATCAAATTCACAGCAGAACAACACACTGAGTATCTGAAAAATGGAGGTCAACCTCGTTTAGATCATGATTTTACAGTTTTTGGAGAAATTACAAAAGGTCTAGACAAAATCATGAAAATTAGTAATGTTGAAACGAAAAACGAATTACCATTAGAACCTGTTATTTTTTCAATCAAAGTGAAAAAGAAAAAAACGCCTACAAAGTATAACAAAACCAGTGTTTCACTAGGCGGAACAGCGATTGGTTTTTAATTATTATTTTTGCACATCAATAACACATTATGCAATCATCAATTTTATTAACGACTTTAAACGCAAAATATATTCACCTCAATTTGGCGATTCGTATTTTGTACGATTTGAATCATCATCGTGGAAATATTTTTTGGAAAGAATTCACGATTAAATCTGACTTTGATGAAGTTGCAGAAAAATGTGCTAAATACGATATTATCTGTTTTAGTTGCTACATTTGGAATATTACTCAGACGTTAGAAGTTTGTAAACGTATCAAACAAATTTCTCCTGAAACTAAAATTTTGTTAGGTGGACCAGAAGTTAGTTACGAATATGACGATGTGATTGCAAATAATTATATCGACTATATTATTGTAGGTGAAGGAGAAATTCCGTTTGAAGAATTTGCTGCGAATTATCCAGCAATAGAAAATGTACCGAATTTAGTTTACAAAAAAGAGAACGAAGTTGTTTTCAATGCGCAAAATATTCAGTTTGATATTAATCGATTAGAAGGTCGAAATCCTTATCAATACGATAATCCAGCGGATTTGGAGAAAAAGGTTTGTTACATCGAAACTTCTCGTGGATGTCCTTATAAATGCGAGTTTTGCTTGGCAAGTTTAGACAATAAAATGCGCTATTTGCCAATGGAAACTATCAAAGAAAATTTGTTGTATTTGATGAAACATGGAAAAACAATCAAATTTTTGGATCGAACATTTAACATCAAACGAGATTTTACAATTGAATTGTTTCAATTTATTTTGGATCATTATCGTGAAGGAAATGTTTTTCAGTTTGAGATTACTGCCGATATTGTTCATCCAGATATTATCAAATTCATCAACGAAAAAGTTCCAAAAAATCTTTTCCGTTTCGAAATTGGAATTCAAACTGTTAATCAACAAAGTAATCGAGAAGTTTCGCGCAAGCAAAATTTTGAAAAAACGTCAAATGTTATCAATCAATTAAAAGACCGAATCGAAATGCATTTAGATTTGATAGTTGGTTTGCCTTTAGAGTATATTGATGATTTGAAGTTTAGTTTCGAAGAAACTTTCAAGCTTTATCCACCCGAATTGCAATTAGGTTTTTTGAAATTTTTGAAAGGTACACCAGTTCGTCAAAAATACGAGAATTACGGCTATCATTTTGATCAATTACCTCCGTATCAAATTATAAAAAGTGATTTTTTAAGTGAAAAAGATTTAGAAAATATTACAGCTTTAGAAAATGCGTTGGAGATTTATTGGAACAAACCAAGAACGCCAGAAACATTGAAATATATTTCGCAAAACTATTCGATTTTTGACTTTTTGATGGGATTAGGACAATATTTTGAGCAACATCATTTGTTCCATAAACATACATTGAATGATGTTTTTCAGACGATGTTTGATTTTGCAAAAACATTTACAAACGATAAAATTGTGTTAGAATTAATCGCGATTGATTATTATAGTTTTCATAAATCAAAGCCAAAAGATTTATTTGAAATGGAACAAAAAATAGAGGAAGATTTGAGTGAACTTGCCTCGCATCCGAAAAGTAAATTCGTTTCGATTCCAATTTCATTTGATTATCAAATTTGGATAGACGAAGATCGAATCGAAAAAACAACAGAAAATTGGTTAATAGAATTTGTAGGAACTTCACATAATATTATTCATTGCGAAGTTTTAGAGAAATAAAAGCATAAAAAAAACCTCTCAACTATTTGAGAGGTTTTTTGTTAAGATTAGAATTGCTTATTGCCATCCACCTCCAACAGCGCGATATAATTCGACCATTGATGATAAAGATGATAATTTCGCATCAACAACATTCAATTCAGCATTTAAGCCATTGTCTCTTGCTGTAATTACTTCTAAATAGTTTGCCATACCGTAGTTTAACAATTCTTCAGAATAGGTAATTGCTTGATTGTATAATTGATATTCTTTTTGTTTATATTCAGCTTTCTTCGTTGCTGCATCGTATGTGTATAATGCATCGGAAACCTCTTTACTTGCATTTAAGATTTTGCTTTTGTAATTAATCAAAGCATTTTCTTGATTTGCTAAAGCGACTTCTTTTTGCGTACGCAATTTACGTTGTTGTAATAAAGGTTGAGTTAAGCTACCGATAACCGTCGCAAATAAAGATTGCGCACTAAACAATTTATCGATATCAATTCCTTGTACACCACCTGTAGCAGTAATAGAAAGAGAAGGATAAAAACTTGCATTTGCAACGTTAACATTCTCAAAAGCGTTCATCAATCCAAACTCTGCAGCTTTGATATCAGGACGATTTTCTAATAATTGAGCTGGAACACCAACAGATAATTTTTCATTAATTTTCTGAGAAGCTAAGTTTGTACGATTAATAGATTGAGGATTTGTTCCTAACAAAATACTCATCACATTTTCGTTCATCTTAATTCCATTTTCCACGTCAACCAATAATGATTTCACATTGAACAATTGCGCTTCTGTTTGGTTAACTGCAACTTCTGTTACATTCCCAGCTTCTTTCAAAGCTTTCGTTGTTTCTAAACTTTGCTCGCGATTGATTAAAGTTTTATCTAAAATTCTTTTTTGCTCATCTAAAGCCAATAAGTTGTAATACGCATTTGCAATAGAAGCAACAATTTGTGTTTTTACCGCTTTGTGCGCTTCTACAGTTTGCAAATAAGTTGCAGCTGATGCTCGTTGATTACTTCTAATTTTACCCCAAATATCTGCTTCCCAACTTAAGTTCCCTGAAACTTCGTATTGACTTTGTGCACGTTTTGACATCAATGCACCAAACTGAGTGTTACGAGAGTTTTCTGTAAACGTATATTTTGGACCTACAGATAAAGTTGGTAAATAACCTGCTTTACCTTGTTTAGCATACGCCTCAGCGACTGCAATATTTTGCAGTGCCGAACGTATATCTAAATTATTTTGTAAACCTTGATTAATCAAAGCTTGTAATTGAGTGTCTGTAAAAATTTGTTTCCAAGAAACAGTTGCAACACTTGCACTGTCTTTTGCAATAACATCTGTTCTGAAATTTGCTTCATTTACAACAGCTTCAGGACGATGATAATCTTTTGCTACGAAACAAGATTGAACAGCAAACAATCCAGCTGCGATTAAAGTAATATTAAATATTCTGTACTTTTTCATTTTTAGATTGAATTATTATGTTCAATTTCTTCTTGTGGACGATCAAATTTAATTGGTTTAACTTTTTCTTGTAACGTTTGGAAAACAACAAACAATACTGGAATAACAAATAAACCTAAAATTGTACCAACTAATAAACCAAATGCTGCTCCTGTTGCTACAGAACGGTTACCAGCAGATGATACACCTGTTGCAAATACTAATGGCATTAATCCTAAAATGAAGGCAAAAGATGTCATCAAAATTGGACGTAAACGAGCTTTCGCTCCATCTATAGCTGCCTGAATAATTGACATTCCGTGTACACGTCTTTGTAAAGCGAACTCTACAATCAAAATGGCATTTTTGGCGAGTAAACCAACCAACATGATTAAGGCAATTTGGAAATAGATATTATTTTCTAATCCAGCTAACCATTGAGATAAATATGCACCCATCATACCACAAGGAACAGATAATAATACTGCGAATGGTAAAACATAAGATTCATATTGTGCAGATAAAATAAAGTACACGAATACGATACATAAAGCAAAAATCATTGCTGTTTGAGAACTTGAATTAATCTCTTCACGAGTAAGACCAGTAAAGTCAGTTCCGTAAGAAGTAGATAATGTTTGTTCAGAAACTTGATTAATTGCTGTAATTGCATCACCTGTAGAGAATCCTGGTTTTACAGCTCCTGTAATATTAGCTGATGTAAATAAGTTGAAACGGTTAACAGAGTTAGGACCATATACACGTTTTAAAGTCACAAATTGTGAAACTGGTGTCATTGAACCTGCATCCGTTTTCACGAACATTTTATTTAAACTTGTTTCATTGATACGATCATCTGGTGAAGCTTGAATGTACACACGGTATTGTTTACCAAAACGTGTAAAGTCAGCTGCATATAATCCTCCAATATATCCTTGTAAAGTTGAGAAAATAGAACTTACTGAAACACCAGATTGTTTTGCTCTTTCAATATTAACATCGATTTCGTATTGAGGGAAACCTGTATTTAAAGAAGTTTGAGCATACATAATTTCTGGACGTTGCATTAAAGCACCAATATATTCCTTTGCAACTTTATCAAAATCAGCAATATCTCCACCTGTTTTATCTAATAATTTCAATTCGAAACCAGAAGACATACCAAAACCTGGAATTGATGGTGGTTGGAAGAAAATCATTTGAGCATCAGGAATTTGAGCTGCAGCACCAAATAATTGTCCAATGATTGATTGTACTGATAAAGCATCTGTTGTACGTTCTTCGAATGGTTTCAATTTAATGAACATCATACCATAGTTAGAACCAGCTCCAGAAATAATAGAGTTACCTGAGATAATTGTTGCTTTATCTAATCCAGGAATTTTTTCAATTTTTTTCTGGAATTCTTTTTCAACTTCATACACACGGTCCATAGAAGCACCCGCTGGTAATTCGATATTACCAATAATAAATCCGTTATCTTCAGTTGGTACGAAACCTGTTGGCATCATTTTTCCAATACCCCAAATTCCTACTCCACTAAGAATAATTAATAAGAATGAAATCCATTTGTGTTTAATTAAAAATTTGAATGAATTACCATATTTATGTGTCATACGATCAAATGAAGCATTGAAAGCATCAAAGAATCGTTGAATAAAGTTACGTTTTTGCTCTCCTTCTTGATGTGGTTTTAAGAATAAAGCACACAATGCTGGAGATAACGTCAAAGCATTTAATGCCGAAATTAAAATGGCAACAATTAAAGTAATACCAAATTGTTTGTAGAATACTCCGGTAGGTCCTGAGATAAATGTTACTGGTACGAATACCGCACACATTACTAATGTAATTGAGATAATCGCTCCAGAAATTTCATCCATCGCATTTTTCGTTGCATCCATAGGAGCTTCGTGATGAGACTCCATTCGAGCATGCACGGCTTCCACAACAACAATGGCATCATCCACCACAATACCAATGGCGAGTACTAAGGCAAATAACGTTAATAAGTTTAACGAGAATCCTGCCAGATTAAGGAAAAAGAATGTACCAATAATAGACACTGGTACCGCAATCAATGGTACTAATGTAGAACGGAAATCTTGTAAGAAAATATATACAACAATAAATACTAAGATAAACGCCTCTATCATTGTGTGAACAACTTTAGAAATAGACGCATCTAAGAATGTATTTGTATCCATTAAGATAGTGTAAGAAACTCCTTCTGGTAATAATTTAGAAGCTTTTTCTAACTCAGCTCTTAAGTTTACAATAATTTCTTGTGCATTAGATCCTGGCGTTTGGTAGACAGCAAATACAGCAGAAGGATCTCCATCCATTGCAGAACGTCCTGCATAAGATTGAGCACCAAATTCTACATTCGCTACATCTTTTAATCTAAGAACCTGTCCGTTTGGTAAAGATTTAATAACAATATTACGATATTGATCTTCTGTCTTGTATCGTCCAGAATATGTGATTGTATATTGGAATGATTGTCCAGAGTTTTCACCTAACGAACCAGCAGCAGCTTCAAGAGATTCTTGAGATAAAGCTGCAGAAACTTCAGAAGGAACTAAACCATAACTAGCCATACGAGAAGGATCTAACCAAATACGCATAGAATAAGTCATCGCACCAAACACAGTTGCATCCCCTACACCGTTTACACGTTTTAAGGCTGGAATAATGTTGATGTTCAAATAATTCTGAAGATAAATCTCATCATATTTAGGGTTTGTTGAACTAAACGAAGCAAACATCAATGCTGATGTCTGTTGTTTTTGCGTCACAACCCCAGAACGAGTCACCTCCGAAGGTAATAATGGTGTAGCACGTGCTACACGATTTTGTACGTTTACCTGTGCGATATCTCCATCTACACCTGGTTTAAATACAACATCGATAGAAGCAGAACCGTTATTAGAGGCAGTAGAAGAAATATAATCCATTCCTTCAACCCCGTTCACCTGTTCCTCTATCGGAATAATTACAGACTCCATTACTGTCTTTGCATTCGCTCCGGGATACGAAGCTGAAATTTTTACAGTAGAGGGTGCAATATCTGGATATTGTGTTACCGGAAGCGATATAAGCCCCAGTATCCCCAATATCAATATAAGGATAGAAATTACCGTAGATAATACGGGTCTTTCAATAAACTTTTTTAACATATCTATTTACAATTTAGAATACCGTTTTTGTAGATTCTACGATTTGATCAAAGTTTGCTGGAGTTGGTTTAACAGCTGTTTTATCACGTAATTTACCTACACCTTGTGCAACAACTTTATCACCTTTTTTTACTCCGTCTTTTACAACTGCCATGTTATTTGCTCTCTCTACAACAGTAATTGGAGTTGCATAAGCTGTATCTTTTGTTACTTTGTAAACATAAGTCATACCTTGTTGTTCAAATGTTGCAGCCTCTGGCACAACCAATACATCAACATAAGTTTTTGGAACACGAATACGTCCTGAGTTACCATTTGCCAAAAGCTTAGCTTCATTATTGAACGTAACACGGAAATCAATTGTACCTGTTGTTGGATTAATTTGACCAGTTACAGTTTGTATTTTACCTTTTTCAGGATAAACATCTCCATTAGCTAATACTAATTCTACTGCTGGAATTTTGTTTAATTTATCTTTTAAACTAGCTCCTTCAGATTTAGAAATAAAGTTTAAATATTCTTTCTCATTCATAGAGAAATAAGCATATACTCTACTTGTATTTGAAACTGTAGTAATTGGAGTTTGATCCGTAGGACCAACTAATGTCCCTTGACGAGAATTAATAGAACCAACTACTCCACTAATAGGTGCTCTTACAACAGAATAGTCAACATTTGCTTGCGCTCCTTTATAACTTGCTTGCGCTTGAGTAACACCAGCCTGCGCTTGAGACTTAGCCGCTACAGCTTGATTGTAACTCGCTTGTGCTTTTGCTAGATTAGCTTTTGCAGTTTCTAATTGTACATTACTAATAATGTTTTTCTGTACCAAAGGAGTTAATTTGTTCACCTCTACCTGAGCTGCTTGCACTGCCGCTTGCGCTGCACTTACATTAGCCTGAGCCGCTTTTACATTAGCTTGCGCAGCACCAACACCAGATTTTAAAGCATCCGCATTTTGAGTTAAAACATTTGTTTCTAATTTGAACAAAGGCTGACCAGCTTGTACATATTGGCCTTCATCAACATAAACTTCTGTAATGTATCCTTGGATTTTTGCACGAACATCATTATTTACGATACCTTGAATATTTGCAGGGTATTCATCATAACTCGTCACCACTTTCGTAGGCACATCAACTACCGGATAAGGTGTTGGACCTTGTGCTTGTTGAGCAGCAGCATTGTCTTTCTTTCCACAAGAACTCAAAGCTATTGCCAAAGCACCAACCATTATAACGTTAACGTTTTTCATATTACTTTTACTTATTTTCTAGTTGAATTTTATTTATTTTTTGTATTGTTTCGTCTAATATCACTTTTGTTTGATTAAGATGTTCCAAATAGATATCAATTACTCTATTTTCAACATTCTTAGAAAGCGTATTATTCGCTAGTTTATGTTCTTTTATTCGATTTGTATAACCTATATCTTGAGAAATCATTTCAAATAAAAAATCTAACTTCTCTATCAAATAATTAAAATTTAATCTAAAATATCTTTTACGAGAATTAATCTTGTTTATATATTCAATATGTTTCATCGATAGCAAGTAATTAATCGAATTAGACAAAGAACTCTTACTAACATTGAAAACCTCTAAAAGTTCTTCAAAAGTAAATCCTTCTTCAGTTGATTCTAAAACCATATATGCCTGCAATTTGGCTGTTAAAGGAGGAAACTTATACGTTTTCTCTAAAAAAGCACTAAAACTACAGAATAAGACCATGTTACCTGCATGATTATCTATATTCATAATGTGTTTAGTCTATAAAACCGTGCAAATATATATAAGTTAGTTCGGTTAAAACAGAACTAACTGTATTTTTTTCGTTATTTAACAATAAATTAAATTAATAATTTGTTAATCCACTATTTTTAAGACTAACAAAAAATAGACCAAACCAATTAATAATAAGTCAATTATAGTAAATTTAATTATTATTTTATACAATATTAGATAAGCAACCTTTTGTTTAAAAGAACTATTGAAGTTTAAAATTTATAGGAGTTTTTCTTAAAAAAGTATTAATTTCATCAATATCGTTCTGGTAATCAAATTTTAAATCTTCATGAAATTTATTAAAAATAGAAAAAATCAATTTCAATCTCCCATGTTGATAGTTGTATAATTTTTCTGCATTATCTCCTATTGTATAAGTTTCAAAAAGATAAGGATAACGATTAAAAGATTCTTGAATGATATATTTTCTCAATTCAAATTCGGAAACTTTATCTTTCGTAATTTGAACATGATAATTCACGATTCCACTCAATGTTTTTAGCGTCAACAACAATTGACGATGACTTCTATTTATATTAATCTGATTAATTAAGTGATGAGACTTTTTAAACTGCAAATCAATCTTTTCATAAATATTTTTTACACGATCTTGCAAATCATTTTCACCCTCTAATAATTGAAAATGCAAATGTTCTACTAAAGTTTCATCTTTATTGATAAGACGCAAAAGAAGTTTATCTTTTTCCTTTGAAGGAAGATCTAAGATAGAGTTTTTCAATTCAGGAACGTCTTTCAATTTCATACTTATTTTGTTTGTTGTTAGCTTGTTTAAAATTACAAAAATATTCGAGATAATTCATTTTACACAAAACGATTAAATCATATAAATAATGTATATTCGAAAAAATAAATCATAACCTAAATGCCAAAATCACTCAAAATCTACATCATTTCTTCAGTTCTCCTCATTTTATTTTTATTGAGTTTAAACCTTATGGGGTTGAATTTAAAAGGAGAATATACCTATCAAATTCTTGCTTGGACTTGGATTATTTTCACCTTTTACATCGTTATTAAATTTTGGAAAATTATCTATATCAAAATTTATGGTTTTTTACTTTTTGCTTTAGTTGGATTGAGCATTTTACCAATGGCAATTCCGTTTCTATCTATCGTTAGTTTTTTATTCAATATGAATACAATTCAAACCATTAAAGTAAATGATGAATATAAAATAGTAGTTACGAAAAAAGTTATGGCAATGAAACGTGCTTATATCTATAATTCTGAATCTAAATTTCCTATTTTAGAAAAATCAAACAATATCGCGAGACCAGATTATAGTGATATTGTTTCTGAAACATTAAATATTAATTCTGATGATCCAAAGCGATATGAATACGAAAACGAACCTATTCAGCAAGCTAAACTGATTTCTATAAACAAGGATAGTATTGGAATTGAATATCAAATTCTCAACAAAAAGAAAATTATTTATCATAACCTTAACGAAACTTATGGATATTAAACGTATTTCGTGATTTATAATCCGTACTTTTGCACTCCGAAAAAAGGATTATAATTATGAAAAGCGTTGTAGAACACAGAAAATTACTTGGAGTTGATAAAAATGTCACTCTAAAAGAGTTGAAAACAATTTACAGAAATACGATGAAAGATGCGCATCCTGATAAATTTATCAACGACGATGCAGGTAAAATAGAAGCTGAAGAAAAAAGTAAAGTTGTGATCGAAGCATACCACTTTTTAGTAAGTATTAATCCTGAAACGCACGAAAAAAACAAAGAAGAATATACGATTACAACTGCAAAATCTAACATTCATGATTTTTATATGGATGAACAAATTTTGAAAGTAGAACATTTAGATGGAAACCATTACGAATATTTCGGTGTTCCTAAAAATACGTACATCAAAATGGTAAATTCTGACTCTCCAAGCCGTTTTGCTAGAAGACATATCTATGGAAAATTTACGCATAGAAAAGCTGGTGAAGCAATGAAAGATTAATTATCGGAACGATATAAAACCAAAAAACCACTTCGCAAGAAGTGGTTTTTTGGTTTCTATTGTTTTGATTAAAAATATGTATATTACCTATTGTAAATCATATTTAAACTGAATGAGATTTTTTTTATTTTTCACAGTACTTATTATAGGAACAATAAGCTGTTCTAAGAAAATTGATTATCAAAAAACAATTCAAGCAATTGAAGCTAATGATAATTTATTTGAACTTAATTATGAATTAAGAGGTAAAATGAATGTATTCTATAACGATTCAACTCATTACTTTTACTTTGAGAATGATACTATAGAAAATTTAAGAGTTTTTAAATCTAAGATTCTTGATGATTATAAAAAACTAATTCATCATCCTTCAAAAGTTAGTTTCTATAAATACAAGTATTCTTATTCAATCAAAGTAGAATATATAGAAAATAATATAATGCAAACAGATAGTTTAGCAATAAATAATAATCCAGTATTATCTAAATTATTCATTGATTCGAAAAAGAAATCCGATTTTTATAAGAATAATCAAATTATTGGTTATTATTTCAATAAAAAGCATGATACAAAAACATATAGTTTACTTAATTATAATAAATTGTTTTACGCTAAAAATTCAGTGAATAAAAACAATGATGAGTTTCCAAATAAATATAAAATCTCTCAAAAATTGAATGATAAATGGTATTTATTAGAACGAAAAGAGTAGCACAAAAAAAACCACTTCGAATGAAGTGGTTTTTTTTATGTTTAATATATTCTAATTAGTTTCCTAAAATATAGTTGAAAATCAGTGGTGCTACGATTGTTGCATCAGATTCGATCATGTATTTTGGTGTATCGATATCTAATTTACCCCAAGTAATTTTTTCGTTTGGAACAGCTCCTGAATATGATCCGTAAGATGTTGTAGAGTCAGAGATTTGACAGAAATATGCCCAGAAAGGAACATCTGTCCACTCTAAATCTTGATACATCATTGGAACAACACAAATGGGGAAATCTCCAGAGATACCACCTGCAATTTGGAAGAAACCTACACCTTTACCATCAGAATTCGCACGATACCATTCTGTTAAGTAAATCATGTATTCAATTCCAGATTTTACTGTAGACGCTTTTAAATTTCCTTTGATTACATTAGATGCAAAAATATTTCCTGTTGTAGAATCTTCCCAACCTGGACAAACAATCGGTAAATTTTTCTCAGCCGCAGCAACAATCCAAGAATCTTTCGGATCAATTTCGTAGTATTGCTCTAAAACTCCAGAATTTACAACTTGGTATAAGAATTCGTGTGGTAAATAACGCTCTCCTTTTTCTTCTGCTGCATGCCAAACATTCTCTAAATGCTCTTGTAAACGACGAAAAGCTTCCTCTTCTGGAATACACGTATCTGTAACACGGTTGAAGTGTGTATCTAACAATTCGCGCTCTTGCTCTGGTGTTAAATCACGGTAATTTGGAATTCTTTTATAGTGAGAATGCGCAACTAAATTCATTACGTCTTCTTCTAAATTTGCTCCTGTACAAGAAATGATGTGCACTTTATCTTGGCGAATCATTTCAGCTAATGAAATTCCTAATTCAGCAGTAGACATTGCTCCACCCAAAGAAATTAACATTTTACCACCTTCTAACAAGTGTTGCTCATATCCTTTTGCAGCGTCAACTAAAGCAGCTGCATTAAAGTGTCTATAGTTGTGTTCTATAAACTGACTGATTGGTCCTTTACTCATTTTATTTGTTTTTTATTTATTTAAAATTCAATTATTTGTACCCCAAAGTATTCAACACATCTTGATGCGTTTGTTCTTCAGAATATACTTTTGCTTCGTAATTTTCGTCAATCAAAATATATTTTGGTTGAGGAATCAAACAGTGATTAATTCCACCAAATCCACTAATATTATCTTGATATGCTCCTGTATTAAAGAAACCAATGTACAATGGTTTTGCTTGATCATATTTCGGAAGATAAATAGCATTTACATGTTGTTCTGAGTTGTAATAATCATCAGAATCACATGTTAAACCTCCTAATAATACACGCTCATACTTATCGTACCAACGGTTAATTGGCAACATGACAAATCGTTTCGAAATTGCCCAAGCATCTGGCAAAGTTGTCATAAAAGAAGAATCGATCATATCCCAATATTCCTTATCATTTTGTTTCTTTTGATAAAGAATTTTGTACACCACTCCTCCACTTTCTCCTACTGTAAACGAACCAAATTCTGTAAAAATATTTGGAACGGGAATTCCTTCTTCATCACAAATCATTTTAATTTGCAACAAGATTTCTTTCGCCATGTATTCGTAATCATATTCGAAATTCAACGAATTTTTGATTGGGAATCCACCACCAATATTCAAACTATCTAATTCTGGACAAACTTTTTTAAGGTTTACATAAACTCTCAAACATTTTGTCAACTCATTCCAATAATATGAATTGTCTTTAATACCTGTATTAATGAAGAAATGAAGCATTTTCAATTTAATGCGTTCATTTGGTTTTACCATTGTTTGATAAAACGGTACAATATCCTTGTAGCCAATTCCTAAACGAGAAGTATAAAACTCAAATTTTGGTTCTTCTTCAGATGCAATACGAATTCCGATTTCAAAATCGCCTTCTATCGCTTCCGAAAACAAATCAACTTCTTCGTAATTATCAATCACTGTGATTGTTTTACGATGTCCGCTGTTTACCAAACGAGCAATGTTTTCTACATATTCTTCACGTTTGAAACCGTTACAAACAACATATTGATCGTCTGTAATCAGACCTTCTCCAATCAAATTTTCGACAATATTAATGTCAAATGCAGAAGATGTCTCGATGTGAATATCGTTTTTTAATGCTTCGCCTAAAATGTGACGAAAGTGAGAACTTTTTGTACAATAACAATAATTGTAAGTTCCTTCATAGTTTAACTCTTCACGCGCTTTTTCAAACCAACCTTTCGCTTTTTGTATGTTTTGCGAGATTTTAGGTAAATAAGTAAATTTCAATGGTGTACCATGTTCTTCGACCAATGCTTTTAGGTCAATTCCATTAAATTTTAAGTACTCTCCATCTAATTCAAATTCATCTTGTGGAAAGTCAAATGATTGCGTGATTAAATCTATGTATTTAGTTTTCATTATGCTTTATAAATGTTACGTGTGTTGAATAATTCTAAAAATTTTGCGAGAAAAAATTTAGGGTATTACAGACGTATCGCATAATATACATTGCGAAGCAATAAGGGGAAAGAATAATTCTTAAATTCGTTTCTATTCATTAAAACTACTGCGTTAAAGCTCTTTCTATTCTCAACGCTTTCGAATAAAAGGTTAAAACTCATCAACTTTTTTTATTAAAAAAATTATAAAAATACTTGCCGCAAATATAAGTTTTTTAATTCTGTTAAAAAGATAAAATAATATTAAAATTTAGCTTTACAGAACTGATGTTTTATGATGTAGGACAAATAATCAACAATTGTTCAAAAATTTATTTTTTCTTTAAGGTTTAGCAAGGTTAAATATTGTATTTTTGAAATCGTTTTGAACGTAAATTATGGGTAAAATTATTGCTATTGCTAACCAAAAAGGTGGTGTTGGTAAAACGACAACTTCGTTAAACCTTGCCGCTTCATTAGGTGTTTTAGAGAAAAAAGTTTTATTAATTGACGCAGATCCGCAAGCAAATGCAACATCTGGTTTGGGTTTTGATTTGGATGAAATCGAAGCAGGAACGTATGAAGTATTGGAAAATGAAGTGCTTGCGAGCAAAGCTATTTTACAATCAGAATCGCCAAACCTAGACTTGATGCCTGCTCATTTAGATTTAGTTGCTGCCGAGATTGAGATTGTAGATTACGAGAACCGCGAATACATGTTAAAAAACGCGTTATCAGAAATCAAAGATCAATATGATTATATTATTATAGATTGCGCGCCTTCACTTGGTTTGATTACGCTGAATGCGCTTACTGCTGCTGATTCTGTGATTATTCCTATTCAGTGCGAATATTTCGCGTTAGAAGGTTTAGGTAAATTATTAAATACGATAAAAGGAATTCAACAACATCACAACAAGGAATTGGATATCGAAGGTTTATTGTTAACGATGTACGATTCGCGCTTACGTCTTTCTAATCAGGTGTTGGACGAAGTGAACAATCATTTTCCGCAAATGGTTTTCAAAACAATTATTACTCGAAATGTACGTTTGTCAGAAGCACCAAGTTTTGGCGAAACAATTATTCAGTACGACGCAGCAAGTAAAGGTGCAGAAAATTACTTAAATTTAGCGCGTGAATTTTTAATTAACAACAACGATACAGTTTAAATAAAATGGCAAAGCCAAATAAAAATAATCGCTTAGGACGTGGATTATCTGCTCTATTAAAGGATGAACCAACTGTAAAAACAGCACAAGATGAAGGTGCTAAAAAATTGGTTGGGAACATTTTGGAAATAGATTTAGAAAAAATCACCGCGAATCCTTGGCAACCACGAACGAATTTCGATAAAAAAGCTTTAGAGGAATTGGTTTCGTCTATTCAAACATTAGGCGTTATTCAACCAATTACGATTCGTAAAAAACCAACAGGTGAATATGAATTGATTTCTGGTGAAAGACGTTTTCGCGCTTCGCAATTAGCTGGTAAAAAAACAATTCCGGCTTATGTGCGTTTAGCAAATGACCAAGAAATGCTGGAAATGGCATTAGTCGAAAATATTCAGCGTCAAGATTTAGATGCGATCGAAATTGCACTTTCTTACCAACAATTGATTGATGAAATCAAGTTAACGCAAGAAGAATTAAGTAAACGTGTTGGAAAAGACAGAACGTCTATTACCAATTATTTGCGTTTATTGAAATTAGATCCGATTATCCAAACAGGAATTCGTGACGGAATGATTTCAATGGGACATGGCCGTGCTTTGATGGCTATTGATGATACTGATTTACAATTTGATATTTACGAAAAAATTGTCAAAAACAATTTATCTGTTCGTGATACAGAACGTTTAATCAAATCGATAAAAGAAGGAAAACCTGAGAAAAAAGCAACAAATGAATTGCCTTCTCAGTACAAGGAAGCATTAAGTTCTATTTCAAATTCATTGAATACAAAAGTTGAAATAAAACGTGCAAATAATGGAAAAGGTAAAATCATTTTGAATTTTACTTCTGATGATGAGTTTGAACGATTAAGAAAATTCTTAAATGAAAATTAAAGCATTCTTACTTGGATTAACGATTTCATCGACGTTTGCTTTTGGTCAAGTTAAAACTGACTCTTTAGTAGTTGTCGAAAATAATGTTATTGTAAATGATACGATGAGCGTAACTAAAGAAGTTTTGATGGAAAAAAGTCCAATTAGAGCCTCTTTGTATTCGGCTATCTTACCTGGTGCAGGACAATTGTACAACAAAAAATGGTTGAAAGCACCAATCGCTTTAGGTTTAGTAGGAACAGGAACTGGTTTCACGATTTATTACAATAATTTGTACAAAAAATACCGAAAAGCGTACATTGCAGTAAGAGAAGGAACACCAAACGAATTCTCAGGAATTTTATCTGCAGAACAATTGGCAGTTATTCAAGACGATTACAAACGAAAACGCGATTATAGTGTCGCTTTAACAGCATTAGCTTATTTATTAAATATTGTTGATGCAACTGTTGATGCGCATTTATTTACAGTTCGTAATGACACAGAAATGTCATTCAAACCAACAATCATTCAAGATGAAATGACATTAGAGCCAGTTTTAGGATTGGCATTTAACTTAAAATTTTAGAAATTACAGATGAAAATTGCATTAATAGGATACGGAAAAATGGGAAAAGCCATTGAAGAAATTTTAATTCAACGCGGACACGAAGTTGTACTTAAAATATCTCGTACTCCACTTGCGGAAGAATTAAATGATGTTGAAGTTGCAATAGAATTTTCGAGACCAGAATTTGCTTACGACAACCTTAAAGTATTACTTGAAAATAAAATCGCAACAATTTGTGGAACAACAGGATGGTTAGATAAACAAGAAGAAATTAATCATTTAGCAATTTCAAATAACACCGCTTTTTTATATGCTTCTAACTTTAGTTTGGGCGTTAATTTATTCTTCGAATTAAATTCTATTTTAGCTCGAATGATGAATAAATATCGTAACGAATACCAAATTAATCTAGAAGAAATTCATCATACACAAAAACTTGATGCACCTTCTGGAACAGCGATTACAATTGCCGAAGGAATTATTGACAATTCAACATATAATTCTTGGTCGATGGACGAAAAGGCAAAAGATATTATTCCAGTTGAAGCAAAAAGAATCGAGGACGTTCCTGGAACACATATCGTACAATATAACTCTGATGTAGACACTATTGAGATTTCTCATACTGCGCATTCTCGCAAAGGTTTTGCCTTAGGTGCCGTGATTGCTGCGGAATGGATTTGTAATAAACAAGGTGTTTTCACAATGAAAGATGTACTTGAACTAAACTAAATTAAAATACTAAATATCAAAAACTTATGCATGTACTAATTTACTGGTTAATTGGTTTTATTATTGCCAATATAATCTTTGGAGCTGCAACTTGGAAATTATATAAAAATGCTGGAAAGCAAGCAATTCAAGCTTATATTCCTTTTCTAAATATCTGGAAAGGTTTAGAAATTATTCATCGTCCAAAATGGTGGATTATTCTATTTTATTTGCCAATTGTTGGTCCTATTTTTTGGTTAGTATTCTTTGTTGATTTAGGAGATTCTTACGGAAAAATTGAAACAAAAGACAAAGTCATTATGGTTTTGACTTTAGGTTTATACATTTTTGCAGTTAATTATTCTGATAATCCAAAATATTTAGGACCAGAAAAACGCAAACCAACATTTGTTTCTTCCTTAATTTTTGCCCTTGTTTTGGCAACTTTGGTTCATAACTGGTTTATTCAACCAATGATTGTTCCTACAGGATCAATGGAAAATACAATCAAAATTGGTGATGCTTTATTTGTAGAAAAAGTAAGTCACGGAGCGCGCGTTCCTATGACGCCGATCGGAATTCCATTTTCTGAGTTCATTTACCGTGATGGTTTTATCGACAAAGCGCGTTTGCCTTATATGCGTCTTCCAGGTTGGAGAGATTTAAAATCGAACGATATTGTTGTCTTCAACTATCCTACAGATTCTGTTTATTCTGCTATCGATCGTAAAGATGCGTATGTAAAACGTTTGGTAGGTTTACCAGGTGAAACGATTCAAGTTCGTAATGGAGTTTTATATGTAAATGATAAAAAATTCATTCCGAAAAAAGATGCACAAGTTCAACATGCGTATACAGTTATTGTAAAATCTCCTTTCAGCGATAAATTATTATACGATAATTTCGGAATTATTAGTACTGATTATAACGCTGCAAAACAAGCTGACGGAACATTTATTTATCAATTTGCTGCTTTGACTGATGCTCATGTTACAGCAATGAAATCTAATGCAAATGTAGTTTCTGTTGAACCAATTTTACAACCAGTTGGTGAAAAAACAGAGCACATTGTAAATGGAAAAATTGATAGTACAAATACGATTTTCCCTGTAAACAAAACGTGGAATACAGATCAATATGGACCTTTATATATTCCGAAAAAAGGTGATGTAGTTGATGTAAACAAAGAAACCTTAGCACAATACATCAATGTAATTCGTAAATACGAGCACAATAGTTTGCGTGTAGATTCTGCGAATGGTAAGTTTGATGTGTACATTAACGATCAAAAAACAAATAAATACGAAATCAAACAAAACTATTACTTCATGATGGGAGATAATAGAAATCAATCGTTAGATGCGCGTTTCTTTGGATATGTTGGAGAAGATCACATCATTGGTCGTCCAATTATGATTTGGGCAAATATGAACGGAATGTTCGAGCCTGCTGCTCCTAAGAAATTTATTTGGAACCGTTTCTTTACATCAATCAATAATGATAATCCAGACAAAACTTCGTACGGAATTTATGTTTTAATTGCCTTAATTGGTTGGATTGGATACGATATTGTAAAAGCTCGTAAAGAGAAGAAGAAAAACAAATATTAATAAAAAGAGCGATAAAATCCTCTAAATTATAAAATTAACAACACTATAAATGTGCATTATAAGCTACTTGTAATGCACATTTCCATATAAAATAATAGAATGAAAAATACGTTTGCAGCTTTTTATTTTGGACCGATTGATTACTATGCAGAAATGGTAAAAAGCCAAACTTTGGATATCGAAGTTCAAGAAAATTTTCAAAAGCAAACTTACCGTAACCGCATGTATATTTTGGGCGCAAATGGTAAATTGATGTTGAATATTCCAATCTTACATAACGGAACTCGTTTGTTCAAAGATTTACAACCTTCTTACGAATATGATTGGCAAAAAGAACACATCAAATCGTTGAAATCAGCTTATCAAAGTTCTCCATATTTTGAATATTATGAAGATGAAGTTATTCCTATTTTAGAACAAAAAGAGAAATTTCTTTTAGATTTTAATCTAAAAACGATTGATTTCATCAACAAGAAATTAAGCTTAGATTTAGATATTTCAAAAACTGAAACCTATCAAGATTTGAATCCTGAAAATGATTTCAGAAATCAATTTTCTGCTAAAAAAGCACCTCAATATAACTTACCAGAATATGCGCAAGTTTTTGATGATAAATTTGAGTTTATAGAAGGTTTGAGTATCTTAGATTTACTTTTTAGCGAAGGACCAAGTGCCGCAGTATATTTAAAAAACTTAATAAAATAACAACATGAGAAAATTATTTATTGCTTTAGGATTTGCCTTTACATTAGGGTTTGCTCAAGCACAAACAACAGAAGTACCAAAAGAAAAATGGTATCATGCAGGTGTAGAACAAACAGGTGTTTATGGTGTAAATACAGATCAAGCTTTACAATTTTTAAAAGACAACAAAAGAAAAGCAAATACAATTATTGTAGGAGTTTTAGATAGTGGTGTTGAAAATTTCCACGAAGATTTGAAAGCAAATATGTGGTCAAATTCAAAAGAAATTCCAGGAAACGGAATAGATGATGACAAAAATGGTTACATTGACGACGTACACGGTTGGTCTTTTTTAGGAACTGCAAAAGGAATCAATTACAATGATGATACAACTGAATTAACACGTGTTTACAAAGCTTTATCATCTAAATACGCAACTTTCGATCAAAAGAAAAATCACGAAGCTATTGTAAAAAATCCTACTGAATATGCTGAATTCCAAAAAATTGAAAAAGAATATTTAAGTGCTGTAGGAAAAGCAAAATATAACCAACAAGTTGCTCAATCTAAATTGAATGCAGTTGAAGGTGGTGTAAATAAAATGGTTCTTGAGTTTGGTGATACTAAATTATCAAAAGATATTTTAAAGAATTATCAACCAACAGATTCTCAAATCTTAGAAGCTTTGTGGATTTTTGGTGAGTTAAAAGAAGAGCAATGGGTTGGCAAAACGATGAAAGAAGTTTCGAATACCTATTTAGGAGCTACTCGTCGTGCTGCGAAGGGAGATGCTTTATCTTCTCACTTAAATCTAGATTTGGTTGATCGTAAAGATGTTGACAATCCAAATGATAAGAAAGAACGTTTTTATGGAAACGGAGATTCTAACGGACCTGAGTCTTCTCATGGAACTCACGTTGCTGGAATTATCGGTGCTGTAAGAGGAAATAATATCGGTTCTGAAGGAACAACAGGAGGAAATAATGTAAAAATTATGTCTGTTCGTACAGTTCCAAATGGAGATGAGCGCGATAAAGATGTTGCAAATGCTATTTATTATGCAGTTGACAATGGAGCAAAAATCTTGAACATGTCTTTCGGAAAACCTTATTCTCCTGATGCAGATTTAGTTTGGGATGCGTTCAAATATGCTTCTGATAAAGGTGTTTTAATCGTTAAAGCTGCAGGAAATAGCAACGAAGATATTGATGTTCATGTACATTATCCAACTAATTTCAGAAATGGAAATACAGTTTCTAAATCTGTCCTTACAGTTGGTGCTTCTACTAAAGATCCAAATGCTTTAAAAGCTCGTTTCTCAAACTATGGTAAAAAATCGGTAGATGTTTTTGGACCAGGACAAGAGATCTATGCAACATATCCAGGTGTTGATCAATATCGTTTCTTAAACGGAACTTCTATGGCTTCGCCTGCTGTTGCTGGTGTTGCTGCATTAGTTTGGTCACATTATCCAAAATTAACAGCAGAAGATATTCGTACTATTTTAATGGAAACAGTAAATAAAAACGATCAATTAAAAGATATTTCTGTTGCTGGAGGTGTTGTAGATTCTTACAAAGCTGTACAAAAAGCTGAAGAAATTTACAAACAACGTAAGTTGAAATAATTTTAATTTTAACACAACATTATAAAAAGGCTTCAAATTTTGGAGCCTTTTTTGCGTTTAAAATCGAGATAATTTTAGATGTAACAATTTCAGTTGTTTCTCGACATATAGATAAAATCAATTATGAAAAAATTCTTATTAAGTATATCAGTTGCTATGTTTGTTGGTGTGGCATCGTTCGCACAAGAAACGACAACTGCTCTACCTTTACCTAAAGTTGATCAAAAATATTGGCAACACGAATCTTTCGAAGAAAGTGGTGTTTATGGTGTAAATACGCAAAAAGCTTTACAATTTTTAGAATCAAAAAAACGTAAACCATCACAATTAATTGTTGGTGTTTTAGATTCTGGAGTTGAGATTACTCATCCAGATTTAAAAGATAATATTTGGACAAATAGCAAAGAAATTGCTGGGAATGGAATTGACGATGATAAAAATGGTTATGTTGATGATATTCACGGTTGGAATTTTATCGGAGGAAAAGATGGTAAAAATGTTGATGGAGATACATTAGAGTTAACACGTCTTTTTGTAAAATACCGCGATTTATTCGAAAAAAGTAAAGATGCAGCTTCAAACAAAACGAAATTCCCAAAAGAATTTGAAGAATATCAAAAAATAAAACCTGAGTTCGAAAATAAATTAGCCGAAGCAAAACAAAATGCTGCGCAATATGTACAGATGAATGATATTTTCTCTGTTGCATTTCCTGCTTTGATTAAAGAATGGGGCGAAAAAGATTTGAATGAAAAAAATATGATGTCTTTTAAACCTGTTTCTAAAGAAGCACAACAAGGGATGATTATTTTTGGTATGGTTCCGAAAGAAGCTTGGGAAGGAAAATCGATGAAAGATTTCTTAACAGAAGTTGGAAATGAAATTTCAGAAGGAACAAAATATTACAAAGAACAAGTTGAAATTAACTTGAATACAGAATTAGATCCTCGTCCAATTGTTGGTGATAATTATGCTGATAAATCAGAACGTTTTTACGGAAATAATGATGTAGACGGTCCTGATTCTATGCACGGAACGCACGTTTCTGGAATTATTGCAGCAAAATCTGGGAACGGAATTGGAATGGATGGAATCGCAGGAAATGGTTATGTAAAAATCATGTCAGTTCGTACAGTTCCAAATGGAGACGAACGAGATAAAGACGTTGCAAATGCCATTCGTTATGCTGCAGATAATGGAGCAAAAATCTTAAATATGTCTTTTGGAAAAGCTTATTCTCCAGATAAACAAATTGTTTGGGATGCATTTAAATATGCTGAGAAAAAAGGTCTTTTATTGATTAAAGCTGCAGGAAATGAAAACGTAAATATTGATGACGAAATTCACTTCCCTACTGTTTATGATAACAAAGGTGCAGAAGTTTCTAAAAACGTAATTACAGTTGGAGCAAACACAATGGATAATAATAATTTAAGAGCAAGTTTCTCTAATTTTGGTAAAAAGTCTGTAGACGTTTTTGCACCAGGAAATGAAATATATTCTACCGTTCCTAATAAAGATGGGGAATACAAAAACGAAAGTGGAACTTCCATGGCTTCACCAGTTGTAGCGGGAGTTGCGGCTTTGGTTTGGGCACATTATCCAAAATTAACTGCAACAGATATCAAACAAATTTTGTTAGAATCTGTCAACAAAAATCCTGCTTTAACAGATATTTCTGTAACAGGCGGTGTTGTTGATGCGTACAAAGCTGTTCAATTAGCAGAAAAAATGTATGTTGCTAAAAAATTGAAGTAATTAGTTTTATATAAATTGTTTTAAAATTGAAATCCTCAACTAAATTTAGTTGAGGATTTTTTATTTAAATACTATAAACTTTTTCCTCTAAAACACCAGATTCAATCTCAATTGGTTGTTCGTTCTGTCTAAAAATTCGGGCTGATAATTTTCCTTTCAATTCCACCACTCCATTTTCTACGCGAAGCCAACTTCCTTCTCTCAATCCAACGACAACTTGATGATTAAACTTGTGAAATTCATTGATACGCGTTTCTCTTGTTTCACCTTTGTGCGTAGAATTTGGATCAGGATCCAAATAATGCGGATTAATATTAAAAGGTAAAAATTGCAATGCATCAAAACTTGGTGGATAAACGATCGGCATATCATTTGTTGTTCCAATTGTTAAACCAGTCAAATTACTTCCTGCACTCGTTCCAATATATGGCGTTCCATTATGTACAGCACTTCTCAACTCTTCTACCAAACCAAGTTCATATAACGTTTTTAGCAATAAAAATGTATTTCCTCCTCCAATAAAAATCGCTTTCGCATGCAAAATGGCTTCTTTTTTATTCTCGAAAGTATGCAAACCTTTTACAGAAATTCCAACCGTTTGCAAAGCATCTTTTACATTTTGCGTATAATCATCGTACGAAATTCCCGAAGGACGCGCATAGGGAACAAAAATGATTTCATCAGATTGAATAAATTCTTTGATTTCATCTTTTATATATTCTAAAAAACTATAACCGTGAATAGTACTCGTGCTTATCACTAATAGTCTATCATTTGGATTTATCATGTTATCGAATTTTAACTCAAAAGTAAGTTTAAAATAAGAAAATAGGTAGAAAATTGACAAAAAATTATACCGAATTACTTTACTTTTGTACAATTCTAAAAAATGGAATTTCAAGATTTCAAGATTTCTAGATCTTCATGAAAAAATTATTACGCTTCATTATACCTTTATTTATTATTGTGACAATAATTAGAATAGAACAAACACTTCGCAAAATTCCGAACGATTACAAATACAAAGCAGATTATTTAAAAGAAAATGGAAAACAAATAGAAACTTTGATTCTTGGGAGTTCTCATACCTTTACAGGACTCAATCCAAAATTATTTAAAAATAAAACTTTTAATGCTGCGCATTCTGCTCAATCATTGGATTTAGATTATAAAATTTTTGAACAAAATCGAAAATATTTACCCAATTTAAAAACCATTATTATTCCCATTTCGTATTTTTCGTTTACAAAACAATTGAATGATTTTAATCAAAAAAAATTAAAATATTATTCAATTTATTGGAATATTGATATAAATAATAACGACTTAAATCTTAATTATGAATTTTTCTCAGAACCTATTGATATTAATTATAATCGAATAAAAGAATATTGGATTGAGGATAAAAATAATTTGACAATAGATACTAATGGATATATAAATAAGCGATACGAACCAAGTTGGAATGATAGTATTTATGCTAAAAAAACGTTTGAAAGACATTGTGCAAATTTGAATTCAAATCAAATACAACATATTATAAAAACACATTATCATGATTTAGAACAAATTATAAAACAAGCAAAATCAAATGATATAAAAGTTGTTCTATTAGCTACTCCTACAACTAATTTGTATAAAAATTATGTTATAAAAACACCTCAGTATTTCAACTTAAAAAATAATATTAATCGCTTATCGGAATATGATAATGTCATTTTCATCGATTATTTTATCAATAATAAAAGTTTCAGTAAAAAAGATTTCAAAAATTCAGATCATTTAAATGCAAAAGGTGCAGATAAATTAACCTTTAAGGTGGATTCTATTATGAATAAAACATTTACGTTGATTACAAAATAAATCGAATATCTATCATCAAAAAAGAGCTTGATAAATCAAGCTCTTTTTTGGTTTTATAGTTGTGTAAAATTAGTTTTTATAGGAAATCCATTTCACCATTTCTTTCACAGTTGGTTTTTTACCATAAATTAAAATTCCAATTCTATAGATTTTTCCAGCAATATAAACCATAAATATGGTGCTGATTAAAAGCAAAAATAAGGATAAAGCTAATTGCCAAATCGGAACATCGAAAGGAATTCGAGTAATCATTGAGATGGGCGAAGTTAATGGAATCATTGATAACCAAAAAGCAACTGGACCATCAGGATTTTCGAAAGTTGTCATACTTCCATAAAGTCCAATCATCATCGGAACTAAAGGAAAATATGTGAATTGTTGCGTATCAGTATCATTGTCAACCGCAGAACCAATTGCTGCGAAAACAGAGCTGTAAAACAAATATCCCAAGATGAAATAAGCAATAAAAGCAAAAATGATTAACGGATAATTAAACGTCAACAACACTTCGCTAATTTCTGTTACTTTTTGCATCATATCTGGGTTAGTTTCCGCTAATTGTGCTTGATTCATCATTTGTTGTGACATATCCATTCTCGATGCTGCAATTGCAGGAAATAAAATCAATAACCCCATTGTCATTCCAATCCATATTGCAAATTGCGTCACTGCAACCATTGTCGTTCCTAAAATTTTACCCATCATCAATTCGAAAGGTTTCACAGAAGAAATGATAATTTCTACAACACGATTATTCTTTTCTTCAACAACCGAACGCATAACTTTTACGCCATAAATCATCACAAACATGAAAATAATGTAAGTTAAAAACATCGATAATCCGATTTTCAACTCCATTCCTTTGTCTTCTTTTCCGTCTGTAACGTTGAAAACATTCAGGTTAACGCGAGCCTTAGAAGCTTCTAAAGCAGCTTTATCAATACCAGATTTTGCTTGTTTTTCTTTTTCAATCTTATCACTAATTGTTCTCGAAAGTTTTTCTCGATCAGTAATTCCAAGATTTCCATTTGTGATTAATTCTGTATTTTTCTCGATATTATCATAATTTCCATCTGTATTTTTTGGAATATGAAGAATCGCATTCAAATATTCGCTTCCTTTCAATGTATCTTTGATCGATTTCAATTCTTGAGGCGTGTAAATACTGAACATCATTTGTTTAGTCGATTTAAACGAGGTTACAAACTCTGTACTTTCATCTACAATTGCAATGTTTTTCACTTCGGAATTATTTGCAGAACTCAAAAAGAAAATCACCGCTCCTGCTCCAACAATCAGTAAAGGCGAAAGAAAAGTCATAACAATAAACGCTTTGTTTTTTACTTGAGAAAAGAACTCACGTTGTGCAACTAAAAATATATTTTTCATTTGAAAATTAGCTTAAAGATTAGGAATTGAACTTTGTTTAACGGCTTCCAAAAACACATCATTCATCGAAGGAATAATCTCTTTGAATTGATGAACTTGTCCAACTTGCATCAATTTATCTAAAATCACATTGGTTGGTGTTTCTTTATTATACAATAAATTAAATTCAGTTCGTTGATTAATGTTTCGTACATCCGAAATCTCAAATTCATTTGCTAAATTTTGAAGAGAATCAGCAGGAATTTCATTCAATTGAATCGAAAACTTTCCTGTCTTAAATTGATTTCTAACTTCTTCAATCGTTCCATCTAACACTTTATTCGATTGATTAATCAATGCCACATGATCACACATTTCTTCAACAGATTCCATACGATGTGTTGAGAAAATAATTGTTGTTCCTTTGTCTCTTAATTCAAGAATTTCATTCGCAATAATTTGTGCGTTTACAGGATCAAAACCACTAAAAGGTTCATCGAAAATCAGCAAAGAAGGATTATGAATAACTGTAATCACAAACTGAACTTTTTGTCCCATTCCTTTCGACAACTCACTCAATTTCTTGTTCCACCAAGACATCATATCAAGTTTCTCGAACCAATATTCGGTACGTTTTTTAGCTTCAGCAGAAGAAAGACCTTTCAGTTTTGCAAAATACAGTGCCTGTTCTCCAACTTTCATATTCTTGTACAAACCACGTTCTTCTGGCATATAACCAACTTGTCCGATTGATTTTTTCGTCAAAGGTTCACCATTTAGCAAAATCGTTCCACTATCTGGCGCCGTAATTTGATTGACAATACGAATAAAAGTTGTTTTTCCAGCACCATTTGGTCCCAAAAGTCCATAAATAGAACCTTGTGGAATATTGATACTAAAATTATTAAGCGCAACTTTATCTTTATATTTTCTTGTTAAGCCTTGAGCTTGCAATAAAAATTCCATTTTCTATATCATTTGATTTGTAAAATTAGTAAGAAGAAAGTAAATTTTGTTACAGATTTTAATGAGATTCGTTCGGATCCCATACAATTTCTTTAAAATTAACCACTTTATCATTTATAATCTCCACTCCTTCATTCTCTAACAATTTTTGCATCAAACTCGAAGGATTAAAATGATGTTTTCCAGTTAACAAACCATTTCTGTTTACAACACGATGCGCAGGAACATCTTCTCTATTATGTGCATGATTCATTGCATAACCAACCACACGCGCAGAAAATTTTTCGCCTATATATTTTGCAATCAATCCATAAGTAGAAACACGCCCTTCGGGAATTTGACGAACTATTTCATAAATTTTCTCATAAGTATCAGAAATGATTTTTGTCATAATCTAAACATTTATTGTAAATTTAAAGAAAGTAATAGAATATGAGCCAAAAAGTTCCAATTAAATCTCTTTTAAGCCGACCACGATTTAAGGTTTTTACACATTTATCAAAACAAGAATTTATTGATTTAATCAAAAAACACCTCGAAACAAATTCTACCGAATACGGAGGTTATGCCAATCAGGAAGTTGCAATGATTCGTGTCCGAAAAGACAAGGATAAATATTGGCATCCGCAATTGCAAATCCGAATTGAAGAAGATGACGATCATCCTGATTATTTGGTTGTTAGAGGAATTATTGGTCCGCCTTCTAATGTTTGGACATTTTTTGCATTTTTGTATGGTTTGAGTGGAGCTATTTTTATCACATTAGGCTCTTATGCGGTTTCCGAATATATTGTACAAGGAAATAGTGTATGGATTTGGAGTATACCTGTTGCGTTATTGATTGCTTTAGGGACTTATTTAGCGAGTTTATATGGTCATTATTTGGCAAAATATCAGTTAGGAAGATTGTATCATTTCGTAAATGAATTGCTTCGTGATGCAGAGTTTTATCAAAATAGTGACGAAATCAAAGAATAAAAAAAGCGACCTAAACAGGTCGCTTACAAGAAATATGTTGAGATAATATATTAATTAGATTACTTTCACATTAACGGCGTTGATGCCTTTTTTTCCTTGTTCTAAGTCAAAAGATACTTTATCGTTTTGAGCTACTTTGTCTGTTAAACCAGAAACGTGTACGAAGTACTCTTTTCCTGATTCGTCATCTTTAATAAATCCGTATCCTTTTTCTTCATTAAAGAATTTTACAGTTCCTTTATTCATAGTATTTTATTTTCGTTGATAAAGATATAAGATTTATTTACAAAACCAATATTAATTTTTAGTTTTTTTTTATAACAATTTTTTTAGCCTATAATTTCATTATAATTTTGTCTCAAATCATAATATTTTGGCAGGAATTTATATTCATATCCCGTTTTGTAAACAAAAATGTAGCTATTGCGATTTTCATTTTTCGACTAATCTTCAACATAAATCAAATTTAATTCAAGCAATTAATAAAGAACTTGAGATCAGAAAAGATGAAATTTCAGCACCTTTAGAAACAATTTATTTTGGAGGAGGAACACCTTCTATTCTATCCGAAATTGAATTAGAAAGTATTTTCGAAACGATTTATAAAAATTATTCGACCAAAAATTTAAAAGAAATTACACTAGAAACAAATCCCGATGATTTGAACAAAGAAAAACTTAATTTCTTAAAATCAACTCCGATTAATCGTTTTTCGATTGGCGTTCAATCATTTTTTGAAGAAGATTTGAAATTGATGAATCGTGCACATAATGCACAAGAAGCCGAAACTTCTATAAAATTGGCTCAAGATTTTGGTTTCGAAAATATCACTATTGATTTGATTTATGGTTCTACAACCACAACTAACGAAATGTGGAAACAAAATTTGCAAAAGGCAATTGAGCTAAATGTTCCACATATTTCTTCTTATGCCTTGACAGTCGAAGAAAAAACAATTTTAGATCATCAGATCAAAAAAGGAATCACAAAACCAGTTGATGAAGATCGTCAAAACGAACAGTTTCAACTTTTAGTAGACACTTTAACTTCAAATGATTTTATTCAATATGAAATCTCCAATTTCGGAAAAGAAGACTATTTTTCTTTGCACAATTCTAATTATTGGAAAGGAATTCATTATTTAGGAATTGGACCTTCTGCACATTCTTATAACGGAAAAACTCGTGCTTGGAACATTGCAAATAATTCAAAATATATACAAACTATCAACGAAAATAAGTTACCTCAAGAAATTGAAGTTTTGAATGAAGTAGAACAATTTAATGAAATGATAATGATTGGATTGAGAACAATTTATGGAATAGATTTAAATCGAATTAATTCAGAATTCTCTCAACCTTTGATTGATTCTTTTAATCAAGAACTCAATCAATTAATCAACGAAAATTTAGTCGAAAAGAAAGAAAATAAAATTATTTTGAAACCCGAAGCAAAATTTTTCGCAGATGGAATTGCTTCAAGATTATTTTACATCGATTAATTTGTTAAATTTGCGATATGAATGATAACAGACCAATTGGTGTTTTCGACTCTGGAGTTGGCGGTTTGACGTTTGCAAAAGAAATAAAACGTCTGCTACCAAACGAAAGTTTGGTCTATTTTGGCGATACTCAAAATTTGCCTTACGGAGAAAAATCGAAAGAAGCGATTAGACAATTTTCGGTAGACATTACTAATTTTTTAATAGACAATAATTGTAAAGCGATTTTAGTTGCATGTAATTCTGCAACAGCTAATTCGTTGAAAGAAATTAGAGAAGCTGCAGGAAAAGATGTTCCTGTTATCGATGTTATTTCGCCAGTTGCAGAGAAAGTTTCGTTCGAATTAAGAGAAAAAATAGGTGTTATTGCAACAAAAGCAACTGTAAATTCGGGCGCTTACAAGAAAGCAATTCGTCGTCGAAATAAACATATTACGGTTATTGAAATGGCAACTCCGCTCCTAGTTCCTGTTATCGAAGAAGGTTTTACAAATTCAACGATTTCGAAAGCAGTTTTAGAAACCTATTTGTTGAACAAAAAATTAGAAGGAATTGATTCGATTATTTTGGGATGTACACATTATACGCATCTAGGAAAAGAAATCAATCAAGTGTTTGAAGGAAAAGTTGACATTGTAAATTCACCTTTAATTGTCGTGAATCAAGTGATTTATCAATTAGCAAAAGAAGGAAAATTGGCTGCTAAAGATGCTGTTGCAAACTATACATTTTATATTTCTGACAATACGGATAATATTATAAAAGTTGCAAAAAAATTCTTTGGAAAAGATATTCAATTAATTGAGAAAAATTTAGGAACGAAATAGAACCGACCATTATTTGTCGGTTTTTTTATAAAATATTACGAACAAACAAAAACAAATCATTACATGGAAAAATCAGCAGAATTAATTGCATTAGAAGAAAAATACGGAGCGCATAACTATCATCCGCTTCCAGTTGTATTGGAAAAAGGTGAAGGTGTTTACGTTTGGGATGTTGATGGGAAAAAATATTTCGACTTTTTATCAGCTTATTCAGCTGTTAATCAAGGTCACTGTCATCCGCGAATCATCAAAGCGTTGAAAGATCAAGCCGAAAAATTAACGTTAACTTCTCGTGCTTTTTATAATGCGAAATTAGGAAAATACGAAAAATTTATCACAGAATTATTCGGTTTCGATAAAGTATTACCAATGAATACGGGTGCAGAAGCAGTAGAAACAGCGCTAAAAATTGCTCGTAAATGGGGTTACGAAAAGAAAGGAATTCCAACTGGTGAAGCTATTATTGTGGTATGTAAAGACAATTTCCATGGTCGTACAACTACTATTATTTCTTTCTCGAATGATGAAGATGCACGCAAAAACTTTAATCCTTACACAAGCGGTTTCGAAGCTGTAGAATACAATGATGTTGAAGCTTTAAAACAAATTTTAGAAGAAAAAGCAGATAAAATTTGTGGATTCTTAGTAGAACCAATTCAAGGAGAAGCTGGTGTTAATGTACCTTCTGAAGGATATTTGAAAGCTTGTGAAGAATTATGTAAACAACATAATGTTTTATTTATCGCAGACGAAATTCAAACAGGAATTGCGCGTACAGGAAAAATGTTAGCAATCGATCACGAAAATATTGATGCTGATGTTTTAATCTTAGGTAAAGCCGTTTCAGGTGGAGCTTATCCAGTTTCTGCAGTTTTAGCAAATGATGAAATCATGAATGTGATCAAACCAGGACAACACGGTTCTACTTATGGAGGAAATCCATTAGCTGCGGCTGTTGCAACAGAAGCTTTGCAAGTTGTTTTGGACGAAAAATTAGCTGAAAATTCTGAAAAATTAGGACAAATTTTTAGAGCAGAAATCACGAAAATGGCTGAAGAATTTCCGTTATTCAAATCAGTTCGTGGAAAAGGTTTATTAAATGCAATTTTAATCAACGATACACCAGAATCTGAAACAGCATGGAATTTCTGTGTTGCAATGAAAGACAACGGATTATTAGCTAAACCGACACATGGAAACATCATTCGTTTCGCTCCTCCTTTAGTGATGAACGAAGAACAATTACACGAATGTTTAGCTATTATTCGTAAAACTGCGCAAGAGTTTAAAAAATAATCAACAATAAAATGATATAGAAAAAACCTGATGAAATTTCATCAGGTTTTTTTTTACTAGAGAGATTTATATCGTTCGCTATAAATGATGGTATATCCTAAGTCTTTTGCTACAAAGACATCCATCAATGTGTAATTGTCAACAGAAATTTGATTATCATTACCTTCCAAATATTGAACAAGTAACGTATATTCATATCGATCGGCTCCGTAAGGTTTTGTTCTAGGAACCCCTTTTTCATCACAATCTATCCAAAATTGCATCTTGGTAGCTGGTCTGCCGTGGTACTGAAAAAGACCTTCTCCATTTGCGTTGAGTTCTACAATAGGTTCGCCTACCTTATCATACAGATATTTACCTAATATTTCTGAAGGAAACTCTTTACTAACAGTATACGTTTTACCTCTTAATTCTATTTTTTCTAATTTTGTTTGTGCATTCGCTATTCCAAATCCTAAGAATATTGCGAATAGAATGATTAATTTTTTCATTTTATTTTTTTTTTAATTTTTGAATAATTTTCAATAATGCCTCACGGTTTTTAGATTCGTGGTAAAATTTGGGTAACTTTTCTAATAGTGTGAAATGGCTTCTACCCTTATGTTCGCGTAAATTGGCGCTAATGTAGTTTTCTAAATACGTAAGATGTTCGTCATTGTATGCATAAAACATTTCATTTTTGAAAGATGCTTGCAATCAAAGTTCTGTATCAAAAAAACGGTGTGCGGGCATTTCTAAAATGCCTTTTGTACCCGAAATATAAATTTCTGTAGATTTTTTTTTGTTATAACCACAATGCTTGCAGTACAAACTTACTTGGTTGTTTTCTTCGATAACTTTTGCCACCGCTTTTTTATCGCAAGATGGGCAAACTACCCAAACTTCGTTGTAGAAATCTTGAATGGTTTTGTTTTGGTCTTGGAAACGTGAGGACATAGAATAATACATTTATTTACTTTGTATTCTCTTTCAATTTGTAGATAATATTCATCATTGCATCGATTTTATTAACAGAATACGATTTGAAATTTATACCTACTAGTTTTGCTTTACCTTCTTTCACCGCATTATATCCTATTTCTCCAGGTGGGGAAATATTATTTTTGTATTGAGGTATATGCGTATTAATTTGGTTTGCTCCACTGATGTATGTTTTTCCTGCATATTCCCATACTGCAGCTACCCAAAGAGATATTGGTATTTTCGATTGATTGCAAAGATCGTTTAAAGAATTACAAGGATAAAATTTTCCTTTTTTTTCTGATCCAAACTTGTTGAAGAAACCTTTGGATTGGTCTATTTTGTAATCTTCCAAAACAACTACTGCTTCGCCAATTTCTGAAATAGAAGCACTGAGCTTAAATTCTGCTGGGAAACCATATACATTGTCTTCAGTTTCTTTATCGGGTGCATAAGATAGGGAAAACATTTTTTGTGCATTCGCTATTCCTAAACCTAAGAATATGGCGAATAGTGTGAGTAGTTTTTTCATAGTTTCTATAATTTTAATTGTTATTTGTGATTTGTTATAAGTCTTCTCTATAGGCTCGAAGTGACACAACTTCTGATTTCTGGCTACATTAACAAAGCCATCATTCTTTATCTATTTTTTAATTAGCATTCCAAACTGCTTGGGAAATTACATCAGTACACGGGCAAGTAGAAGGATCTGTCATTATTAGCTTTAGTGTTACAATAACATCTTTTATATATTTGCTAGCTCCTTCTTCGTTATAGGTGCATTTCACCAAAGCTGCTGCACCGCAAAATGTCCATACTTGTGCATTTAGCTCATCTTCACTTGCAAGATTTTCATATTTATCATATAACGGACAATTGTCAATACCTCCTGCTAAATCATCTTGTAATGTATTACTTCCCGAAAAAGTAAAAAGGTATTCTGTCCCTCCATTTTTACCAGTATAATATTGTTGCGTACCAGTTATTTTTAGGTAATAATCGGCATATTTTGGTTCGGTATGATAATACATATTATTACCCGCATTTTGGTACACATTTACTTTATTAGGTTCGGTTAAAGTAATTTCGTTATTTTGATGTACGACAGAAACCGTATAATATCCATCGGCAGAAGTATAATTTCCATTGGTTAGTGTTTGTGCATAAGCTTTTGTAGTTACAGCTACAAATAACAATAGGCAAAAGGTTTTAATAATTGTTTTCATAGTTTTTATTTTTAATAGTTATTTCAGTTTTCAACTTTTAACTTCTGATTTCTAACTTTTGTATTTAATCTTTCCAATAGGATATTTCAATTTTTATTTTCTTTTAAGTAAAAGCATTTTGTAAGGGTTTCGGTTTTTGTAAAATTTATATAGAATAAGTTGTTATTAATTTTAAAAACTTGGTATCAAGTTATTTTATAAACATTAGTGGTTATAAGAGCTGCATTTTAATTTTCTATATACAATTCAAAGTTTTATTTAGCCATCGCATATAGCGTCATTGGTTAATTGTGGTTCTATGTTTGTCCACAAAAAATTAAGAATAGTAAAGTAATTAGCTTTTTCATAATTACTTTTATTCGTGTTATATCAAAGTACCATAATTTCTAAACGCAAAAAAATACCTCAAAAGAGGTATTTTTTAACATAATTTAACTATTTTTATATATATTAAATACAATGCTTATGGAACCTAAAAAGCATTTACTTAACGATGTATGGAATCAATTTCCTGAAGTCATTTCTAATGAATATACAAATGAGATTGTAATACCAGACTTAGAGCATTTCTTTGCTAATGTTTTTAGTGTCGGATCTTTTTATTATTATATTTTAAATTTTAATAATAGTACATTAAGTAATGTACATGAGAATATTTTGTCAATTCATGGTTTAAATGCTTATCCAGAACATTTAAAAGATATTATTGATTTAATACATCCCGATGATTTGGCTTTTGTGATGGAGGCTGAAGCTTGGACTTTGGAAATATATCAAATATTAGGACCTAAACATCAATTACATTTAAAAACGGGCTATTGTTTTAGGATGAAAACAGCTGAGGGTAATTATGAACTATTTTATCATCAAGCCTTTCATAGTTTAAAAAACGATAAAGGTGAATTATTACAAGCGGTAAACATTCATACCAATATTCAGCATATTACACCTATTAATAATTACGTAGCCACGGTTTCGGGTTTGGGAACAAGAACCGACTTTTATTCCAAAAAAATTGTAGTAGAAAAAATAGAAGGTGAACCCAAAGAACGACTTACAAAACGGGAAATTGAAATTTTAAGTTTACTGCTTAAAGGTTTTTCAGATAAAGAAATCGCCAATTTATTATATATATCGTATCATACGGTACATACCCATCATAAAAAAATATTATATAAGACAAAATCTAAAAATAGTTTAGACCTTTTAAAACGCAGTCTTGAAAACGGTTATTTATAAAAAAACCTGATGAAATTTCATCAGGTTTTTTTATATTCGAAACTTTAATTAACACTATGAATTCTTTTAAAATAAACGTTTCTGAAACGTACAAAAAGGCGCAAAAAAAATCGGCAGTTTGGATTGCTCTTTTCTTGATTACTCTTTTCTTTTCTACAATTTTGAGCATCATCATTTTTATAATTTGTGTTTGTGGAGGAATCGCTATTGTCATAGCAAAACCAATGTGGATTACCATTATTTTAGGTTTGGGACTGTTGGCTTTAGGAGGTTTAATCGTTTACTATAACATTAAATTTATTCTGAATATTTTCAAAAAAACAGTTACAAATGGAATTGAAATTTTTGAAATAGATCAACCAGAATTATTCAAATTAATAAAAGAAACCGCAGATAAAGTTGGCACAAAACATCCAAAAAAAGTATTTATTATTGATGATGTAAATGCATATGTTTCCTATTCGAACAATTTGCAAAGTTTAGTTTTTCCGACGAGAAAAAATTTGTCGATTGGTATTGGTTTGCTTCATGGTATTTCTCAAAACGAATTAAAAGGAATAATTGCGCACGAATTTGGGCATTTTTCTCAAAAATCAATGACAATTGGTAGTCATGTTGGAAATGCGACCAAAATTATGGAAGATATTTTATACAGTAATCAAACCTTGAGATTTGATGTCGATAATTTAGGTCAAATTAATGGAATTGTTGGTTTTATTTCGATGGGCGCTGTTGCTTACAATAAAATGATTGAATCTATTTTGAAAATAATTCACAAAAAATTAGAATTTAATTATCTAAAATTAAGTCGAGAAATGGAATTTCATGCGGATCAAATTGCAACAAATGTTGTGGGAATTGAGACGATGAGCAAACCATTATTGAGAATAGAATTGTATCAATTTGTTTACCAAGAATTAGCCAATTTTTATACAAGTTTACAAGATGATAAAAAGTTTTCGACTAATATTTATCAAAATATGAATCAATTAGTTGACTTTTATATCGATGATTACGAACTTTCTTTAGAAAATAATTTAGCAATTGTTGGAATTAATGAATTTAATCAAAATCATTCTTTACTACAATTTGAAGATTTATGGTCGACGCATCCAGAAATGGACAAACGTTTAGCAAATATAGCGTCTACAAATCATCATTCTGAGATAGACAAATCTCCAAAAGCCATTACATTACTTCAAAAAAATAATGAATTTGAAGAAGAATTTACATTCAATTTTTTCTTTCAATTAAATTTATATCGTGTCAATGAAATAGACAATTCAGAATTTATTGAAACGTTTAAAAGCATTCATAATAAATACAATTACCCTAAAGTTTACAATCATTTTTTTTCAAATTATGATTTACCTTTTGATCGAATTAAAAAAGCTGATTTAACGGATAAACAACAAAATATTCCTACGAATGAATTGTTTTCGGATGAAAATATTATAGTTGCAAAACAATATTTAGCTTTACAAATTGATTTATTGCAATTAGATTTTTTTTCCAGTCAAAAAAAGCCGCAACCATTCAAATACAACAATGTTGTTTACAATAAAAAACAAGATGTACTGAAAGTTAAAGAAGAATTGGAGCAAATAAATAAGGAAAAAGAAGCTGAGTTTTCTGAATATTTAGACAATATCAAAATATTTTTCAGATCTAATTTAGATGAACAAAAAGCTATTTTATTAGAAGATTGTATCAAAGTTGAAGCAGATTTATCAGCGAATATTCAATTGGTAGATGAAATTAGAACTCATATTAATTTTGCAACAAAACCTATTCACGAAAAGCTAAGAATTGAGGCTTTAACAGTTTTGAATGATCAAGTTGAACAACTAAAAAATGTAACAAAAGATATTCTACAAAGTGAAATAGCAAAGGAAAAAATAACAATTCGAAAAGTTGAAAATGCGCAATATTTTATAGATGAAGATTGGATTTTCTTTTTTGACTCTACAGGTTATAACAACAATGCTTTTGAGAATTTGATTGAAAATTTATACTTTGTAGATCAAGTTTCAAATAACTTATTGTTTCAAAAGAAATCTGCTTTTCTAAAAGAATACGAACCATTGTTAAACTATACATCAAAAACAAAAGCCTCTTAATTAGAGGCTTTTGTTTTATATCTTAAGGCGCTAATCGCTCTTTTTTCCAATCAAAATCGTCTTGTAAAACATAACGAACTCTATCGTGTAAACGACTTGGACGTCCTTGCCAAAACTCTATCTCCGTTGGACGAATCAAGAAACCTCCCCAATGTGCTGGGCGCGTAATTTCTTTTCCTTCGTATTTTTTTTCTAATTCCAATTCTTCTGCTGCTAAATCCTCATACTCATCAATCACAGAACTTTGCGCCGAAATCCAAGCGCCTAACTGGCTACTTCTTGGACGCGTTTCGAAATATCCATCCGAATTATTATCCGATGTTTTTTCTGCTACACCTTTTATAATAATCTGTCTTTCGAGAAATGGCCAAAAAAATGACAAACAAACATGTGGATTCTCTAACAAAGCTTTTCCTTTCTGACTGTTGTAATTCGTATAAAAAATAAAACCTTCGTCCGTATATCTTTTCAATAAAACAACACGCGTTCTCGGAAATCCATCTTCACCAATCGTCGCAACAGACATCGCATTCGCTTCATCTACTCCATCCGATTCTTCAGCTTGCAAAAACCAATCACGAAATTGTTCGATCGGATTTTCTCTTAACGAATCAAAATTCATCGACTGTTTTTCGTAAACTTTTCTTTTATAACTTAAATCTTGTTTCATTAATGATTATTTTATATTTTTAAACCGCTAATCATATCTTTCGTTAAGATTTTACTCAATAAAACCGAAACAAAAATGTCTATCAAAAGTATAAAAAAAGGAGCTATTTTGGTCGCAAAACCAACATTAAGTAACGATATTTTTCAGCGAAGTGTTATTTTAATTACAGAACACTTAGAATCTGGAAGTATTGGTTTTATTCTTAATCATTCTTCTCATATTCCGATTAGTATTTTTGTATCTGAAATAGAATCTGCTTCTATTGTTTTTGAAGGTGGACCTGTCGATAAAGAAAATATCTATTATATTCACAAACGCCCTGATTTAATCAGAAATAGCGAAAAAATTGCTGACAATTTATATTGGTCTGGTGTGTATGAAGATGTACGCGATGCGGTAAATCAGAATTTGATTACGCAAGATGAAATCAAGTTTTTTATTGGATATTGTGGTTGGGCGCCAAAACAAATCAAAGATGAATTAAACGATAATTCGTGGGCTGTAACCGATTTAGATTTTGATATTTTTGAGCGTTGGGATGCTGATTTGTGGAAGAAATTGATGAAACAGCTTGGAGGTGAAAACTTAATTTGGCTAAACACCCCCGCTGATCCTTCTATGAATTAATCGATTATAAATACTTAAAAATCGATTTTGTTTTGTCTAAAGTGTATTCTTTTTTACGATTTTTGGTAATTGGTAAAATTCCAACTCCATCAATCAAAATGAAAACTTCTTCTGCTTTCTGAATTTCGAATGGAAAAATTTCTACTTCTTCTACTTTAAATTCTTCGGCTTTATTAATTTTTGTAATGAAATTATTTCTCAAAACACTTGTAATAACACCTTCTTCTTTTTTCGGCGTACGAATCGTTTCTCCATTCACCACAAAAATATTTCCTCGTAAAGAACGTGCCATTTTTTTGTTTGCATTTAGCAAAATAATATCAGCATAATCATTCTCTAAACGATAGATTTCTGCAATATTTTCTTCTGGACGATACGTATTCACAAGTGAGTAAAATGCAGTATTAATCGCATAATCTTTGTAAACATCAATCTCGTTTTCAGCTTGTAAAAACTCCCAATCATTTTCACTATTTTCGATAGAAATCAAATAATTGATAGATGCTTTTAGATAATCTTCCTCATCATTTCTGAAAGCAAAAAATTCTACTTTTCCTGATTTCGATTGATTTGTTTCTGCTAATAAATTGATTTGTTCTTGAAAAAATTCTGGTGTAAAATCTAACGGAATATTCATGCGGTAAATACGCATAGAAGCCATTAGATTGAAATAATGATCTTCCCAATCAATAATTTCACCATTTACAAATCGTAAAATTTCTTTTACAGCATCACCATTACGAAAAGCTCTGTTCTGAATTCCTATTTCTGCATTTGCTTTTTCGACAATAACGCCACCTAAGTTAATTTTCAAAATAATAGATTTTAAACAGATCCTAAGATTTTTTTAAGATCTTCAATTTGACTTTCCCACAATTGTTTTGATTCTTCTACTTCGTCTTCATCAGCAAAATCTGTAATAACTAATGATACATCGTTCGTTAAATCGTCTTCTACAATTGTTAATTCGAAGAAATATTTCGTGTCTTCATCATATTCCCATTGAAAGCGCACGTATCCATCTTGCTTAGATTTCATCAAAAATGCAGATTCTTCGTGTCCATCCCAAATAAAAGTATATTTTTCTCCACGAGAATTTACATTATCTGCAAACCATTCTGATAAACCTGAAGGGTTTGAAATATAGTTATATAGCAAAGACGGTGAAGACTTGATTGAAAATTCTACTTGATATTTCTTTTTTGGCATAATTCTATTTTATTGAAGTCGCAAGATATAAAATGAATTGTATCTACCAAAGAAAATCAAAATAAGTTTTGTTATAAAATCAAAAAAAAATTACCTTTGCAAAAATTAAAATTTAGGCGAGGTAGCTCAGATGGTTAGAGCGCAGGATTCATAACCCTGAGGTCGGCAGTTCGATTCTGCTCTTCGCTACAAATGAAAAGCCCAAACAGATAATCTGTTTGGGCTTTTACTTAACTACTAAAACCTATACTAATCTAAATAACCTACTACTTGATAAGCTCTTGTTCCTCTGTTGTAAATTTTTTGGTACAAAACACCTCCAAATTCATACAGATATTCTCCTCCATAATCTAATCTTTCATATCCTGCTGGTAACGCATATACGATAGCACCGAGCGGAGCTTGAACTACTTCATAATAATTTCTATTTGGGCTGTAATAAACACCTTCGTAGAAATAATATGGATTTCTATTACCAATATTAATTGTTACATAACCTACTGGTAAAATATTAATTCTAAATCCTACGTATGGCATATATCTCACATATCCATTGTTATAAGGACGATAGTAAATACCGTTGTTTCCGTAGAAATTATAACTGTTGTACGAATACTTGTTATAGTTTCTTACATTCACATTAGAAACTGGTCGGTTTCCTCTGTTGTATGAGCTAGAATTTATACGAACTGGATTGTTATAGAAATCTCTGTTTTTTAAACTCTCAGATCTGTTGCCTTGATTTCCTTGGCTATTTTCTCTGTTATTTCTACTATTATTCCAATCTTTGTTAGAACTTGGTCTACTACTTACAATCGCTGTATTGTTTCTATCTATACGTGTACTCGTTTCACGTTCTGTTCTATTTGTAGAATTTTTCCAAGATTCGTTCGTAGAATTACCGCGATCTATTCTTTCTGTTCTATTTCCTTCAATACGACTAGTTCTATTTTCTGTTCTAGCCATTTCAGAGCGTCCATTTCCTTGACTTCTTGAAGTTGCTTCTCTTGAAGAAGAACTTCTCTCACCACCTCTTTGACCTCTATCTTGAGCATTTACACCAACAGCTAACATGGCTGTAAAAGCTACTCCTAAAAGTGTAAATCTAATTTTTTTCATCATCCAACTTTTTAATAAATTAAGACATCTCTCCTAATACTATTTCCGTGCCATAATTATAAATTTTAAGCATACAAAATCAATAAATCATCAAAATAATTTATAAATTATTAATATTCAATGAATTGTATTAACAATTTTGTTTGACAATTTTGTTAAATATTTTTATTCCTGACATCGTTTGTATTGATTTGTGAATTGATTACTTTTGTTTTTAAGAAATTATATAAAATGATTGACGTTAAAAATGCTTACATCGCCTTTATTAGTTTACAAAAAGTTGGACATAAAGTTCGAGAAGAAGCTAACATTTTTGCCGATAAAACACTAGAATACGACGAATCTAAGGAAGAACAATTGGTTCCTTTCTTATTAAGTCCTTTCAAAAAAACGCTCGAAATTAATCGTTTCACGCATTATACAGAAAAGTTAGAATTTAATGTTTTGTATAATCAATGCAAGCAAATGTTTGATGAAGAAACAGATTTTATCGATTTTTCGCAAGAAGTTTTAAGTCATTTATACGAGAAATCATTGCATCCGCAGATCAAAAGTGGTGAAGTTTTTATTGCGCTTTTCGAGAATATGATGTTCGACGGAATTCCTTGTCGTGGAATTGGAATTTATAAATTAGAGAATAAGAAAAAATTCTTGCGTTTCGACGAATCGCGTGGTTTAGATTACAACATTTGGAAAGGTTACAAGTTAGAAGGAATCGACAAAGCCTGTCTTATTCTTGATGCTTATCGCGACGAAGGTTTCCGCGTCTACTCTATCGATGATAAAAATGTGGAGTCAGAATATTGGAAGAAAAATTTCTTAGAAATTGATTTGATTAAGGATAACAATTACCATACAAAGAAATATATGGAGTTGATTACAGATTTCTCGAATGATTTTCTTTTGGATAAAACGGACAAAAAACAACAAGCAGAATTTATCTCAAATTCGATAAATGTATTGAATTCAAATGAAGTTGTAACGAATGAAATTTTTGAAGATCAAGTTTTGAAACCTTTCGAAATTATTGACGAATTCAAAGAATATAAGAAAGATTATAGCGAAAATAATCGTGTTGAATTTGTAGAAGCTTTCGAAGTTTCAGTTCCAACTTTGATGAAAGAATCGAAGAAAATTAAAAGTGAAATTAAATTAGACACGAAGATTAATATCAAATTAGATTTGACAAATCCAGATGCAGCCGAAGAATATTTGGAGCGTGGTTTTGACGAAGAAAAGAAAATGTATTATTATAAAGTCTACTTTAACTCAGAACAATAATAGTTAAATAACAATTACAAGCTCCAAAATTTTGGAGCTTTTTTATTTGATATACTTCTCAAAATCAGATTTATATTTCTCTGATAAATTAAATTCTTTCTTTCCTATTATTAAATTATTTTTCCCAAAAGAAGTCACTTTATTAAAATTGATAATATGCGAACGATTAATCTGAATAAAATTATCAGGTAAATTTTCCTTCATTTTTTTCAATGTCATCAACGGAATATACGGTAACTCCTTTTCCTCAGAATATATTTTCAAATAATCCTTCATACTTTCGATATACAAAATAGACGAAAGCTTTATTTTTACTTGCTTTGCATCAATTTTAATGAAAATATCGTCGTTTTGTTTCAATAAATTTTCAAGATTTTTTTGATGTTTTATTTTAGAAATTGTTCGTTCAAAATCTTCAAAACTATAAGGTTTAAGCAAAAAATCTGTTGCCGAAACTTTAAAACCTTCTATCGCATAATTGCTATAAGCAGACACAAAAACAATTGACGCTTTTACATCATTTTCTGACAACGATTTTACAAAATCAATTCCATTTAACTCGGGCATTTCAATATCCAAAAAAATACAATCAACTTGATTTTTAAGTAGAAATAATTGGGCAGATTGAGAAGAATTAAAACTCGCAACCAACTCTAAATCATCAGAATGACGAATAAAATTCTCTAACAATTTCAACGCTAAAGGCTCATCATCAATCGCAATACAGGTTAATTTCATTTCAACTTAATTTTTAGTAAACATTTGTAAACATTTGATTCTGTCTTCGCAATATATTCATAATTGGACGAATACATAATTTCTAAACGTTTTAGCGTATTTTGAATTCCAATATTTTTAGAACGATTAATGCGTTTATTTTCAAAGATTTCATTTGCTGTTTCTAAAATTAATAATCCATTTTCAACATTAATCTTCAAACAAATTTCGCAATCTTTCGTCGTCGAAATTCCATATTGAAAAGCATTTTCTATAAACGTCAACAATATCATTGGTGCAATTTCCAACTCATTTTCAGAAGTAGAAATCTCAACTTTTAACGTTACATTTTCTGGAATCCGAAAACGCATCAAATCAATATAATTCTCGATAAAACTAATTTCATCTTTCAGCAAAACTTTATCATTTTGCTCTTCATTCAACACAAAACGCATCATTTTAGCCATTTTCTGAATTGCAATTCTCGACTTTTCAACTTCAAAATAAGTTAACGAATGAATCGTATTTAATGTATTGAAAAAGAAATGCGGATTAATTTGCGCTTTCAAAACACTTAATTCTGCTTTGGTTTTTTCTTCTTTCAACAAAAGTTTTTTCTTTTCTTCTTTGTTCCAATTTTTAATCAAATGAGATGAAATTCCAATCGCGAAAATTAGTAAAGCAAAAATTGAAATATAAATCGAAATGAAAAATGAATTTTGCTTCGCATTTGTTGGCTGATTTGGATGTAATATTTGATGAAGTTTTTGATTTAATTGCAACATTTCTTCTACTTGATTCATCACAAGAATCAGAAAAATGGTCAAAATTATTAACGTTAAAATATACAAAACGCCATTTTTTCTCCAACTAATTTTTGGCAATAAAAAACCTATATTCAAATAATACAATATCATTAAAAAGACAAGTAAAATTGCATGATAAACGTAGTGTTCTATTGGTAAATTGATGCGATAGGTAAGCGGAAAAATGATGAAAAAGATAAATGCAATTCCGATCCATCCCAATAAATGGAAAATAAGTGGATATTTTTTTACGAAATCTTGCATCATCAAAACTTTTAGCGAAGTAACGAAAAAGCTTTTGGAAAGCGAACTAATTTGGTCGTGAAAAATTTGTAGTTCGTCTAAAAAAATTGTCCAATTCCGCTGTGGCAAATACTTTTGAATAAAAAATATTCATGATGCCAATTAGTCAAATCGTCGTTTACAGCATGTTAATTTTATCAATCTTTGCTCCATTTATTGCTTTGTATGCGATAAAATTAGTAAAACAAGGAAAATATGAGCAACATATAAAAGTTCAAAAAAACTTATTTTATGCTTGTGTTACAGGCGTTATTTTATTGGAATTAACGATTCGTTTTTCTGGAGGTTCTGGTAGTTTGGTAAAAGTGAGTCCATATTTAGCGACAACATTTTTCCATACCACACTTTGGGCGCATATTATTGGTGCTGTTTTAACGTATATTGTTTGGGCTTTTACAATTTTCAAATCAAAAAATCAAAATAAAAAGAGACAATTACCAGGAAAATTTTCAACGATTCATCGCAAGTTAGGTTATGTTGTAATTATCGGACTTTTTTATACAGGAATCACAGCTTTGATGGTTTGTACAATGGCTTTTTTCTTGTAATTAATTCAATTTCAAAATACATTGATAATTCAAAATCTCAAAACCATTTTTCAACCAAAAGCCTTTTGCAGATTGATTTTCCGCTGTAAATTCTAATTCAATATATGCTTGATCCTTCAAGAAATTTATCGCTTCTTCAACCAATTTAGAAGCGATATTTTGATTGCGATAATTTGCATCAACATACAACGAATCTATTCTTCCTTTTGATTTTATCGCAAAGTATTTCGGACGAAAATGTTTCGAACAAATAATATATCCCGCCAACTTATTTTCTATTTCGGCTACAAATACTTTTATGTTTTGTTGTTGCAAAATTCCCTTGAAAAAATCATCAATATCATGTTTGTAAGTCAAATCTATTTGATACAACGCATTAAACTCTTGATGATGTTGTAACAATTTTATCATCATTCTTTTCAATTCAGGAATATCATTTTCTGTAGCAATTCTTATCATATCTAAAAATAAAAAAATCCAGTTAAAAAACTCTAACTGGATTTATTAAAAACTATTGTTTATCTAATTTTATTTTGTCTTGACCTTGTTGCAATTGATACAACTCGATAATATCCTCAATCGGATAATTGAACCAATCGACTTGTTTTTTGATTTTCGAATTTTGATCTAAATACAAATATGTCGTGAATTTCATCGCTGGAAATTTCATTCCATTGTATGTATAAGGCGAAAATTCTCCGTTTGCAATAATCATCGAATCGTTAGAAAATAATTCATTTACTTTCAATAATTTATTGTTTTCATATTGCATTGTTTGATCACTCCAACGAATAATATCATTCAATAAATAACGCGGATCTACCGTAGAACCTCCTGAATATTGCGCCACGTTTTCGTACAGCAAACTATCATTGTAAAAAGATAACATTTTTTTGTAATCTTTTCGAGATGAATAATTTTCGAAAAAACGTTTTCCTAATTCATCATTTTTACTGGCTGAAGAAGAATTACAACTTACTAAAAAAGTAATTGCAATAAGACTTAAAATCCACGTAAATTTTATTTTCATTTGTCTGAAATTCTTGTTAAATAATTTTCACCATTATCATCAGCCATTCCATCTTCGTTGAGAATCATAATCTCCGAATTGTCTGACCAACGTAAAAATTGAAAAGGTAATTTTTTCTTTTTCGAATCGATTTCCATCAACGATCCATCATCCTTTTTGAACAATTCTCCATCATAAGATTGACCTTTATATTCAGCAGTAAATTTGTCATCTGCTAATTTCAAAACGATTTTATCTCCAAAATATTTTCCTTCAAAAACTCCTTTGTAAATAAGCGTTTCGCTCGTAAAAACAGAATTTTTCTCTAAAGACAATACATCTTCATGCGATAAACCATCCGAACTTTTATCAACTTCTACATTATCCTTTTTACATGAAAATAAAAAGAATTGGCTGATAAATAGAAGAAAGACAATTTTTTTCATCTGAGATGAATTATTTTTTCACGAATTGCTCAACGTCTTTTCTCGAAATTGGATTATCACCCAAAATCAATAAACGTTCAACAACATTTCTCAACTCACGAATATTACCTGTCCAGTCCAATTCTTTCAACGCATCATAAGCCGAATTATCAAAAGATTTTTGACTTGTCGTATCTTTTACAAAATGTTCTACCAACAAAGGAATATCATCTTTACGATCATTAAGCGCTGGAACATTGATAATAATTACCGCCAAACGATGGTATAAATCTTCGCGAAAACGACCTTCTTCAATCTCTTTTCGTAAGTCTTTATTTGTTGCAGCAATTACGCGAACATTCACGTTAATCTCTTTCTCAGAGCCAACTGGCGATACTTTTCCTTCTTGTAACGCACGCAAAACTTTTGCTTGAGCAGAAAGACTCATATCCCCTATTTCATCTAAGAAAATTGTTCCTTCATTTGCCAATTCAAACTTACCTTGTTTGTCTTTAACAGCTCCAGTAAATGATCCTTTTACGTGACCAAACAACTCACTTTCAATTAATTCAGCAGGAATTGCCGCACAGTTTACTTCAACTAAAGGTTTTACATTACGATCACTTTTTTCATGCAAATGATGTGCAACCAACTCTTTACCTGTTCCATTTGGACCAAGAATCAATACGCGAGCGTCTGTAGCAGCCACTTTATCAATAATTTGTTTCACTTCTGCAATTGCAGGAGCATCACCAATCATTTCGTATTTTTTCGCAACTTTTTTCTTTAATGCTTTGTTTTCTTTCTTCAATTCTTTGTTCGAAGACATCAACGATTTACGGTCTAAAGCATTGCGAACAGTCGTCAATAATTTATTAAGATCTGGAGGTTTTGGGATAAAATCGTACGCACCTTTTTTGATCGCATCAACAGCCAAATCAACATCTCCGTGCCCCGTAATCATCACCATTGTTAGGTCTGGATTATATTCCATCGCTTCTGACAAAACCTCCATTCCATCTTTCAATGGCATTTTTATATCACTTATAATTAAGTCGTATTCTTTTTCTTTTATTTTTTCAAGCCCAACAGCTCCGTTTTCAGCTTCATCCACATTCCATTTTGGATTTTCGTCCATTAAAATGCTTTTCAAAACGTTGCGGATTGCCTGTTCATCTTCGATTAATAAGATATTTGACATCGTTTAGATCGTTTATTTTTATATAATTAAAATAGACTCAAAGATAATTGAAATAATTATTTTTAAGTCTACTTTTTAAATAGATTTTAATACTTTTTTAAGATGTTTTCACTTTTCGTGCATTTTCTAAACCTAATTCTTTTATAGAAACTTCTCTCATTTCTATTTTTCGAATTTTTCCTGAAATGGTCATTGGGAATTCTTGTACAAATTTCCAATATTTAGGACGCTTGAAATGAGCGATGGATAAACAATAAGCCTTCAATTCGTCTTCGGTTACAGTAATACCTTCTTTCACTTTCACCCAAGCCATTACTTCTTCTCCATATTTGATACTTGGAACGCCAATAATTTGAACATCAGAAATTGATTCATGTTCGTACAAAAAATCTTCAATCTCTTTTGGTGAAATATTTTCTCCTCCTCTAATGATAATATCTTTAATGCGCCCCGTAATGTTGATATATCCGTCTACATCCATTGTCGCTAAATCACCGGTATGCAACCAATTATTCTCATCAATAACTTGCGCAGTTGCTTCTGGATTGTTCCAATATTTTTGCATGACCGAATAACCTCTTGTACAAAATTCACCAGCAATTCCACGAGGTAAAATATCTCCTGTTTGTGGATCAATAATTTTAATTTCTAAATGATCTTGAACTGTTCCAACTGTCGAAACTTGCTTTTCTAAAGGCGTTCCAATAATGGTTTGAGTAGAAACTGGCGAAGTTTCTGTCATCCCATAACAAATCGAAACTTCTTTCATATTCATTTTAGCTTGCACTTTCTTCATGATTTCAATCGGACAAGGCGATCCTGCCATTACACCTGTTCTCAAAGATGTTAAATCGAAACGATCAAAATTTGGTAATTCTAATTCCGCAATAAACATCGTCGGAACTCCGTAAAGTGACGTACATTTTTCCATTTCGACTGCATTCAACGTTTTTGCTGGATCAAAACTATCCGAAGGAATTACCATACAAGCACCATGAGAAGTACACGCCATATTTCCAATTACCATTCCGAAACAATGATAAAACGGAACAGGAATACAAACACGATCACGATGTGTATAATTTAATCGAACACCGATAAAAAATCCATTGTTCAATAAATTATGATGTGTTAGCGTTACTCCTTTTGGAAAGCCAGTTGTTCCCGAAGTATACTGAATATTTACAGCGTCATCAAACTGAACAGCTTGCTCTATTTGATGAACTTCTGAAGTCGAAATTTCTTCTCCTTCGATCAAGAAATTATCCCAATTTTCTTCAAAAATGATGATATGTTTTAGTGATTTCGCATTGTCTTTTACATTGTTCAACATCACTTTATATTCACTTGTTTTGAAACATAAAGCAGCAAAAACAGCTGAAATTTCCGCTTGATTTAATACAAACTCGAGTTCATTTTCGCGATAAGCAGGATTCAAATTAACCAAAATCATTCCCACACGAGCCGTTGCATATTGTAACAACGTCCATTCTGCACGATTTGGCGCCCAAATACCTACGCGATCACCTTTTTGCAAACCAATAGCAATCAATGATTTTGCAATTTGTTCAGTTTGTGAATAAAACTCTGTGTACGTCGCTCTATAATTTTGATCAACGCAAACCAAAGCCTCTTGCTGCGGATATTTTGCAACTGTATTTCGTAAATTTTCGCCAATCGTTTCTCCTAAAAGAGGATATTGTGATGCCCCACTTGAGTATGATAAGTTAGAAATCATGTGCTTATATTCTATGTTTTTAAAATTACTTTCCAACTCAAACTTAGCAACGATTTTCAGGAAAATAAATTTATCAGATACAAGATTCTAAATTTCTAAAAGAATCGTATTTTTTTATTAAAATCGGAAATAAATTCAAAAAAATGAAGGTTTATTTTTAACAAATACTTAAAATAACTCAGTCAAATTATCCTTAAATTGTAAAAAATTACTGAAAATTGAATACAATAAACCACGACAATTATACTTCTATTTACGATGGAATAGAAGTTGTAGATGCTTTACAGACACGTATTGCTGATATCAAGAAAACATTAATAATTGTAACAGAATTAGATAAATGGGATTATGCGTACGCAGATGGAAAATGGACTATCAAAGAAATGATACAACATTGTATAGATTGTGAACGTATTTTTTCTTATCGTGCGCAACATATTGCGAGAGAAGATTCTCAAACGTTGAATTTCTTTGATGAAAATGCCTATGTGTTGAATTCGAACGCAAATGAAAGAAAGCCTGAAGAGTTGATAAAAGAATGGACAAATTTGATGAAAGCAACTTACTTTCAGTTTGAATCTTTTAATGATGAAACATTAAACAAAATAGGAAAAGTTGGTGATCGAGAGTTTTCTGTTGAGAAAATTGGTTATGTTATGGCTGGTCATTCCATCCATCATATGAATGTGATTAATGAACGATATTTATAAAAAAGTCAGCTTCTAAGAAGCTGATTTTTTTATTTTGGCATCACATTATAAGTCGGATCTTCTTCGATATTAACTTCGATAACGCTTTTAGCATTTTCTAATAATCGAATAGAATCTTTACTCAAATGTCGCAAAATTACAATTTTATCTTGTTGTGCATATTTAGATGTAATAATATTTAAAGCTTCAATTGCACTCATATCAACTATTCTACTCTCTTTCAAGTCTATAATAATTTCTTTTGGATCAGAATTAATTTCAAATTTCTCTAAAAAAGTAGAAGTTGAACCAAAGAAAAGAGGTCCATAAATCTCATATATTTTTCGTCCATTTTCATCCACAGTTTTTCGTGCTCGAATACGTTTTGCATTATCCCAAGCAAAAACCAAAGCTGAAACGATAACACCAACAAAAACAGCCAAAGCAAGATTATGTAACACAATCGTGATAATCGCCACCAAAATACTCACAAACACATCCGATTTTGGCATTTTTGTTATTAATTTAAAAAAGCCCCATTTAAAAGTCGAAATTGCAACCATCATCATTACACCAACAAGTGCTGCCATTGGGATTTTCTCAATCACTGGAGCGCCAATTAGAATAATAATCAAGATTGTTATTGCGCCAATTGCTGGTCCTAATCTCGAGCGAGATCCTGCATCTAAATTAACAAACGTCTGAGCAATCATTGCACAACCTCCCATTCCACCGAAAAATCCATTTGTAATATTTGCAGCACCTTGCGCCAAACATTCTTTATTCGACGAACCTTTCGTTTCAGTCACTTCATCTACCAACGTAAGCGTTAGCAAAGTTTCGATTAATCCAACCGAACCCATAATAATTGAATAAGGCAAAATAATTTTCAAGGTTTCTAACGTAAATGGAACACTCGGAATATGAAAACTTGGCAATTCTCCTTTGATACTCGCAATGTCACCAACAGTCTTTGTATCAACATTAAATCCGATAACCAACAGAAAAGTCACAAGAATTGCGACCAAAGAAGCTGGAATGATTTTCGTTAATTTCGGAAAGAAATAAACTACCAGAACTGTAATTAGCGTCAATCCTGCCATCGTATAAAAAGGTGTACCGCTCAACCAACTCGTTATTCCGTTTGTAGTTGATTTGAATTGTTCAATTTGTGACATAAAAATAACAATCGCCAAACCATTCAGAAAACCATACATCACAGATTGAGGAATTAAACGAACAAATCTTCCTAATTTGAAAACTCCAACCACTATCTGAAAAACTCCTGCTAAAGCAACCGCAGCAAAAATATATTGCTCACCATATGTAGCATTCAAAGCAATTAAAGTAATAACAGTTGCGCCTGCTCCACCTGAAACCATTGCTGGTCTTCCTCCGAAAATAGCTGTAACGATTCCCATGATAAATGCACCATACAAACCTATTAAAGGTGATAAACCAGCTAAAATTGCAAACGAAAGCGATTCAGGAATCATTGTCATAGCAACAGTTAAGCCAGCTAATATTTCGTTTTTATAATTTATTTTTTGATTGAATTTTAAATATTCAGCAATCGACATGAGAAGTTTTTATTTGATGCAAAAGTAACAATTACTACGCATCTAAAATTAGTAAAAAGCTAGATAAAATATCCAATTACATACTAATGATTAAAGTGATTCAACAAATCAAAATAAGCAATAATTAAATAAACTTTACAAATGTTAAATATTTCATAATAAATATTTAACAATTAGGATATATAGCAAATGTATTTTTGAGGAAATTAATTTCTCATGAAACATCTTTTAAAACTCTCCTTATTCATTTTAGGTCCATTTGTTTTGGCTCAAAGTGGCGTTATTTCAGGAAAAGTTGTAGATTCTAACGATCAATTTTCGTTACCTGGAGCTACAATTCGCATCGAAAATTCGAATAAATATACTGTATCTGATCAAAATGGTAATTATCAATTTCTAAATCTTACACCTGGTGTTTATACCATTTATATTGATTATTTAGGATACGAAACCATTTCCAAGCAAATAGAAGTTACCGAAAATAAAACGGCTGTTATTGATTTTTCTTTAAATGCAGGTTACAACGAACTGAATGAAGTTGTTGTAGTTGGAGATTATTTAAAAGGGCAAGCAAAAGCATTGAATCAACAAAAAAATAACGGAAATATCACCAATATTATTTCTTCGGATCAAGTTGGTCGTTTCCCTGATTCTAACATTGGTGATGCGTTGAAACGTGTGACTGGAGTAACGATGCAAAATGATCAAGGAGAAGCCAGAAATATTATCATTAGAGGTCTTTCACCTGAGTTAAATTCGGTTATGTTGAATGGAGATCGTATTCCGTCTGCCGAAGGTGATAACCGAAATGTACAAATGGATTTGATTCCTGCAGAGATGATTTCGTCTATCGAGGTGAACAAAACTTTGACGCCAGATATGGATGCAGACGCAATTGGTGGATCTGTAAATTTGATTACGCGAGCTGTTCCAAACAAAGAGCGCATTTCGGTAACGGCTTCTGGTGGTTATGCGCCTATTCGCGAAAAAGGATTGTATAATTCGGCTTTTTTATATGGAAATAGATTCTTTGACAAGAAATTGGGTGTGGTAGTTTCTGGAAGTTATCAAGTTCAAAATTTTGGTTCGGATAATATCGAAGCTGTTTGGGATAAAGATGAAAATAAATCCTATTTATCACAATTTCAGATTCGTAAATATGACATTCAACGTGTAAGAAGGAGTGCTTCATTTTCTGCAGATTATCAGTTTAATGAAAACAATAGAATTGATCTTTCTGCTATTTACAATTGGCGTGACGACCGAGAAAACCGTTATAGAGTAACTTATCGCGATTTAGAATTTGATGAAAAAACAGGAACTTACAAAGGAAATATTCGTCGTGAAACAAAAGGTGGAATTGATAATAACCGCAATAAAAATGCGCGTTTAGAAGATCAACGCGTTTACAATGTTTCGTTGCGAGGAGAGCATTTATTATCACCAAAAATCGATATGGATTGGGCGGTTTCTTACTCAAAAGCGAGCGAAGATAGACCAAATGAGCGCTACATTGATTATCGCGTAAAAGGTGTTACATTTAATGAAGATTTATCTGATGCAAAATATCCGAATGTAACGACAACTTCTGCAGAAGATTTAACAAAATTCAAAGTTGGTTCGTTATCAGAACAACACGATTATACAGATGAAACAGAGTTCGGTGCAAAGCTTAATTTCAGAGTTCCGTTAAGTGTTATCTCAAATCAAAAAGGTCGTTTACGTTTTGGTGGTCGCCTTCGTTTGAAAGACAAAGAGCGCGAAAATATTTTCTATTCGTACGAGAGCATAGATGGAATGGGAAATTTGAGTACTCAAAATCCTGTAAATTGGTCAAGCAATCGTTTCAATGCTGGTAAAAAATATCAAGCTGGATATTTCTATTCAAATCATCAATTAGGAAATTTAGATTTAAACAATACAAATCTATTCAAATCTAACTTAGAGCCTTCTAAATATCTAGCCTCTAACTATAAAGCGAAAGAATATATTTCGGCAGGATATATTCGTTGGGATCAAGATTTATCATCTAAAACATCTTTAATAGTTGGTGTTCGTATCGAAAATACTTCGATAGATTATACAGGGAATTATGTACAAGATGAAGAAGATTTAATTGGAGAAATCAAGCACAAAAACGATTATACCAATGTTTTACCAAGTCTTTCTTTGAAACATAAATTTACAAATGATTTTATTCTGAGAGCAGCTTTCACAACAAGTATTGCACGACCAAATTATTACAGTTTAGCGCCTTTTGTAAGTGTTTTGAAAGAAGATGCAGAGCTTTTTGCAGGTAACCCAAATCTGAAAGCGACCTATGCCATGAATTATGATTTGATGGTTGAAAACTATTTCGAAAATATCGGAATTGTTTCGGGAGGATTTTTCTACAAAAAATTAAACGATTTCATCTATACCTACAAAAACAATACATTTACAACAAATGATTTCCAAACGCTTTTTCCTGACATAGCAAACCCAGTTCCTGCTGGAGAAAATTGGAAAATGACACAAGCTAGAAATGGAGATCACGTGAATGTTTTCGGATTTGAGGTAGCATTTCAGCGTCAATTAGATTTTATTCCAGGCGAATTTTTCAAACATTTGGGAATTTATCTTAACTATACATACACCGATTCAAAAGCCAAAGGAATTACCAATGAAGATGGTGATTTGAGAGAAGATCTTGATTTACCTAAAACAGCTCCACACATGTTCAATGGTTCGTTAGCATTCGAGAACAAAAAGTTCTCTGCACGTATTTCGGTTAATTATACAGCCGCTTATTTAGACGAAATTGGAGGAAATGCTTTCGAGGATAGTTACTATGACAAACAATTATTTTTAGATGCAAATGCGTCGTATAAATTCTCGAAGCAATTACGAATTTTTGCAGAAGCAAACAATTTAACAAATCAACCTTTACGTTACTACCAAGGAGTTTCGAGTCAAACAATGCAACTCGAATATTATCAACCACGTTTTACTTTAGGTCTAAAATTTGATTTCTAAACAATTATGAAAAAAATATTCATCACATTATCACTCTTCACAATTTTATTTTCTTGTGAATCCTCTAAACTGGCTCCAGTTCCTACAAATGCAGTAAAACCAACTGTTACAACGGAACAAACGCCAAATGATACTGATGATCCTGCGATTTGGATCAATTATCAGAATCCTGAAAAATCATTAATTATTGGAACAGATAAACAGGAAGAAACGGGCGGTTTATACGCCTATGATTTGAATGGTAAAATCGTGAACCAAATCGTTCCGCTTAATCGTCCAAATAATGTGGATGTTATGTACGGTTTTCCTCTTAATGGAAAAAAGATTGACATTGCAGTGCTTACCGAACGTGCAAACAATAAAATTAGAGTAGTTTCTCTTCCTTATTTTAAATTGATTGATGATGGCGGAATCGAAGTTTTCAAAGACGAAACATTACGCGACCCAATGGGAATTGCTTTATATAAAAGCAAAGACAATAAATTTTACGCAATCGTTGGTCGTAAAGATGGTACAAGCGGAGAATATCTGCATCAATATGCATTAGAAAACAATAATGGAAAAATAGAAGCGACTTTGGTGCGTAAGTTTGGAAATTATTCAGGTAAAAAAGAGATTGAAGCCATTGCTGTTGACGAAGAATTAGGCTTTATTTATTATGCTGACGAAACAGCTGGAATTAGAAAATATTATGCTGATCCAGAAAAAGGAAACGAGGAAATTGCATTTTTTGGACAAAAAGATTTTAAACGCGATCATGAAGGAATTGCGATTTACAAAACCAATGCAACAGATGGTTATATCTTGATTTCGGATCAACAAGCGAATTATTTTAATGTGTACAAGCGACAAGGCGATCCTTCAAATCCAAATGAACATAAATTGATTGCTAAAATCCCAGTTTCTACTATCGAATGTGACGGAGCTGATGCGATAAATTTCAATTTTGGAACTAAATTTCCTAAAGGTTTCTTTGTTGCCATGAGCAACGGAAAAACATTTCAACTTTATGATTGGCAAATCATTCAAAACGAAATTGATAAACAAGCGAAATAATTAGACATTTAACCATAAAAAAATCCGAGTTGTTGACTCGGATTTTTGTTAGCACTAATTATTTATGAAATCCATGCCATTACTTCTAACACTTTAATCCATTTTCCATTTATCTTTTTCAAGAAAATGTAATTACCATGACCATTTGAGAAACCAGAGGTTTTACTATAATAGAGTAAAGCTTGGGTTTTACTCTTATTAAAGCCTATTCGAGAAAACTCTATAATTCCAATTGCATTCTTATATTTCTTATAAAAATCTTCCCAAGCAGTATGACTTTTAAAAAGAGCAGTAATTTCTTCATTATCAATAAATGTTACATTTAATTTTTTATCAAATTTATTCTCAAAGATAAATTTTTTATTATTTAGGTTTTTAAAGTCATTAAAAGTCTCTAATTCAAGATCTTTAAAATTAGTTTTAAGATACTTATATTTAAACTCTTTTTGTTTTTCAGATGTTAAAACATAAGTTTCTTTTTGTAATACTATTTTCTTCTTACTTTTTTCTATTTTTTCAGTGAGTATTTGTGAAAAAATAGAAAATTCTTCATTTGTTTGACTAAAGATAAATATTGGAAGTAACAAAAGTAAAAACATATTTAATCGTCTCATTTTTATATGATTTAGAGTGTAATTACTAAAAAAATTTATATCATTCAGAAAGCCATTCAATAGCTGTGCTAACAACTTTGTCATTTTTGGTATTTGACAAATCAGAAATTAATTGTAGTAATTAAAATTGTTTGATTTAGAGTTTAATTGATTTAAATATTTCTTAATAACTAATTTAAAGAAAAAACCACTATAACCTTTATTACAAAACCACAATCCCACAAATTCCCTCCTACTTTCCTTCGTGTTTTCTTAGACCGTTCTTCGACGAGAATACTGTTAAAAAAGCTAAATACTGATATTTGTAAAAATCATGTTGTACAACAGATTGCCTATGTTAGCTGTAGTATTTAATTTTTAAATTTTATAGTTCGAATTGCTTTTATAAGTTCATTTTGCTCTTCTATATTTAAATTTTCTCCAGAAAGTCTTAGTTTTTTGTTCATATTATAGTTATTTTGAGATATACTATCAAAATATACACCTGTAATGCCTTTTCCAAATATTATTGGATATTTAATTTTACATTTTAGTCCATCTATTGTGTCCCATATAATGTTTGTCGTTCTATAAATATCATTATCAACTTTCTGAAAATCTTTAACCATAACAAACCCTTCTTTTTCATAATTTTCTTTCATTTCGACGCTAGTAGATTCCCATAATACACTATCCATTATAATTGGCATTTTATCTTCTAAATTATTAGAATAATATCCCATATCAAATGTAATGGTATCATTGTTTTTTGTAACTAGCCCTCCTACATAACTATCTATACCTTGAAGCTCTATTTTTTTCCATTCGTTGGGGGTTTGTATTGAAAAACTTTTAAAATTCAAGATTTTATAGTTATTAGATTGTTGTTTAGAATCACAACTTAAAACGATTAGTAAGAATAAAATTGCTTTTTTCATTTTCGGGGGAAATATTACAGTTAACGTTTCGGGGCTTGGCGAAGTGGTGGAAATTGAAGCGAGAAGTTCAATTTAGCGACACGTTAAGCAAAAGCCAATTCATTGAATAAATTTAAGAAAAAAAAGTCAATGTAATTGGATTTTTGCGACATAGAAAGACGAAACTTTCAATTAGCACTTAAGCCGCCATTTCACCAATACGATGTTAGGAGCCGTTTTCTTCTATGAGCCAACCCTTTCTTAAAAGCGTTATTTCGCCTTTGTAAATCATTGAACTTTCTGTCCAGATATGCTCTTTGTATTCAAAGCATAAATACCCAGGATTGAGCGGACTTCTGGTTAATTTTTTTATATTTTTTAAAACATAAGCCATATTTAGGGTTAAAATATCACCCAAGCTTGGAGCATAATTTTCAAATAGATTTTTGGAGTTTAATAAATTAAGCACCGTTTCATTGTTAATTTTATCATTGATTCTAGATGACGGCATAATCATTCTTCCATGGTTTATTGATTCTTCACTTTCCGTTGTGTTAAAAATACTCCATTCAATACTTCTTTGATTATATTTTTCCATGAATTTTGGGTTTGTTTTCTTTTTATCCCTGTTTTTAAAGTTTTCTATCGGAAAATAATTTTTTTCTTTAAATTCCATAAATTCTAATTTAGAAAGTGTTTGAAAATGGCTCCTAACGGAAAAAGTATTGACAAAATGCAAGCTTAATTTGAACAAAAGTTCAAGTTTAGACCAAGCGGAGCCGATGCTTTTTCAGATTGTGTAAACTAAGAAAAAAAACAATGTGAATGGAAAAATAGCGACGGATCAATATTTCCACTTTTACTACATTACATTTAACCCACATTTCGAAAAATACGATGTTATCAGCAGTTTTATTAATAGTTATTGGTTACTATTTTTCGGTTGTTAATGAATTCTTTTGAAAAAACATATTGGAAGTGATAATCGCAATAGCAATCGCAAAGTTTTGAAGATTTAAAAGCATTAATTAATTTAATTTCTTTGTCTGTAATTATTAAACTATCCTTTGGTTCTTGACAGCAATCACTTAAAACTTTATAACTTATTTTAATACTATCTTTAATGTCAATGTTATCAAAATTATAAATTTTATTAATTCCATGATTTTTAATATCCTCTTCTGAAATAAATTTAATTGGTATTCCATTACTCTCATTGCATAAATCTTTGCCTGAAAATCTATAATTAAGTTTTTCTGATTTATTACAACTAAATAATTGAATAATTAAAATAATAAATACTACAAAAATTCTTTTATCAAACACGATTGTCATAAAATTACTGATAACATTATTTTTACGAAATAAAAAATAGACTAATTTCATAAAACTTAAAACTAATATACAAAATATTCCAATCAAACCCTTTATTGCAAAACCACAATTCTACAAACGCCCTCCCACTTTCATCCGTGTTTTCTTCGACCGTTCTTCGACGAGAATGCCGTTTTTCCGAAGATTTGTCGAACAATGGTCGAACGATGGTCGAACAAGCTAAAAATCGACCAAAAACACGAATCTTATCTATCTATGATGAATAGAGGTTTAGCGAGGATTTTATTTTGCTACAATACTATTATTGAATAAAAAGCAACCGGACAAAAGTGGACAAATGTGGACAGAAGCGGACAAATGTGGACACAAAATAGCGTTTTTGTAAATGGTGTTGTTTCTGTTGCTAACTTTATGAATATTAATCATAAAAACTTGCAATTATGGCAGAAATTAAAAAAGGAATCCTTGGTGGATTCTCAGGAAAAGTGGGAACTGTAGTAGGGGTTAATTGGCGCGGTAAGGACATTATCCGCAGTTTACCAAAAAAATCGAAAAGGCGACCAACTGATTTGCAACTGATGCAACAGATCAAATTCAAGAAAGTGATTGGTTTCTTGCAACCAATTCGTCCTATTCTTAATCTGTATTTTGGGAATAGAGTTGGGCTAAAATCGCGCTACAACATTGCGACGTCTTATACGCTGAGCAATGCATTGGAGATGGTGAATGATTTGCCTGTTATTGTGTTGGAGCGTGTGTTGGTATCAAAAGGTGATCTGGTTGGCTTTTTGCAACCTACGATAGATACGGCTGGAGGGGATACTTTCCAAATGAATTGGGAAGATAATTCTGGGCAAGGCAATGCGCAGCCTTCGGATCTTGTGAATGTTATTTGCTATTGTGAAGAACTAAATTCGTTTGAAGTATTTCAAAGTATTGAGACTCGTAATTCTATGATTATAGATATTGCTTTACCAACGTATTACAATGGCAAAAAAGTGAATTTTTGGGCATTTCTGAATAGTGAAACAAAGACGATGGCGAGTACCAGTATCTACCTTGGCGAGCATACAGTTGTGTAAGCTTAGTTGTGAAATGCAGTTCGTTGATTGGAGTAATTTTTCGGTACAATACTTTAATTAACGACGTAGAAGAATGAAGAAAAATTGTATCGAAAATAGAATTTTATAGATGTTGTTCAAATTTATTTTAACCACATAGAGACATAGATTCAATCGTGATGGTTTGTAAAGATTAGTTGAAAATACGAATAGTTAAGCAACTAATTTCAATACAAAATCATTTGGTTCTATGTTTCTATGTGGTTATTTTTGAGGAATACTGAGATAAAAGCAGTGACGAAAAAATATTACAAACCTTTCTATTATGCCTTTTAACCGAAGTTATTTTTATCTATTAAAATATAAACTTTTGTATCTAAATTCAAAACTTGTGTTTCATTTGCTAATACAACTGGATGATTTGTATCCCAATGTACATGTCCACAAAAAGAAATTAATGGATTTCCATTCTCTAGAATGACTGTAAGTTTTTCATCACCAATAAATTGTTTAGAATTTATTGCAGGTGACAAATGAGTTAATAAGAAATCAGGATTTTTCTTAATTAGTTTGGTTATCGAATTATAATAATCAATATCTCTTAATCTAAAATTTTTATCTGATCTTCCTATAATTCCACTCAACCCACTTATTGTCAATTTATCAACACTAATCGTTTCATTTAAAAGTAATTTTACATTAGTTAATTGATTCAATTCGTCAATTCTATCTCCAAAATCGTCATGATTTCCAGCTACTCCAATTGTCCATTTAAATATTTCAGAAAATTCTTTCCAAACATTAATTGGATTTCCACTTGTTCCTCTTTTTAACAAATTAGTATACAAATCCCCACATAATATTGCAATACTTTTTTTCAATTCTAAATTTGGAAAATACATTTCAAATAAAATTGGAAAAGTTTTAGCAAGAATCTCCCCTAAAAGAATTTCTTTATCGTTTTGAATAACTATTCCTTGTAAATCGGAAGTTGCAACAATAGCATCAACAGTTTTTGGTAAATTTTCAACAAAACCGACATAAATTGGTAAGTTATAGATTTGTGGTTCAAAAGAGTTTTGAGATATTGTCAAAAAAGGAATTTCTTCAATCGGTTTTTCTAAAATTTCATTTATCCTTATTTTTTGCATAAAGTTTCAACTAACATTATTTTCTCATGTATTTCGCCAATAAATTATTAGCTATAGTTTTTTATTTAATTGTATTACATTCCTTAAGAAAATCATCATAACTTTGCCAATCTCTATAATTGATTCGATCAATTTTTAAGAAATCAAATGAATCAATATGATTTTTAGGAATTTCAATAAAAGGATCTTCTATATTTTCAAGTTTTAAGTCCCTGTTATAACTCCAAAAAGATATTGTTTCTAAATTAACTTCGTTATCTTTTACAGCAAAATCCATTTCATCAATAGGAATATCGGCCCAATCACTTGTATGATAAATTACAAAACTATTTAAATTATTAGAGATTATAATATCTATAAATTCATAATCATCATAGTCATTGATGTTTGTCTTCAATGATCTTAATGCCTCAAAAATAAACCTTTCTAATTCATTGTTTTCAAAAGCAATATAAACATATCCATTTTTTATAATATGAGGAACCCGAATATTATCATTTTCCTCATCAAACAAGCCTATTAAACCAGTATAATTTTGTGACATAATCTTTATAAAATATTTGCAAACATTATTTTTTACGAAAACACGTTTTGTGATGTTTCGCATCGTTATACTCAAATATAATTATTTTATTGAATCTTAAAAACTTAACGAATAAAGATTATTGACACACACACACCAATTCAATTAAAAAGGAAATAAAACTAAACTCCGTTTTAAAATCTATCACTTAAGAATGTAATAGATTAAATACAAATTTTATTCAAGCAAGGATTTTAAAAATGTCATATGATTTACAGACAAGAGTCAAAATTTCTACTTAAAAACAATATAAAAGTTGACATTAAATCTATAACGTTAAGAAAATAATTAAATGTAACGTTAAAAAGATTTTAGCCTATAGGTTTTTAAAATCTTTAATGATACAAATTACCTCAACATTAAAATCATCTTCGTATCTTCACCTCTCAAACAACAAATAATGAAATTCGTTACTTTCTTAGAAAATCAGCAAGAAAAAGTAGGTCTTATTTGGCAAGATGCTATCTATGATTTGACAAAAATTAATCACAACTTACCTTCTACTCTAATCGAAATCTTAGCAGATGACGAGTTTTCACTATTAATCTGTCAACAGATTACAAACGAAATTTCACGTGGTGAGTATAAAAATACGGTGGTAAAAGAACCACAAATTTTGGCTCCAATACCTCATCCAGCAAGTTTTAGAGATGCGTATGCATTTCGCCAACATGTAGAAACTTCTCGCTTAAACAGAGGTTTGGATATGATTCCCGAATTTGATCAATTTCCTGTGTTTTATTTCTCTAATCATCAAGCTATTCAAGGTCCAGGAAAAGTTTATGCAATGGAAAAACATTTCGATCGAATGGATTTTGAACTTGAGGTCGCAATTGTCATCAAAAAAGAAGGCATCAATATCAAAGCAGAACATGCGGACGAATATATTGGTGGCTTTATGGTTTTGAATGATTTGAGCGCACGTGCATTACAAATGGAAGAAATGAAACTGAATCTTGGTCCAGCAAAAGGAAAAGATTTTGCCTCTATGTTTGGTCCATATTTAGTCACTCCAACCGAAATCGAAAAATACAAAGTTGAGCCTAAAGAAGGACATATCGGAAATTGCTATGATTTAGAAATGTCTTGTTCTGTTAATAATATCGAAGTTTCTCATGGAAATTTCAAAGATATGCATTGGACTTTCGCCGAGATTATCGAGCGCATTTCGTATGGTGTCAAACTTTATCCTGGTGATATTATAGGATCTGGAACTGTTGGTACAGGTTGTTTTCTTGAATTGAATGGCACTGGAAAACGTCAGAATCCAGCTTATCAAGAACAATGGTTACAACCAAATGATACCATCGAAATGTCTGTTACAGGATTAGGAAAATTAGTAAATTCTGTTCATCTTTACACCCAATAAACTCAACTTATGCAACATACAAAATCTTTTGAGCCAAATACAAGTCAATTTGATGACATTTTCAAACACGCCATTTCCCCACGTCCTATTTGCTTTGCAAGTACGGTAGATAAAGATGGAAATGTGAATTTGAGTCCGTTTTCATTCTTCAATATGATGGGACAAAATCCACCTATTTGCGTGTTTTCTCCACTTCGAAAAATGAGAGATGGATCGACAAAACATACATTAGAAAACATTTGGGAACACCCAGAATGTGTGATTAATATTGTCAATTATAACATGGTTCAGCAACAATCGTTGGCAAGTGTGGAATATCCAAAAGGTGTAAATGAATTTGAGAAAGCAGGTTTTACAGAATTACCTTCAGAGTTGGTAAAACCGCCTCGTGTAGCAGAGTCTCCGATTCAATTTGAATGTAAAGTGCGTGAAGTAATTTCTGTTACAGATCAACCAGGTGCAGCTAATTTGGTGATTGCAGAAATTGTGCGCATGCATGTGCAAGAGGATTTATTAGATGAAAATGATAAAGTTTCGCCTTATGATTTGGATTTAGTTGCTCGCATGGGTGGTGATTATTATTGCCGAGTTATTCCGGAATCTATCTTCGAAGTCGAAAAACCTACGCGCACAATTGGTTTGGGAATAGATCAACTTCCTGATGAAGTGAAGCATTCTAATTATTTAACAGGCAATAATTTAGGTCAATTAGGGAATGTGGAAAAATTACCAACTAATGAAATGATTCGTAATTTCAAAGAACAATTGACGCAACGATTAGATATTAAGAAATTTAAATCTGCAGAGGTTCGTCATCAAGTTGCAGCAAAACTTTTGGAACAAGGAGATGTAAATGGTGCGTGGTATTGGTTGTTGATGAAAATTTAGACGATGAACAAAACTGCATTGGTTTTAGGAAGCTCAGGTTTAATTGGCTCTCTTCTCTTAGAAAAGTTATTCAATCATCCTGATTATGCTACTATTGTCGCAATTGTTCGAAAACCTCAACAAATCAATCACCCAAAGTTAATTGAAATCGTAACTGACTTTAATTCAGAAATTAATTTAGATGAAATTGAGCAGATTGATTCTATTTTTTCATGTTTGGGAACAACTCGAAAAAAGACGCCTGATTTAGATGCTTATCATAAAATTGAAGTCGATATTCCGAATCAGTTTGCAAAGCTTGGGAGTCAAAAAGGACTAACTAAGTTTCATTATATTTCGGCAGTTGGTGCAAATGCGAACTCGTCTAATTTTTATTTAAAAATGAAAGGCGAAGCCGAAGAAACTTTGCAAAAGAATACTATCAAACAATTGTTCTTGTATCGTCCATCTTTGTTAATTGGCAATCGAACGGAATATCGTTTAGCTGAGAATATCAGTGCAAAAGTTTTTCCTTTGATTAATATATTTTTACGAGGAAACTTATCTAAATATAAATCAATTGAAGCTGGAAAAGTTGCTCAATCACTTATTGAAAATGATTTGCATTCAACATCAAATAAAGTTTCAATTTTACATTACAACGAAATAATTAATTCGATAAATACAACACAATGATCATACTAGCCGTACTCCTACCTTGGTTATCATTCATTTTAAGAGGAAAAATAATACAAGGCGTTATTTGCTTAATCTTACAAATCACCTTAATTGGATGGTTGCCCGCAGCAATTTGGGCTGTTGCGTCACTTTTGGACGGAAGAAACAAAGCAAGGATAAAAGAATTGAATAGATGATAAATCAATATAAAATAGCAAAAGATAACATTAACTTGTACGTCACTTTAGAAATTAATCCTTCTAAAAGGAGAAAATTCTTTTTGTTCTTTTGCATTTTATTGATGATTTCAATTCCGATTAGTTTAATCACAATAATTGATTCGGAGCCGCAAAATTTCTTTGTTCCAATTTCTATAATCAGCTTCCTTATTTTCTATTTTATTATTCGATATTTTCTGTGGAATATTTATGGAAAAGAGAATATTATTATCAATAATAAGACAATTAGTTATAATCGAGATTTTGGTTTATATCAAACAAAATATTCTTCTATTAAGTATTCAAAATTAGATTTTGCAATTCAGAAAATTAAAAATGAAAATGATTTAGATGTTGGAGATTTAGTTTTCATTGATTATTTAGAAGATTCTCAATTACCAGAAGTTATTTTTCAGACTTCGATATTAATACCAATTGATGATTTAAAGAAAATTCAACAAGAAATTGAATTGCATTTGTTTGATATTGACAAAGATAAATTAGCAAGGAATTATATTGTTTTCTCGCAAAATTGAAATAATTTTTTATAAAAAAGACAACTAATTAAGTTGTCTTTTTGCGTTATTTACGTTCATAATAATTTAAGATTTTATCTTCTTTCCCATCATTATTTTTATCACGATATTCTATCAACACCAGCGTATTTTCGTCTACTTTTTGATATTTATACACAGTTGTTGTTCTTGTACCATAAGTTAAACTAAATTCGTTATTATTTTCATTTACCGAATATTTGCCTTTAACAGGATCCAAATACGAAGAACAATCTTTACCTGTTGCATACATCGATACAAATTTACCTTTTGCCATAAACTCTATCGAAGATTTCTTTGTACATTCATCAAAATCATATTTTTCTTCGTTCCCATCTCCAGTATCAACAAAATAATGCGTAGGATACCACTTTCCTATCAACCAAGATGTATCAAATTTCACCTGAACTGGTTTTGACACAGTATGATGCTGCTCGTTGGCAAAACTTAACGGAGCAAACATAATAAAGTTTACAAGAAATAATAAGCAATTCTTTTTCATAATTATATTGGTTTTAATTGATTTATAAATATACCATGAAATTAGAAATTGGATAATAATTTATTTACGATTTAATCTAGTAAATTCAATAATTATAGTGAGTTTTTTGAACAATTTTCGGGATAATTTAGCAGTATCAAAATAGAAAAGTAGATGAAAAAAATAATGGTTCTAATGGTTTGTAGTCTTTTGGCTTCTTTTGGAAATGCACAAGAATATACAACTAACAATCTTATTATAAAACAAGGAAATAAAACATATACTATTAATGAAGCTGAGCAAACAATCACGCTTCGCCCTGAAGAGTTTAGTATTGAATACCTGAATAAACCTTATCAAGAGAAGAAAAATCTGTTTTATGCTGCACAAGCATTAGTGACTGATAGTTCGGCTGATGTTAATTTACAAGAAGGAACGAAAATAGAAAGTATTCAATATTTTGAAGCTGGAACTGGCTTTGCTGTAGAAAAAAACCAAGTTATACATTATCCGATTTTATCGTATGATGGGCATCAATATTTATACTATGTTTCAAATAAGGAAAAACGTGTGGATAAAATTGGAACTTCTGGAAATTGGGACATCTACAAATGGACATTAAAAGGTGTTTATCAATATGACGCTGAAATGGATTGGAATATTTACGACAACGATCAAGTACATATTGCTTTAATTATTGATCGAAATTTAGACGGAATTCTTCAAAAAGGTGAATTCTTCAACGTTCATATTAATTTTAAAAAATAACAATAACCTACCTCAATTTATATACAAACTAAAACAGTCTTCGGATTGTTTTAGTTTCTTCGATTCTACAAAAGACATTATATTAGCTTAAATAAAACCTCAACATCACAATATGTTAAAAAGTAATAGTGCTTTAAAAAATCTTTTTTTTCAACTTATAGTCATCATTTTATGCGCTATTAGTGGAATTGCTAATGCACAAGAAGTACTTATTAATTTTGAAAATCAATATAATAAAACAGCTCCAAATTCTGTAGAACGATACGAAATAACAGGAAAATATGCGCAAGCTTTATTGTTTAATAACCAAAAAGAAAAAGCTTTCGCTGTTTTGAAACAAAATATTGCGAGCGCCGAAAAACTGAGTGATGGAAAATATGCTGCCTATTTGCATGCGGTTTCTGCGATGAATAATCGAATTGATGATAATTTGAATGCAACAAACTATAATTTGCAAAAAGCAATTTATTACAGCGGACGCACAACTGATTATTCAACAAAAGGATATGTAAAATATTGCGAAGGTTGGTTGAATTTAAGAAACAATGAAGAAGCAAAAGCTGTAAAAAACTTTATAGATGGGCTCAAATTTTTGGACAAAGCACCTGTTACGCCAACTGTTCTTACGCGAATGAGTTCTATTTATAATGAATTGACTGGAATTTATTCGAGATGGGACGATTACGAATTACAAGAAAAATACAGCAAACTTGCTTTAGAAGTAGCCCTTAAACAAAATAATCCTAATTTAATTTTTACTTCTTATATGTCGATTGGATACATGTATGAGCAAAAATTTATGCAAAATGAGAAGAATATTTTTGTGCGAGATTTGGCTGAAAAATATTATTCTAATGCAATTGATACGTATTATAAAAACAAAAATGAAATGGCTACAGCAACAGATTTGTCGTTTGTTGCCATCAATTTAGCGAATTTATATCTTCAACATTATCCAAAAACTTACCAAGGAAAAGTTATCAAATATGCGTATTTAGCCAAAGAAATTGCTGAACAAAATCATCAAGCGGATCACGTTGCTGCTGCCAATGGTATTTTGGCGGAGTTATCTTTGCAAAATAATGAAGTTTCTACTGCAAAAAACTATTTACTCAATTCGCTTATCAAAGTCAATGAAAACACCGTTCCAGACAAAAATATTCTGCTTTCGCTGTATTTGAGTTTATCTGATATTGAAGATCGCGAAGGAAATTACAAAGAAGCCTTGCGTTATTATAAATTGTACACTTCTACTTACAAAGAAGTCTATGATAACGAGCAAGCGCAGATCAGCAAACGTTTGGAAGCTCAGTTTGATAAAGAACGTCAACAACAACAAATGATTCGTTTGCAATTAGAAGCCGAGAAAAAAGAACAACAAATTCAACTAATGCATTCGTTAGGAATTCAACAAGAACAAGAATTAGAAAATTCTAGATTAAGTGAAGAATTTCAACGTAAACAATTAAAATTAACTCGATTAGAATCTGATAAGCGTTCTCAAGAATTAACTATTTCTGAACAAAATTTAAGGCTTTCTAAACTCGAAAATAAAAATAGAAAAGATGAATTGGTTAATTATATCACCGAACTTAATTTCAAGAATAAATTAAACAAATATTACATTTTCTCTATCATCTTCTTTATTGCTTTACTTGGATTATTGCTTTATGCTTTAAAACAACGTAACAAACATCTAAAGCAACGCGAAGAATTATACAAGTTGGAAATAGAACAAGAACGTCAAAATTCTAAAATCTCTACGTTAACGGCTCTTCTTGATGGCGAAGAACAAGAACGCGCACGACTTGCACGCGATTTACACGATGGTTTGGGCGGTTTACTTTCTGGAACAAAAATTCAGCTTACTCATTTAAACGATAAGATTGACGATCATTCTAAAAAGGACATGGCAAAATCTATTCAACAATTAGATGGAGCTGTTGATGAATTACGCCGTGTAGCTCATAATTTAATGCCTGATTTGTTATTGAAATATGGTTTGGAAGAAGCCCTAAAAGAATATGCAATCCGAATGTCGAATGAACAATTGGATATTGATGTTCAATTTTTGAGCTATACGAATTCGCTTGACAAAGAGCATCAATTATTGGTCTATCGTATTATTCAAGAATTAGTAAATAATGCCATTAAACATGCACATTCGACACAAATTATCATTCAATTTGTTGAAGATGAAAACAATTATTCTGTCACTGTAGAAGATGACGGGAAAGGTTTTGATATGAATAATACAAAACTAACGCAATCAGCAGGTTTACATAATATTCAATCGCGTGTCCAATTTTTGAAAGGACAATTAAATATACATTCAGAAATCGATTTAGGAACAAGTATAGAGTTCCAATTTCCTAAAATATAACTTATGATAAAAATAGCAATCACAGACGACCATCCCTTATTATTAGAAGGTTTACGAAATATTTTGAGTAATCAGCCAAACTTACAAGTAGTTGATTGTTATGCTTCGTCTCAACAATTACAAGAAGCCTTAAAAACCACAGAAATTGATATTCTTTTGTTAGATATCAATTTATCGGATACCAATAGTATTGAATTGATTAAACCTTTCAAGAAAAAATATCCTGAAATGCACATTATTATGTTGAGCGTGCACAATGAATACGCTGTGATTAATAGTTGTTTGGAAGAAGGTGCTTCTGGCTATATTCAGAAAAACGCTTCTGTTGACGAAATATTAGAAGGGATTAATTCTATTTTTGATGGAAAGAAATTTCTTTGTTCACAAACTAAAAATGTGATGAATAAGAAAGAAAAAGATGGTTTGAATACGATTCCGAAATTGACACGTCGCGAAAAAGAGGTTTTAATTGAAGCTGCGCAAGGATTAACAACACAACAAATTGCAGATAAACTGTTTATTAGTACGCATACGGTGGACAGTCATCGCAAGAATTTGATTGAAAAATTTAAAACATCAAATTTAAGTTCGGCAATCACATCAGCCATAGAATATGGATTGATTTCAAAACCTTAAAAAAATACCTATAAATAGGGATATTTTAATTCTAAAATTTTTATCAATTTTGAAAAAGAAATAACAACCTATATTTCAACCAACTAAACAACCCAAAATAAGATTACTAACCAATTCTTATTACCTTAACTACATCTATTGAAAAATCGCTTAGTTCTCTACTTAAGCGATTTTTTTTATATTATCTTAAATACTTAATAAAAAAGTATATAATTTAAAACTTAAAAAAAACGGAAGAATAATATTATTCTTCCGTTTTTTTATGACTAACATTATTCTTTTTAATGTCCTCCTTCAGATTCAATCTCATCTATATTAATTCCTTGTTTCTTTAAAAATCCTTTGACCATTACTGCAAAAGATATTAAATAAATAAAACAAATTAATGGAATAACATATGAATTATGAATTCCTATAATATCAGATAATTTTCCTTGTATAGGAGGAATAATACCTCCTCCTAAAATCATCATTACTAAAAATGCAGAACCTTGTGCTGTATATTTACCTAAACCTACAATAGATAAACTAAAAATTGCGGGCCACATGATAGAACAAGCTAAACCTCCAGCTAAAAATGCATAAATGGCAACAATACCTGTCGAAAGTAAACCAATTGTCATTGCGATCGCTCCAAAGATTGCGAAAATAAGTAATGTACGAGCTGGTTTATCTTTAGATAAGAAAAATGCTGCAATTTGTAAGGCTATACATATGATATAAAAATATAAATGTGACATATCAAATCCAGCTATAGTATTAACACCTATAACAATTGAAAAAGCAATAACCGGAACAATTATTAATAGGAATTGTTTTTTGGATTTAGTCAAATTAAATGCGCTTATAGCTCCTGCCCATCTACCAATCATCATACTTCCCCAATACATCGTTACATATGGAGTTATTTGTGATGAGCTAAGACTTCCAAATTCTTTTAGTGTCAACAATTCTCCTAGATTAGAACCTATAGCTACTTCAACACCTACATATAAAAACAATGCTAACATTCCTAGAATTAATTGAGGATATTTCATAGCTCCCCATCCTTCCGACTTTTTCTTTGCGCTGAAATAGGCATACAATAATCCAATTATAACAACTGATAAAGCTCCAAAAAGCCAAGCCATTCTTTTTAATTCTAAAGGATTTTTTAACGTAACTACTTCTGCTTTATAACTATCTATTAATGTTATGTTTGTCGTATTATTAATTAAGTTATTTAATTCTTCAATTCTTAAAGCTTCGACACTCTTATAACTTAAAAATACTGGAACAAACATGATTAATAGTAAAATTGTCATTACAATTAACATTGTTAATGCTTTGTTTGATTTCTCCATTGGTTCATTATTTATTCCTGCTGGAACTTTCTTAGAAAAGAAGAAAATTGCCGCAGCAATAACAAATAATAAACCTACTCCTATATATAGATATTCTACCTTTGTTAATGGTAAGCTCTTAATTACATCGTCTGACACATGATCAAAAGTACCAAACAATGCAAAACCAATTACTAATGGACCAATTGTAGTTCCAAAAGAATTTATTCCACCTCCCAAGTTAATTCGAGAAGTTCCTGTTTTAGGATCACCTAATAAAACTGCAAATGGATTTGCAGCAGTTTGCTGCAATGAGAATCCTAAAGCAACAATAAATAATCCCATTAGCATCCCAATATAAATATTTACTTGAACTGCAATTATCATAGCCCCAGCTCCTAATGCAGAAAATAAAAGTCCATAAACTATACTTTTTTTATACCCCCATCTTCCTACTAAATCCTTTCCTTTAACAACACTCAATATATATAATAAAAGCGCACCAATATAATAGGCTGTATAAAAAGCAAAATCGATTAATTGAGATTGAAATTGATCTAATTCAAAGTAATTTTTACAAAATGGAATAAAAATATTATTACCCGCTGCTATAAAACCCCAGAAAAAAAATACAATTATCAGCGTATAAAGTGCTGGATAATTAGTTTTTTGTGTTTGACTCATGTGTTTTGATATAATTATTAATAATGTTTGATGATTAGCTTTTTAAAAAGCTTATAAATATAGTTTATTTCTATTCTAAAAAACAAATATGATTTCATTTTATGTTAATGATAATTATAAATCATTTATATATTTCTGTAAGTAAATGGTATAAGTTTTTTTTATTACTAATAATTTTCAAACAACTACATTCGTCATCTCTTGTAAAGAAATTTTTATAGTGTTTTATGTACATTATTAAAAAACTTTTTAATACTTTTACAAAACATCATCTCGATGTATTTTTTTAAATACAAAATGTAATCGATTACATTAATTTTAATAAATAACAATTATGATAAATTCTGAATTTAGGTATGCACATCACCCTAATGATGTTAAAAAATATACAACTGAAGAACTAAGAGAACATTTTTTAATTCCTGATATATTTATAGAAGATCAGGTGAAATTAGTGTATTCGATGTATGACCGCTTGATTGTTGGTGGAATTTATCCAGCTAATCATGCGCTAACATTAGAACCTACAACAGATCTTAAAGCAGAATTTTTCTTAGAGAGAAGAGAATTAGGTATTATAAATGTTGGTGGAAAAGGAAAAATAACTGTTGATGGAACTTCTTATGAATTGAATAATAAAGAAGCTCTTTATATTGGTAAAGGGAATAAAGAAATCGTTTTTGATAAACTAAATAACGAACAACCTTTGTTTTATATCAACTCTGCTCCAGCTCATCACTCTTTTCCAACTAAAAAAATAACAAAAAACGAAGCTGAAATTGTTGAGTTAGGCGACTCTAAATACGCGAATAAAAGAACAATCAATAAACTTATTGTAAATAGTGTTTTAGAAACTTGCCAATTACAAATGGGTATGACCGAATTACATCCTGGTAGTGTATGGAATACAATGCCGGCTCATACACATGAAAGACGAATGGAAGCTTATTTCTATTTTGATTTAGAAAAAGGGCAATCAATTAGCCATTTTATGGGACAACCAAATGAAACGCGTCACATTTTCTTACAAAACAATCAAGCTGTTATTTCGCCAGAATGGTCTATTCACTCGGGTGTAGGTACTTCAAATTATACTTTTATTTGGGGTATGGCTGGCGAAAATATGGATTATGGTGATATGGATGGTGTAAATACGGATGAATTAAAATAATAGAATTATGAATTTATTTGATTTATCAGGAAAAGTAGCTTTAATCACTGGCGGTACACACGGTTTAGGATTAGCAATGGCAGATGGATTGGCGCAAGCTGGTGCTGAATTAGTTATTACAAGCACAACTCCATCAAAACTTGAGGAAACCTTACAATATTATAAAAACAAAGGATTTACGGCATCAGGATATATTTTTGATGTAACTGATCAACTGAAAGCAAAAGAACAAGTTGAGTTAATCGAAAAAAATCATGGTCAAATTGATATTCTTGTCAACAATGCTGGAATTATCAAACGAGTTCTTGCGGTAGATATGGATGTCGAAGATTTCAGAAAAGTTATCGATGTCGATTTAGTTGGTCCTTTCATTATGTCACAATTGGTTGCAAAAGGAATGATTGAGCGTAAAGCTGGAAAAATAATTAATATTTGTTCGATGATGAGCGAATTGGGACGAGACAATGTTTCTGCCTACGCTTCGGCAAAAGGTGGATTGAAAATGTTAACGCGCAATTTAGCGACAGAATGGGCAAAACACAATATTCAAGTTAACGGAATCGGACCTGGTTATTTTGCAACTTCTCAAACAGAACCTATTCGTGTGGATGGAAATCCTTTCAACGAATTTATTATCAATCGAACGCCGACTGGTCGTTGGGGAAATCCCGAAGATTTAGCTGGCACAGCGGTTTTCTTAGCTTCGGAAGCAAGTAATTTTGTTAATGGACAAATTATTTATGTCGATGGAGGAATTTTAGCAACAATAGGTAAACCATCAAACGAGTAAAATTTAAATACTATATGAAATCATTTATTACTGATACATTTTTATTACAAAATAAATATGCCGAGGAATTGTATTTCAACTATGCTGAAAAACTTCCTATTATAGATTATCACAATCATTTATCGCCAAAAGACATTGCAGAAAATAGAGTTTTTGAAAATATTTCGAAAGTTTGGATAGCTGGAGATCATTACAAATGGCGCGCAATGCGAACGTTAGGAATTAATGAAAATTACATCACAGGAAATGCGTCTGATTTAGAAAAATTTGAAGCTTGGGCGAAAACTGTTCCTCATACACTTCGAAATCCTCTATTTCATTGGACTCATTTAGAATTAAAACGATATTTTGGAATCGATGAATTATTGAACGAAAATAACGCGAAAGAAATTTTCGAAAATACTTCGGTTCAATTACAACAAGCAGATAAATCTTGTCAAGGTTTATTAAGCTTAGTAAATGCTGAAACAGTTTGTACGACAGAAGATCCGATAGATACTTTAGAATATCACAAAACGTTGAATGAAAGTAATTTCAAGACAAAAGTTAGTACAGCTTTCCGACCAGATAAAGCAATTCTGATTGAAAATGAAGATTATAATTCTTACATTAATAAACTTTCTGAAGTTGTTGGTTTCGAAATTAATTCATTCCAAAACTTGAAAGATGCATTATATAATCGAATTGAAGCGTTTAATGCAATCGGTTGCAAGATTTGTGATCATGGTTTAAATAATATTTCTTACGAAGAATTTACTGATAATGAAATCAATACAATTTTCGAATCAAAAAGAAATAACCAACCATTAAATCATACTCAAATCGAACAATTCAAAACTGCCCTACTTTTATTTTTAGGAGAAACGTATCATCAATTTGGATGGATTCAACAATATCATTTAGGCGCACTTCGCAATAACAATGCTCGTATGCATCGTGTTTTAGGGCCTGATACAGGTTGGGATTCTATCGGAGATTTTAAACAAGCAGCCAATCTTTCTAAATTCTTAAATAGACTAGATGGAAATGATAAATTGACAAAAACAATCATCTATAATTTGAATCCAGCTGATAATGAAATTTTTGCAACAATGATTGGAAATTTCAATGATGGAAGCGTAAAAGGAAAAGTACAATTTGGTTCAAGTTGGTGGTTTTTAGATCAAAAAGATGGAATCATCAAACAACTAAATGCCCTATCTAATATGGGGTTAATAAGTTGCTTTATTGGAATGTTGACAGATTCGAGAAGTTTCTTATCTTTCCCTAGGCATGAGTATTTCAGACGAGTTATTTGTAATTTATTCGGAGAAGAAATGGCAAATGGAGAATTACCAAATGATATTGAATTAGTTGGAAAAACAATATCAGATATCTGTTATTACAATGCAAAAGAATATTTTGATTTTTAGATCTATTTATGAGCAATAATATTTTGACTTTTGGAGAAGTTTTAATGAGAATTTCTCCATCAAATCATAAAACTTTGCAACAAAGTAAAGAAGTAGAATTCTTTTTTGGCGGGACAGAAATGAATGTTGCGGCTTCTTTGTCAACTTTTGGTTGTAAAACGCAGCACATCTCAAATGTTTCGAATGATTTTGTCGGAGACGCAGCTATTTCTTACATGAAGAGTTTAGGAATTGATGTTTCTTTTATCACAAAAAATGAACATCCGCTAGGATTATATTTTTTAGAAGTTGGTTCTGACGTCAGACCAAGTCGTATTGCTTATAATCGATTAAATGGATCTTTTTCAAATATAAAACCAAACGAAGTTGATTGGAATAAAGCCTTAGAAAACTGTAACTTTTTCCATTGGACAGGAATTACACCTGGAATTTCAGAATCTGCTTATGAAACGTTGAAGCAAGGTTTACAATTGGCTTATTCCAAAGGTATTCATATCACAACTGATCCTGCTTATAGAAGTAATTTATGGAATTACGGTAAAAAAGGACAAAATATTTTGAAAGAATTAATCGGATATTCAACCATTTTTATTGGTGGAGTGAATGAAATCAATGAAATTTTAGAAACAAACTTCTCAACAGATAAGAATGGATTTATTGAAGCATCTAAAACATTGATGAAAGAAATTCCATCAATTCAAAAAGTATTTGATAAAGTTAGAATTGGAATTAATGCAAGTTCGCAAGCAACACAAGGTAGAGCTTGGATTAATAATGAATACTTAGAAACAGAAGAAATTCAAATCAACCATGTCGTTGATCGAATTGGAACTGGCGATGCTTTTGCTGCAGGTTTGATTTATGGTTTGATTAATCACGATGATCAATTTGCTTTAAACTTTGCAAATGCCGCTTGCGCAATGAAACATACCATTTTAGGAGATACAAATTTAGCTTCTGTTGATGATATTTTAGAGTTAGTTAATGGGAATTTTGGAGGAAGAATAAAAAGATAAAAATGGCACGATTTACAAGAATAGAAGTCGCTTTAAAAGCAAAAGAAACTGGAATTGTTCCTGTTTTTTACCATCAAGACATCGAAATTTCTAAAAAAATAATAAAAGCTTGTTACAATGGTGGCGCAAGATTATTTGAATTTACAAACAGAGGCGATTTTGCGCACGAAGTTTTTGCTGAATTAAATAAATATGCCGCAAAAGAATTACCAGAATTAATCTTAGGAATAGGTTCTGTTTTAGACGCATCAACTGCTGCATTATATCTACAATTAGGAGCAAATTTTATTGTTGCACCTTCATTAAATCCTGAAGTAGCAAAAGTTTGTAACCGAAGAAAAGTAGCTTGGATACCTGGTTGTGGATCTGTATCGGAAATATCTTTAGCAGAAGAATTAGGAGCTGAAATCATCAAAATATTTCCAGCAAGCCAAGTTGGAGGGCCAGATTTTATAAAAGCTGTAAATGGACCAATGCCTTGGACGGATATTATGCCAAGCGGAGGTGTTATGCCTACAAAAGAAAGCATAGCAAGTTGGATAAATGCTGGCGCTTATTGTGTTGGAATTGGATCACAATTGTTCACAAAAAATTCATCGAATGAATATGATTACTCACAAATTGAACGAACAGTTGGAGAATCAATACAAATCTATAAAGAATTAAAAAATATATGATTTAAAGGAAGAAGTCAAAATAATAAATCAAAAAAACACACTAAATGAAGAACGAAACTTCCATTAAACCAAGTAGTTTTAGATGGACTATTTGCAGTTTACTATTTGTTGCCACAACCATAAATTACTTAGATCGTCAAGTTTTATCATTAACTTGGAAAGATTATTTAGTTCCAGAATTTCACTGGAATAATAATGATTACGGAAATATCACCGCTCTTTTTTCAATATTTTATGCTGTAAGTATGTTATTTGCTGGCCGATTTATTGACAAAATGGGAACTAAAAAAGGTTTCTTATATGCTATTGCAATTTGGTCGATTGGTGCATGTTTACACGCTTTTTGTGGAATTGCAACGGCAGGATTTATTACAGATAATTGGTTTTTAGGATTTGCTGGAGCAAAAGAAGTCTTAGAAAAAGTAAGTAACACTTCATTAATTATTTCAACAAGTGTTAGCTTATTTATTTTTGCTCGATTAATCTTAGCAATCGGCGAAGCAGGTAATTTCCCTGGAGCAATCAAAGCTACAGCCGAATATTTCCCGAAAAAAGACCGTGCGTTTGCTACAAGTATTTTCAATGCTGGTGCTACTGTTGGTGCGTTAGCTGCTCCTCTTACAATTCCATTTATTGCAAAATCGATGGGTTGGGAAATGGCTTTTATCATCATCGGAGCATTAGGATTTATTTGGATGGGATTTTGGATTTATTTGTACCAAGAACCACACAAACATCCAAAGGTTAATAGTGCTGAGTTAGAATATATTCAACAAGATATAGAAGAAAATACAGGAGTATCTACAGAAGGTAGAAAACTAACTTTTTCTGAATGTTTTAAATACAAACAAACATGGGCTTTTATCTTCGGAAAATTTATGACAGACGGTGTTTGGTGGTTCTATCTTTTCTGGACTCCAGCCTACTTAAGCTCAGTATACAAGATGGATAGCACACAAAGTGCCTTACCTTTATTTGTACTTTACATCATCACATTACTTTCAATTATTGGAGGATGGTTACCAAAATATTTTGTAGATAAATTAAACATGAATCCATATTCAGGAAGAATGCGCGCAATGTTAATTTTTGCTTTCTTTCCATTATTGGCATTATTAGCTCAACCTCTTGGTGCAACCTCTTTTTGGATTCCTGTAATTATCATCGGTATTGCTGGAGCAGCACATCAAGCTTGGTCTGCAAATATTTTCTCTACTGTTGGAGACATGTTTCCTAAAAGCGCTATTGCTACAATAGTTGGAATCGGTGGTATGGCTGGTGGAATTGGTTCTTTTTTGATCAACAAATCATCAGGAGTTTTGTTTGATTATTCGCACAAAAACTGGACAACTATCGATGGCACACCATTATTAGAAAAATATCCTCAATACATTAACGAAAGATTACCAGAAAATTTACTTTCAGATTTAGAAAAATCGGGAGCAATTATAGTTGATGGAATCAATAAAGGTTATATGATCATTTTTACAATTTGTGGAGTTGCATATTTAACAGCATGGATTGTCATGAAAATATTAGTACCAAAATACAAAGTGATTAAATAATCAATTTAAATTCAATAACTTGAAAACAAAATTAAATAAAAAACTATATCATCAAGAAAATGAACTTCCTATAAAAATTATTCAATTTGGAGGTGGAAATTTTATGCGCGCTTTTACAGACTATGTAATCGATAAACTGAATAAAGATGCCAATTTTAATGCAGGAATCGCAAACATAAAAGTTACGCCTTCTGGAAGTTCATTTCATACTTTTGAAGAACAAGATAATCTGTACACTTTATTTATTAGAGGGATTAAAAAAGGTGAATTGATTGATGAAAATCGTGTTATTTCTGCGATTCAGAAATCGATTAATCCTTATAAAGAATATCAAGATTTTTTGAAATTAGCAAAAGAAGACCAATTGGAATTTGTTTTTTCTAACACAACAGAATCTGGAATTGTATTTGATCCTTCAGAAGATAAATTAGAAAATGCGCCACACGAAAATTTTCCTGCAAAATTAACCGCGTTCTTATATGAAAGATATCTTTATTTTAATGGAGATTCTGACAAAGGTTTAACTATTATTCCATGTGAATTAATTGAGAATAACGCCATTATTCTGAAAGATTATATTTTAGAATATGCTAAATTATGGAACTTAGAAAATGATTTTATTACTTGGATTAACACTTCAAATAACTTTCATAATACATTAGTAGATAGGATTGTACCAGGATTTCCAAAGGATGATTTAGAGAGTTACACAAATCAGTTAAACTATGAAGATGAATTGATTGTTGTTTCAGAGGCGTTCTTATTTTGGGCAATTGAAGGTGATGAAAAATTAGAAGAAAAGATTCCTTTTAGTAAAGCAAATGAACAGATTTTGCTTGTCGAAAATATAGCGCCATATCGTACTTCTAAAGTCAGAATTTTGAACGGCGCTCACACTTCAATGGTTCCTTTTTCTATCATGTTAGGAATAGAAACTGTTCGTTATGCAATCGATAACAAAGTAGCTGGAGGTTTTATTAAAAATATTATTTATAATGAAATTATTCCTATCCTTGATTTACCAGAAGAACAGTTAAAAGAATATACAGAAGATGTTTTAGATCGATTTAGAAATCCATTTATCAAACACTATTTATCGAGTATTGCGTTAAATTCAATTTCTAAATTCAAAGTTCGTGTTTTACCTAGTTTATTAGATTATGTAGAAAAATTCAATCAAATTCCGAAAGGAATTACATTTTCTTTGGCTTGTTTAATTCGTTTTTATAAAGGTGATTGGAACAATCAAAAATTACCTGTGAATGATGACGAAGCGATTATAAATGAGTTCAGAAATATTTGGGAAAACAATGATTATCAACAAATAAGTCATTCTGTTTTGAAAAATATAAATTTTTGGGAACAAGATTTGACAAAGGTTAATCAATTAGAGAATGAAGTTGAAAAAGCTCTTCGACTGATTGATGAATATGGGATTGAAAAATCTTATGAAATGTATAGCAACCAAACGATTTAAGAGAGAAAAATGCAGAAAAAAGCTATAAAAGTTAATCCAACGGATAATGTAATTGTTGCATTAGTTGACCTAAAAGCAAATGAAATTGTGGTCGTTGATAATGCTGAATATCAAATTCAGAAAGATACAAATGCGAAACACAAATTTGCTGCAATAGATTTTGTAGAAAATGATACGATTACAATGTATGGTATTACTGTCGGAAAAGCCGTTTGCAACATAAAAAAAGGTGAAGTTATTACGACTGAAAATGTAAAACATCAAAGTTCTAAAGTCGAAAAGAAAACAACTACAACGTCATGGACCGCTCCAAATATCGATAAATGGAAAGACAGAACATTTATGGGTTATCACAGGGAAGACGGACAGGTTGGAACTGAAAATATTTGGCTATTTTTTCCTTTGGTTTTTTGTGAAAACAGAAATGTGGAAATTTTGAAAGATATTTTCGAAAAAGAATTATTATTCGAAAAACCATCAAAACATCAGTTGCTTTTACGTTCGTTAATTCAGAATTCTGATGAAAACGAGCAAGAAATAGATGAAGAAGATACAAGAGTTTTCAAAAATATTGATGTTAAATTCGTTACACATCAAGGAGGTTGTGGTGGAATTCGTCAAGATGCTGAAGCTTTGGGAAGATTACTTGCTGGATATGTAAACAATCCCAATGTCGCTGGTGCAACAGTTTTGAGCCTTGGTTGCCAGAATTTACAAGTTGATATCTTTAAAGAAGCTTTACATAAAATCAATCCTGATAATCAAAAACCTATTATCGTTTATGAGCAACAAAAATCTGGAACGGTTGATAATATGTTAAACGGAATTATTAAAGATTCGTTCGAAGCAATCAAAAAAGCCAATGAAATTGAACGTAAACCAGCTCCATTATCTAAATTAGTTTTAGGATTAGAATGTGGAGGATCAGATGGTTTTTCTGGTATTTCTGCTAATCCAACTTTAGGCTATTTATCAGATATTATGGCTGCAATTGGAGGTTCAACAATTTTGTCCGAATTTCCTGAATTATGCGGAGTTGAACAAGAATTAATCAACCGTTGTGTGGACGAAAAAGATGCCGAAAGATTTTTACAATTAATGAAAGATTTCGAAGATTCTGTTGTTGCAGCTGGTTCTGGATTTGACATGAATCCTTCTCCTGGAAATATAAAAGATGGATTAATAACAGATGCGATGAAATCTGCTGGTGCAGCCAAAAAAGGCGGTTCCTCTCCTATTCAAGATGTGTTAGATTATACAGAATATATCAAAAAACCTGGATTAAACTTATTATGCACACCAGGAAATGATGTAGAATGTACAACCGCTTTGGTCGGAACTGGATCTAATATTGTTTTGTTCACCACAGGTTTAGGAACGCCTACTGGAAATCCTGTTGCCCCTGTTGTAAAAATTTCTTCAAACACAGCATTACAAGAAAAAATGCCTGATATTATAGATTTTAACACAGGAGAAATCATCACAGGAAATAAAACAATTGAAGAAACCGCTGACGAACTTTTAGAATTTATCATAAAAGTTGCTAGCGGTGAAGTCAAAGTAAAAGCTAAAATTTTAAATCAAAACGATTTTATCCCTTGGAAAAGAGGTGTTTCATTATAACCTATTTTCTTTTCGAAGATTTTCGAATATGAATTTGAGGATTTAAAACAACCTTTTTTTCTATGCTTATCCCTGAAAAATTTTCGTTCATATATTCCAGAAATACTTGAGCGGAAATTTTTCCCATTATATCTGGTGTCTGATCAACACTACTAATAGGCAATTCCATATATTGCGTAAATGGTTCATTACTGAAACCTATTATTGCAACATCTTCTGGAATACTTATATTTTTCTTTTTCAATTGTTGACAAGCACCCAATGCTGCATAATCACTGGCTGAGAAAATTCCATCTGGTGGCAAAGACAAACTCCACAATTTTTTTATTGCTTCAACTCCATCTTCTATCGAACTTTTAATTGGAAAAACATATTCTTCTTTAAAAGTTAACTTATTATCTTTCAACGCATCAATATAACCATTGTAACGATTCTGATAAATCTCTAAACGCAAATCACCAGATAAATGACAAATTTTTCGACAACCTTGTTTAATCAAATGTTCAGTCGCCAAATATCCACCTTTATAATCATCAATTGTTACAGTACTAATTCCCGCAATATCCTTTTTACGGTCAAAAAATATGATGGGAGTTTTTGATTCTTTTGCAGCTTCTATATGCGAAATATCTTCTGTCGTTTTAGAAACAGACATAAAAATACCATCAACCTGTGCATTCAATAATGTATTTAGTTGTTTTCTTTCTAAATCTACATCTTCGTGACTTTGACAAATAATAACATGGTAACCATGTGGAGACAACTCCTCTTCTATCCCACGAATTAGAGATGAGAAAAAATTTGTATTAATATATGGAACAATAATCCCAATATTATTTGTCTTCCCACTTTTTAGAGCCTGTGCTAAAGTATTTTGTTTGTAATTAAGCTCTTTAGCAGCTTTCATAACCAACTCTTTCGTTTTCTGACTAATTTTAGGATGATCATTTAAAGCCCTCGAAACGGTAGCTGCACTAATATTCAATTTTTCAGAAATATCATATATTGTAGCACTTTTTTTCATAATAAGGTAAAATTCAAGTTCGTTATCAAGATTTGCAGTAAATATAAATTAAATCTCAATAGTATTATATAGTAATGTATAAATTACAATGGTTCTAAAACTATTTAAAAGCGTTCAAAACGCATTTGTAATCGATTACAAATTTAAATATTTAAAAGTCTAAAATCAAAGAATTAGAAAAAACTAACACAAATTTATACATTTTTTAAAAAGTCATCTCTTGATTATTGCATACTCAATCATTATATATGATAATTTATATTATATATAATTTTGATTATCAACAATTAACAAAAGTTAAAATATTTTTTTTATAAATTTTAAAGTTTATATTTTTTTTAAAAAAAATAGTTATATTTTAGTGTTCTCTGTACACCTTTAAATTTATTATTGCAATCGATTACATTATATTGCAACTTAATAATTGACACAGTTTGAAAAGAAACACAAAACCATACATATGAGGATATCAAAAATTAAATTATTCACGCTTTTGCTTCTACCAATCGCGAGTTTTGCGCAGGAAGAAATAAAAGTTTCCGGAACAGTTAAATCATCTATTGATAATTCTCCACTAAATGGAGTAGATATTTATGTAGATGGGACCACATACGAAACAATTACAGATGAAAATGGTTTTTATGAAATTGTTGTTCCAGATAATTCGACTTTAACCATTACCTATGATGGCTATGAAATACAGACTATTCCTGTTAATAAAAAAGGAATAATCGATATAAAACTGAAAGATCTTGTTGCAACAGAACAACAAAATCTAAATGAAGTTGTTGTAATTGGATATACAACTGTAACACGTGATGAATTAACAGGTTCTGTGGCAAGTGTAAATGCAGATCAAATAAAAGATATGGCGGTAAACTCTGCTGCTGAAGCGATACAAGGTCGATTGGCTGGTGTACAAGTTAGTATGTCCGAAGGTGCGCCAGGAGCTGATGTTACAATTAAAGTTCGCGGAGGTACATCGATTACACAAGACAACAGCCCTCTATATATCGTAGACGGAATACAAGTAGAAAATGCTTTATCTATTTTATCTCCTCAAGAAATTGCAAGTATTGATGTTCTGAAAGATGCTGCTTCTACTGCAATTTATGGTGCGCGTGGTGCAAATGGTGTTGTACTTATTACGACAAAAAGTGGTTTTAACATGCCTACACAAGTTACTTACTCTAATTACACTGGATTTAGAGAAATTCAGAATAAATTAGAAGTAATGACTCCATATGAATTTGTACGTTATCAGTATGAATTGTATAATATTAATAATGATGAACAATTAGCAAATTCTTTTAGAAAAAGATATGGAGATTTTAGCGATATTGACATCTATAAAAGTATGGAAGCGAGAGATTGGCAAGAAGAAGTTTTTGGAAGAAAAGCTTTTTCTCAAAATCATAACGTTTCGCTTGTTGGTGGAAATAAATCGACTGATTTCAGTTTAAATTTAAATCACATCAACGAAGATGGAATTATGCTAAATTCTGGTTACAAAAGAAATTTAGCAAACTTCAAATTAAATCATAAAATCAGCGACAAAGTAAAAACTGGCGTTAGTTTTAGATATAGTAAAGATAAAATCATGGGACCTGGTACATCAAATACAGGTTCTCAATCAAATAACAGACTTCGTAATTCAGTGAGATATCAACCTTTTGCTGCTCCAGGAAACGAGTCATACGTAGACTTCTTCGATCCAGATTATTACGCGCAAACAAACCTTACAAGTCCTGTTTTGTTAGCGAATAATGAAGTAAGAGAAGACGAAAGACAAAACCTTTTGATGAATGGTTATTTGTCTTGGCAAATTGTTAAAGGATTAACCTTCAAATCTGTTTTTGGTTATGTACAAACAGATCGTAATGACAATAGCTTTTATGGGAATATCACAAGTGTCGCAATGGCAAACGCTAATCTTCCTGTGGTTGATCTACGCGCAAGTCAAACAAGAAGAATCTCTAATTCAAATACATTACAATATTCACCGAAATTAGGTTCTAATCATAAATTAGATGTGATGATTGGACAAGAAATTGTAAAAACAGACGGAGAAACATCAAGAACATATATCAAATGGTTACCAAAAAATATTTTGGCTCATCAAGCATTTTCTAATTTACAAAGTGCGGTTCCTCCAGCAGGAATGGTTCAAGATCCAGTTTCGACATCAGTAAATGTAGATCGATTGGCTTCGTTTTTTGGGCAAGTTAATTATTCGTTCAATAAAAAATATATGTTAACGCTTTCTGTCAGAACAGACGGATCGAGTGTTTTCTCTCCTGATAATCGCTATGCGACATTCCCTTCTGCTTCTTTTGCTTGGAATGTTGCAAGAGAAAATTTCTTAAAAGATTCTTCTTGGATTGACGAATTAAAATTACGTTTAAGCTATGGTACTTCGGGTAATAATCGCATCGAGCCATTCTTATATTCAACATTCTTTAGTAGTTCAAGTAACTGGGGATATTCATTTGATAATGCTGTAGTTCCAGGTTTAGCACCTAATGAAAGGTTGGCAAATTCGGGTGCGAAATGGGAAAAAACAATTTCTAAAAATATTGGTTTAGATTATACTTTATTCAATAAACGTGTTTATGGTAGTATTGATGCTTATGTAACAAATACAAAAGATTTGTTATTATTGGCTAAAATTCCTCAAACAGGTGGATACGAATACCAATACCAAAACTCTGGTGAAACGGAAAACAAAGGAATTGAGTTTACAATAGGTGCTGATATTGCGAAATCTAAAAATTTCAAATGGAATATAAACTTCAATATTTCTCATAATCAAAATGTTATCAAATCTTTAGGTAAAGATGTAACTGGTGATGGTCTACAATATTATTATCAATCATCTGGATGGGTAAACAATTTGCAAGATTTCAAAGTTGAAGTAGGTAAACCTATTGGACAATTCTATGGTTACGTAACAGATGGATGGTACAAAGTGAGCGATTTTGATTACAATCCATCAACTCAAAAATATACGTTGAAAGCTGGTGTTGCAAGCAATTCTGCTGCGGCATTAGGTTCAAAAGATGTTAGACCTGGAGATTTAAAATTGAAAGATTTAAATAACGATGGAATAATTGATGACAATGATAAAACAGTGTTAGGAAATGCTCAACCAAAATTCTATGGTGGATTTAATCAACAATTTCAATGGAAAAACATCGATCTTAGTATGTTCTTCACTTATTCTGTTGGAAATAAAGTTTACAATGCCAATAAAGTTGAATTTACAACACAATATTTATACCGCGACAATAATATGTTAAAAGCTGTTGCTGGAGCTTGGAGAAATTTTGACGACAACGGAAATCGAGTAACAGATCCTACACAATTAGAAGCTTTAAACGCAAATGCTACATTTTGGTCACCTCCTTCTGGAAACTATATTTTACATTCTTATGCCATCGAAGATGGATCTTATTTAAGATTAAGCAATGTTACAGTTGGGTATTCTTTACCAGAAGATATGTTAGCAAAAACGAAATTTATTAGCAAAGTAAGAATCTACGCAACAATCAATAATTTATTTACAATTACTGGTTATTCAGGTTATGATCCTGAAGCAAATACAAGACGTACAAGTCCTTTAACTCCTGGAGTTGATTATGCTGCCTATCCACGAAGCAGATTTTTCTTAACAGGTATTAATGTTACTTTCTAATCTCAAAACACACTAAAAATGAAAACAAAAACATTTATAAAAATATTAGGCGTTAGCATCGTTTTATTAACAACAACATCATGTGATGATTATTTGGATGTTAGTAGCCCTTCCAACACTTCCGAAATAGAAGTTTACAACGATGCAAGTTATACCTACTCCGCTTTGGTTGGTGTATACAATCAATTGGCTGGTGACAATGGTTACGGAAACAGAATTTCTTCTATCATTGGACAAGCAGCTGATGATTTCAAAACATCTGGTGATTACAATTGTAATGATCGTCGTGGAATTAGTATGTATAATGCTTGTCCTACAAATCCAGAATTAGACAAACCTTTCCGTCAATTATACACAGGAATTGAAAGAGCGAATTTATTAATCTATAATATTCCGACATCTGATATCTACAAATCTGGAAGTGATAGCGACAAAAAGTTAATGGACAGATATTACGGAGAAGCATTGACGTTAAGAGCGCAATATTATTACGAATTAATCCGAAACTTTGGAGATGTTCCATTTCAAGATAAACCATCTTCTCAATACGAACATATTTTCCTTCCGAAAACTGATCGTGATGAAGTGTATGAGGTTTTATTAAATGATTTAGAAACAGCTTCAAAAGTTATTCCTTGGAGAGCCGAATCTGGAGATCCTACAACACGTATCACAAAAGCTTTTGTGAAAGGCTTACGTGCTCGTATTGCACTTGCTAGAGCTGGATATTCACTAAGAAGACAACCGATACAGATGGTTAAAGGAGCAAATCCAGAAAAATATTATCAAATTGCTCGTAACGAAACGTTTGACATTATGCAACAACGTGGAAGCCATAACATCAATCCAAATTACGAAGATGTTTTCCGTGCTATTCACGAAGGTCGCATGGATAACACAAACGAAATGATTTTTCAAGTTGGTGCTTTCGGTGGAAATGCACGAACAGATAGTAAACTTGGTTATTACAACGGATTGCGTCATAACGCAGCTTCTAAATGGAATGGTGGCGGTGGAATCAATGCTTTACCAACTTATTTTTATGAATTTGATAAATATGATCAAAGACGAGATGTCACAATCAATGCATTCGAAATTAATGCTGATGATTTAACACAAGTGGTAAAAATTGATGCTTTAACAGACGGAAAATTTAGAAAATCTTGGACAAAAGTAACAGGTCCTTCTCAAAATGTTGGAATCAATTGGCCAATTATGCGTTTTGCAGATGTTTTATTAATGTTTGCTGAGGCAGAAAATGAATTAAACGGTGGACCAACAGCTGCTGCAATAGATGCTTTGAGAGAAGTTAGAGCTAGAGCTTATGCAAACAATCCTGATAAAATGCCTGCAGTTACAGCGAATGGCTACCAAGGATTTTTTGAGCAAATTGTACACGAAAGATTATTGGAATTTGGTGGAGAATCTATCCGAAAATATGACTTAATCAGATGGAATCTTTTAGGTCAAGTAGTAACAGAAACTCGTGCTAAATTGCAAAATTTATTAGATGGAACGGGAGAATATGCCAATGTACCTAAATACATCTATTACAAAATTGGGAAATACGATCCAACACAGACAGCCCAAAAAACTGTTTTGAGTTTAGATACTTATTTTGTTGGAAATGATAAAACAGAATTGTTCTACACTCCTTCTGTTGCTTCTACTCCAACGGGATATACACGCATAAACTGGCAAACAGGAATGGCTGCAACAATGATTAACGACGAGCGAAAAGGTTGGTTACAATATTACAAACCAAATCATTCAGAATTGTTACCAATCTATCAAGATATCATCAATACAAATTATAATTTAACACAAGATTACGGATACTAAAACACAATTATTATGAAAAAAACTTTTTGTAAAATATTGATTATAGGAGCAGTATTACTTTCTGCAAATGCTGTAATCTCTTGTAATGATGATGAATTTCAATCAGAATCTAACGATCCAATGAGAATGTTTACACCATTGTCTTTATCTGTTGAAAATTTTGAAACAGAAACAAAAGTCACTTGGTCACCTTCTCTATACACTAATAATATTGACGAAACTTACACAACAGAGGTTTCGAGCGATTCGTTGTTTACAAATCCAAAAGATATCATTTTAACTAAAAAAACAGATTCTGCTGGAGTTGTTATTACGGATCAAGAAATTCCCGTGAGAAAAAATTTCTTTATACGTGTTAAAACAAATGCTTATGAAAACAGACCAGAGTCTCACTGGTCTGTTAGTAAGCGAATTAAAATTATTGGAATCCAAATTTTGCATCCTATTTATGATCCAAATATTCTGGAAAATCAAGCAACGGTTAGTTGGGACGTAACTTCTGGAGTAACTGAATTGAGATTTCAAGCTTATACCCAAGTTTCTGGTCAAGATCCTGTTTATGTTGGCGATCCTATTGTAAGTCAAATCACAAGTAGCGAAGCAGCTGCTGGACTTAAAACAACAAAAGGACTTAATCCAAGCACACGATATACAGTCGAAATTTATAAAGGAAATACAAGCGTTGGTTCTCAGAATTTCACGACAAAATCATCTACAAGTTATAGTGTTATTGCTAACTCTGGCGATGATTTAATCACCTTGATTAACAATGCAAAAGATGGTGATATCATTGGATTAAATCCTGGAAAATATGATTCTGGCGATAAATTATTCACGATTAATGCGAAGAAAATTTCATTGATTGGAATTTCTGGAAATCCAGAAGACACAAAAGTTTCTTTCAAAGAATTTACGTTAAATGATACTGGAGCTGGTTTACATCTAAAGAATATCGAATTAGATGGAAGCGCAAATACGGCAGATTATTTAATCAATTTGACAAGCAACAGTAGCAATGGTGCGAAGGCTAATTTTGCAAATGTATCGATTGAAAATTGTGTTGTAAGCAATGTTAAAACCTCAGCTTTCAGAGCAAATAGAGGTCCAAATAGCGGATATGTAATGGATAAATTTGAAATTAAACATTCTTTCTTCAAAAATTTCCCAGCTTCATCTTACGGATTTTTACATTTAGATAAATTAGTTTTTAACGAAGTTAATATCGAAAATTCAACATTTACAGAAGTTGGAGATTTATTTATTCGATACAGAGAAAGCATTACTACGCCATCTGCAAACGCAACAATTAATGTCAACAATTGTACGATTAACAGTTTTGGACAAAGTTCTTCTTTTCCTCTATTAGACAACAATAACGTGCCTATCAAAGCTAATTTTACCAATAATATTATTGCAAATTCGCCAAGGGTTGGAGGAAGTTTATCGAGTAATAATTTAATTCGTTTAGCGACTTCAAGTACAGCTGTTTTTACGTTCAACAATTTCTATAATTTAACGAATGGTAAAGCTGCTGATTTACAAAAACTTGTTTTTCCAACTGGAGTAACTTCTACAAATAATCAAGAAAATGCTCTAAATTGGACAAATACAACAATTGATTTTACATTACCAGTCAATTCTCCATTAAGAACTGCATCTTCTACAGGTGCTGCGATTGGAGATCCAAGATGGTGGAATTAATTAAACGATAAAGAATGAAATCACACATCGCAATTACATTTATATTTTTAATTCACTCATGTTTATTTGCACAGAATTTACCTGCTTTTCCTTCTGCCGAAGGATATGGCAGGTATAGTTCTGGCGGACGAGGTGGAGAAGTCTATATTGTCACAAATCTCAACGATTCTGGTAAAGGAAGTTTACGATACGGAATTCAGAAAAAATTGAGCAGAACAATCGTTTTTGCTGTTTCCGGAAACATTGTATTACAATCACCTTTGGATATTAATTACGGAAATATTTCTATTCTTGGACAAACTGCTCCTGGAGATGGAATTACCGTTTCAAATTATCCTGTAACCATCAAATCTGATAATGTAATTATTCGTTACATGAGATTTCGTTTAGGCGATTTAGCAAAAGTAGAAGGTGATGCTTTAGGTGGTCGAAATGCACAAAATATAATTATAGATCATTGTTCGGTAAGTTGGGCTACAGATGAAAACATCTCGTTTTATCGTGTCAAAAATCTTACAATTCAATGGTCTATCATATCAGAAGCTCTTAATAAATCTGTCCATATAAAAGGAGCGCATGGTTATGGTGGAATTTGGGGTGGTGAGCCTGCAAGTTTCCACCACAATCTAATTATGAGTAACAATAGTCGAAATCCTCGTTTTAGTGGTTCAGAATCAACGGTGAATCCTGAAGATGAAATGGTTGATTTTCGTAATAATGTAATTTATAATTGGGGCGCAAATTCTATTTATGGTGGAGAAAATGGAAAATATAATTTGATTAATAATTATTTCAAATTTGGTCTAGCCACAAAACATAAAAATAGAATTGTAAATCCTTCTATTCCATATGGTAAATTTTATGTCAACGGAAATTTTGTAGAAGGTTATGCTGATATAACAGCAAATAACTGGAATGGCGGTGTACAAGCAGATGAGCCATTAAAAGCAAAAGCTGAAACTGAATTTGGTAAAAATGAAATTATCACTCATTCTGCTGAAAATGCCTACAAAATGGTTCAAGCACATGCTGGAGCAAGTTTAAAACGCGATGAAGTTGATAATCGATTAATTGGTTATTTAACAAACGGATATCCAAAAAATATCACCGGAATTATCGATAGTCAATCAGAAGTTGGCGGATTTCCTACGTTAAAAACATACAATATTCCTACAGATACAGATCAGGATGGAATGGACGATGAATGGGAGAAAAGAAATAATTTGAAAGTTGGTATTAATGATGCAAACGGTTACAATTTATCAAGTCAATATACCAATTTAGAAGTTTATGCAGAATCGTTAGTTTCAGAAAAGATTAATTCAGCAAATAACAAAGTCAAAGATTATGATTTTATTGTAGCAAAAGATGGTTCAGGGCAATTCAAAACTATTCAAGAATTAATCGCAGCACTACCCGATTTTAGTCGAGTTCCTGTAAAAGTTTTGATCAAAAATGGAGTTTATAAAGAAAAAATTACTTTACCTCCTTCTAAAACAATGATTAATTTTATTGGTGAAGATCAACACAAAACCATTTTGACATATGATGATTACGCATCAAAATTAAATAATATTGGTCAAGAAATTGGAACATCTGGTTCGGCTTCATATTTTATTTTTGGAGACAATTTTTCAGCCGAAAATATAACATTCGAAAATAGTGCAGGCGAAGTTGGACAAGCTGTTGCTGTTCGCGTTGATGCAGATAAAATAAAATTTACAAATTGTCGATTTTTAGGAAATCAAGATACGTTGTATTTGGTGAAAAGCGGAAGCAGACAATATTTTAACAACTGTTACATCGAAGGTACAGTCGATTACATTTTCGGAGCAGGAACCGCTTATTTTGAGAACTGTCAGCTAAATAATAAAGGGAAAGGATACATTACAGCGGCATCAACGACAGAAGATCAGAAATACGGTTTCGTTTTCGAGAATTGTAAAATTTCAGGAAACAATCAAGATTCTCATCATTTGGGAAGACCTTGGCGACCTTTTGCTCAAACTGCTTTTATCAATTGTGACATGGATTTGTCTGTTAAAGCAGAAGGTTGGAACAATTGGGGAAAAGTTGCAAATGAATCTACAACACGCTACTCCGAATACAAATCTACTGGTAAACATATCGCAAATAAAAGAGTTAAATGGAGTCGTCAATTAACTGCTCAAGAAGCTTTAGCATTCTCTAAAAAGAATGTTTTAGGTGATTGGATCGTCAATTAAACTCCTTACTAATTTTAAAAATTAATACGTATGAAAAAAATTATTGCCACAATAACAACATTAATCCTTGTCACTTCTTGTAGTAACAGATTGGTTCAACATGAAAACAATGGATTTACCTATTCAGAAATTTCTATAAAAGAAGGCGGAAAATGGGTAGATGGAAAAAGAGGTCATAAAGAATATGAAGGCGGAACATTTCGAAATGTACAAGAACATACACTTGATCCTCAACATACCGATCATGCTTTTGATATTCGATACGAAGGTCCAGGTTGGGAAAATCAAAATGTTGGTTACCGCTTGTATTTGGATTGGAGAAATGCGGTTGATATTTTTGGAAAAAAAGTGAAAACACAAGTTTTACAAGATGTTGGACAAGATGGTTTTGATTCTTATCACGAACCTCTTCCTTGGGGACAAGATATCTTGAAAGCTGGTAAATCGCTTGGAATTGGTGGTTTTGGACGATTAGTGAATGATACAGTTGCGCATTTGCATCAAGTTGAAAACACATATATCAAAATAAAAAACAGTAAAAATGTTTCGAGTTTTGAAATTGATTATTCTAAATGGAAAACTGATAATCATACAACAGATGTAAAAGCGAAAGTTTCAATTTATCCTTATGATCGTTTTTCTAAATTTGAATTGAAAACTTCTGTCTTAACGAATGGTTTAACAACTGGTTTGGTGAAATTCAAAAATATTCCGTTGAAGCAAAAGAAAAGCTTAAATGGAAATTGGGGATATATCGCAACTTACGGAAAACAAACTTTAGTTGACAAAAATGATTTGCTTGGAATGGCAATTTTCTATAAATCGGATGAGGTAGAAAAATTAGTTGATGGAAAAGATGATCATTTAATCGTTTTCAAACCGACAACCAAAACAATGACATATTATATTTTGGCAGCTTGGGCACAAGAACCAAATGGACTTAAAAATGAAACTGAATTCTACAATGATTTGAATTCGAAATTGGTTCAATTAGAAAAGTCTAATCGTTTATAAATAGTTGATGATGAAAAACATTTTAAAAACAACGGTTTGTGGTTTGATGATAATCTCGAGTACGTCTTGTATCAGTCAGAAAAAAAATACAGAAGATATTCTTGTCAATCCAAAATTAAAATGGTCAGAACGAATGGCAATTTCAGAGACTATTCGTTTCCCTGATCCTACGCTTTTAGATTTTCAAAAAAAACCACGTTGGAGTTATACAAATGGATTGGTTTTAGACGCTATGTACAAAGTATATGAGCAAACAAATAATCAAACGGTCTATAATTATATCTACGATTATGCAAATAGAATGATTGATTCGAACGGAAAAATTGATACGTATAAATTCGAGAATTATAATTTAGATATGATCAAATCTGGTGATGCAATTTTTGATTTATATGAAAAAACAAAAGAAAATCGTTTCAAAATTGCAATGGAAACGTTGGATAAGCAATTAGAACAACAACCAACAACAACGGAAGGCGGATATTGGCACAAAAAAATCTATCCAAATCAGATGTGGTTAGATGGTGTTTATATGGCCGAACCTTTTCATGCAAAATATGCAACAAAATTTCAGAGCGCAACAGAAGCGAAAAAATCTTACGATAAAATTGTTTTACAATTTGACTTAATCGAAAAATATAATCGCGATCCAAAAACTGGTTTATATTATCATGGTTGGGACGAAAGCAGAAAAGAAAAATGGTCAAATAGTACAACAGGCCTTTCTCAACACTTCTGGTCGAGAGGAATGGGTTGGTACGGAATGGCTTTGGTTGATGTGTTAGATTATTTGCCAAAAGATTATCAAGGTCGTGATAAATTAATCAAATACCTTAATCAATATGCAGAAGCGATTGTGAAGGTTCAACATTCTTCGGGGACTTGGTATCAAGTTTTGGATCAAGGAAATAGAACAGGTAATTATTTGGAAGCGACGGGTTCTTCGATGTACGTTTATACGTTAGCGAAAGGTGTTAACAAAGGTTATTTGCCAAAATCATACATGAAAAATGCCAAAAATGGATTTGAAGGAATTTTAAAAGAATTTATTCAAGTCGATGAAAAAGGTATTGTAAGTTTAGAAAAATGCTGTGCTGTTGCTGGTTTAGGAGGAAATCCTTATCGTGATGGTTCTTACGAGTATTACATCAATGAAGAAATAAGAGCAAATGATCCAAAAGGAACTGGACCATTTATATTAGCTGCATTAGAATTAAATCGTTAATCACCATGAAATCAACATTAATTCTCCTATCATTATTAGGATTAAATTTCTTGCCAATACACGCTCAAAAATCAAATGTTTGGGTATCAGATTTAGGAAACGGAACGTATAAAAATCCTGTTTTATATGCAGATTATTCTGATCCTGATGCAATTCGTGTCGGTGATGATTTTTTCATGACGGCTTCCAGTTTTAATGAAGCGCCGGGTTTACCAATTTTACATTCAACTGATATGATTAATTGGAAATTGGTCAATCATGCCCTACCCGATGTTTTTCCTATCAAACATTTTAGCACGCCAAAAAGAGGTGATGGTGTTTGGGCGCCGAGTATCAGATTTCATAACAACGAATATTATATTTATTGGGGCGATCCAGATTTCGGAATTTATATGGTCAAAACCAAAAATCCATTTGGAAAATGGGAAGATCCTGTTTTAGTTGAAGAAGGAAAAGGTATTATTGATACGTGTCCGTTTTGGGATGAAGACGGAAATGCCTATATCGTACATGGTTGGGCAGGAAGTCGCGCTGGTATAAAAAGCCTTTTGACAATCAAAAAAATGAATGCGGAAGGAACAAAAGTCTTAGATAAAGGAAAACATATTTTCGATGGACACGAAAATCATCCAACTGTCGAAGGTCCAAAAGTCTATAAACGCAACGGTTATTATTATATTTTTGCTCCTGCAGGTGGTGTAGCAACTGGTTGGCAATTGGTTTTACGTTCAAAAAATATTTATGGACCTTATGATGAAAAAATTGTTTTAGAACAAGGAAAATCAACTGTCAATGGACCTCATCAAGGTGCTTGGGTGGATACAAAAAATGGAGAAGATTGGTTCTATCATTTTCAAGATGCGGACACTTACGGACGAATTGTTCACCTTCAACCGATGAAGTGGATCAACGATTGGCCATTTATTGGTATCGATCAAGATAAAAATGGAATTGGAGAACCAGTTTTAACGTATAAAAAACCTGAAATTTCGAATAAATCTGAAATTATAAATCCTTCGGAAACGGATGAATTTAAAGGAAACGATATCGGATTACAATGGCAATGGAGCGCAAATCCTTCAATTGTATGGTACAGTAAATTAGCAAACCAAAACTTTCTTCGTCTTTTCTCGATCAAAGTTCCTGAAAATTCGAATAATCTTTGGACAGTTCCTAATTTGTTAACGCAGAAATTTCCTGCACCAAATTTCACAGCTTCAACGAAAGTAAAACTTACGCCTGAAGATGCTACAGAAGAGAAAACTGCTGGTTTATTAATCATGGGAACAGATTATCAATCTTTGGTTATTACAAATAAAAAAGATGGCTATTATTTACAATTGATTCGTGCAGAAAAAGCAGAGAAAAATAATCCAGAAAAAATTCTATCCGAAGTAAAATTATCAACTAATGAAGTTTTCTTGAAAGTAAAAGTGAGCGAACCAAACGGAATTTGTCAATTTAGTTTTAGTGAAAACGGAAAAAAATATACATCAATCGGAGATCCATTTCAAGCTAAACCAGGAAAATGGATTGGAGCAAAAGTTGGTGTATATAGTATAAGTTCTCAAGATGCGAAACGTGGTGGTTATGCTGATTTTGATTGGTTCAGAATAGATAAAAACGAGAAATAATGAAGACAAAACAATTTTTATATACCTTGATTTGCTTCATTACTTTGTCAAGTTTTTGTCATGCACAAAAAGGAAAATCTATCACCATTTTCTTAATCGGAGATTCAACTGTTGCAGATTATACAGGCGATTATGATCCGGATAAAAACTATATGAAAAACAGATATCCAATTGCTGGTTGGGGACAAGAATTTCAACCATTTTTTGCAAAAGATAGCATACAAGATGTAAAGCATTTAGCGAATAAAAATATCATCGTCAAAGATAAAGCAAAAGGTGGTCGAAGTACGCGTACTTTTTTTCAAGAAGGTAGATGGCGAGAGGTTTATTCACAACTAAAAAAAGGTGATTATGTGTTGATTCAATTTGGACATAATGATGCCGCCGAAGATAAACCAGAACGATTTGTAAACTTAGAAGGTTACAAGGAATTTTTGAGATTATATGTGGATCAAACGAGAGAAAAAGGTGCAATTCCGATTATTCTAAGTCCTGTTGCGAGAAATTATCCTTGGAAAAATGGAAAGTTAGAAAATGTACATGGCGAATATCCATTTGTCGCAAAAGAAATTGCAAAAGAAAAAAATGTTGCATTCTTAGATTTGAATCAATTATCAATGGATTTTTTTAGCCAAAAAGGACAAGAATATGTAACAAAAACCTATTTCATGAATTTTGAAGCGAATTTGTTCGATGCTTATCCAAATGGACAAAAAGATAACACACATTTTCAAATTGCAGGTGCAAAAGCTATCGCATCAATTGTTTTCAAAGAATTCAAAACTATCATTCAAAACAAAAACATTAAATAATGAAAAAATACATAAAACTACTTACAGTTGCCTTAGCGATTGTTTGTTCTACTCATTTATCAGCTCAAGTTGATGAGAATATTTACAAGGATATTGAGTTCAATATGCCGAAAGTAAAAGAAACTTCGTTTCCAAATCGTGTTGTTTCAATTGCACAATATGGTGCAAAATCGGACGGGATTTTCAAAAATACAGAAGCAATCAACAAAGCTATTTCAGAAACAAGTGCGAAAGGTGGAGGAAAAGTTGTTATTCCGCGCGGAATTTGGTTGAGTGGACCTATCGAAATTAAAAGTAATATCAATTTACATTTAGAAGATGGCGCTTTATTGATTTTTAGTAAAGATTTTAACGATTATCCTTTAGTTGAAACAAGTTTCGAAGGATTAAATACAACGCGTACTGCTTCTCCTATTTCTGCTAAAAATGCGCAGAATATTGCGATTACAGGAAATGGAACAATCGATGGAAATGGTGATGCGTGGCGTTTTGTAAAGAAGGGTAAAATGACAGATTCTCAATGGAAAAATCTAGTTGCGTCTGGCGGAGTTTTATCAGATGATAAAAAAACGTGGTTTCCAAGCGAAGGCTCTAAATTAGGTTATATCAGCAGTTCTAACTTTAATGTTCCTGATAAAATTAGCAAAGAAGATCTAATTAAAGTAAGAGATTTTTTACGTCCAGTAATGGTTAGCATTGTTAATTCGGATCGTGTACTTTTAGATGGTCCAACGTTTCAAAATTCACCTGCTTGGAACATTCATCCATTAATGAGTTCGAATATTATCATTCGAAATTTGAATGTTAGAAATCCTTGGTATTCGCAAAATGGAGATGGATTGGATTTAGAATCTTGTAAAAATGTGTTGATTTACAACAATACGTTTGATGTGGGTGATGATGCAATTTGTATCAAATCTGGAAAAGATAAAGATGGACGCGATCGTGGAATTCCTACTGAAAATGTCATTATCAAAAACAATACGGTTTATCATGCGCACGGCGGATTTGTAATCGGTAGCGAAATGTCTGGTGGCGTTCGTAATGTTCATGTTTCTGGTGCAACTTTTATCGGAACAGATATTGGTTTAAGATTCAAAACAACTCGTGGTCGTGGTGGATTAATCGAAAATATTTACATCTCTAATATTGATATGATTAATATTCCTGCGCAAGCAATTGGTTTTAACATGTTTTACGAAGGGAATTCTCCGATTGTAGAAGATGATCAAAATGCGGATGACGAAAAAAGAAATGATAAAAAAGTTCCTGTAACTGAGGAAACTCCTACAATTCGAAATATATTTTTCAAAAATATTAATGTTGTAAGTTCTCACGAAGCCTTGTTTATCATGGGACTTGCGGAAATGAATATTAAAAATATTGTGGTTGAAAATTCAACTTTCGACACGAAAAAAGCTTTAAGTATTATTGACGCTGATGGAATTCAACTGAAAAATGTAAAATTCAATTACAAAGACGGAAAAGCAGTCACAATTTTTAACAGTAAAAATGTTGATTTAAGCACTACTGAATTCAAGTCTGCTACAACTCCAGAAATTAAGATTATTGGTAATGAATCTGATAAAATCAAGTTACCAAAAGCATTTGATAAGAAGAATGTAACAAGTTCTAAAGAAGTCAAAAAGAATGCAGTTATCAATTAAAAAGATTTTGTTTGTTTTTATGATGCATATGGTGATAGCCTTCGGTCAAGTTGAGAGACCGAAGGCTTCGCCTTATACAATCGAAACGACTTACGAAAAATTAAAGAAAAATTATCCTTTTATTACGCCAATTTCTTCTAAAAATTTCGAAAATATTAATGCGTTTGAGGATATAATTTATCAAGAAAAACATCAATTAAAAGCAGATATTTATCAACCAAAAAATCAAACTAAATCCTCTATAGCAATTGTTCTTGTACATGGTGGAGGTTGGATTTCGGGTAGCAAAGAAAATCAAAAACCAATGGCTCAAGCTTTGGCTTCGGCTGGTTTTGTAACCATGGCTATAAATTATAGATTAAGTGATGTTGCAAAATTTCCTGCTCCTTTAGAAGATATGGATGATGCAGTTAATTATTTGAGAAAGAATCGCAAAAAATATAAACTCGATCAATCTAAAATCGTTATTCTTGGCGCTTCTGCTGGTGCTCAATTGGCAACACTTTACGGCGTAAAATCAAAGAAAATTGCTGCAATTATTAATGTTGATGGAATTGTTTCTTTTATTCATCCCGAAGCTGAAGAAGGGTCTTATGCTAGTTATTTTTTCGGTTATACGAAACAAGATAATTTTGAACTTTGGAAAGAAGCTTCGCCTTTGGAATATGTGAATTCTAAAACGCCTCCTACTCTATTTATCAATAGTTCGCAACCAAGATTTCGAGCTGGTAGAGATGATATGATGAAAAAATTAAACGATTATCATATTCTAAATGAAGCACACGAAATAGAGAATTCGCCTCATTCTTTTTGGTTAATGAATCCTTGGTTTGATGAAACGAAACATTACATTATTGATTTTTTAACGAAAAGATTTAACAAATGAAAATCATTCAATTCATTTTTATAGTTTGTTTACATTTCATCTTTATCAATGTAAATGCTCAATACAAAACAATTACTGTTGCAAAAGATCAACAAGCAGATTTTACATCTATTCAAGAAGCGATTAATTCTTTGAGAGATTTAGGACCTGATCAAGCGTTGATTCTTGTTAAAAATGGTGTTTATCACGAAAAAATTAGAATTCCTTCTTGGAAACATAAAATAACAATAAAAGGAGAAAATTCGGAGAAAACTATTATCACGAATAATGATTTTTCTGGAAAAATTGATGGTTTAACCAATCAAAAAATGACTACCTATACTTCCTATACTTTTTTGGTTGAAGCAGATGAAATACAATTAGAAAATCTTACGATTCAAAACGAAAGTTGTAACCAAGGACAAGCAGTTGCGTTGCATGTGGAAGGCGATAAATTTGTGGCAAAAAATATTCGATTATTAGGATGTCAAGATACATTGTACACTGCAACAAATAGAAGTCGTCAATATTATCAAAATTGTTATATCGAAGGAACGACAGATTTTATTTTTGGTGAAGCAATTGCCGTTTTTGAGCAATGTATTATAAAAAGTTTGGCTAATTCTTACATTACAGCTGCTGCAACACATCAAGATCGAGAATTTGGTTATGTATTTTTCAATTGTAGCCTTATTGCAGAAGACAATTTGACAAAAGTTTATTTGGGAAGACCTTGGCGTCCTTTTGCCAAAACAGTTTTTATACATACCGAAATGGGAAAACATATTCTTCCTATTGGCTGGAACGAATGGAAAGGTGATGCAATGTTTCCAGATAAAGAAAAAACGGCTTATTATGCAGAATATAAAAGTAAAGGTTTAGGAAATAATCCTCAAAAAAGAACAAATTGGTCGCATCAATTAACCGAAAAAGAAATACAAAAATATACCATCGAGAATATTTTTAACGGATGGAATCCAAAACAAAATTAACATGAAAAAAATAATTTTATCAACGATTTTATGCTTGTTTTTTAGCATATCATTCGCACAAAAAAGAACCTTATTCCTTGTTGGAGATTCGACAATGGCGAATAAAGAAAATCCAACTAAAAATCCTGAACATGGCTGGGGACAACTTTTGCCTGAGTTAATGAATTCTGATTTAGAAATTCAGAATCATGCGACAAATGGAAGAAGTTCGAAAAGTTTTAGAACAGAAGGAAGATGGAAAAAAGTTCAGAATCAATTGAAAAAAGGTGATTACGTAATTATTCAATTTGGACATAACGATCAAAAAATTGAAGATTCTGTTCGTTACACAAACCCTGTCACTCAATATCGCGCAAATTTGGAACAATACATTACAGAAGCAAGAGCAAAAGGTGCTATTCCGATTTTAATGACTTCTATTGTTCGTCGAAATTTTAATGAAAAAAGCGTTTTGGTTGATACACATGGTTTATATCCTTTGATTGTGCGAAATGTTGCAAAAGATTTGGATGTTCCGTTTGTTGATATGCAATATTTAACAGAGAAATTGGAAATAAAATATGGTCCAGAAAACTCTAAAAAATTGCATTTACATTATCAACCAAATGAAATTGATTATTATCCAAAAGGTAAAGACGATGATACGCATCTATCAAAACTTGGAGCCGAAGAAGTTTCGAAATTAGCGGTTAAAGAACTGATCAAGCTAAATATCGGATTGGAAAAGTATGTAAAAAAATTCAAATAAGAATGGAATATAAAAAAGATTTATTTTTTGATGGGAATTCTGAATGGGAAAATTTGGAAAATGGAATTAGTCGACAATTTATCGGCTATAATTCTCAGATCATGATGGTTATTGTAAAATTCGATAAAGATTCAATTGGTATTTTACATCAACACTTTCATTCACAAATTACTTATGTTGCAGAAGGTATTTTTAGTGTAACAATTGATAAAGAAACAAAAGTCTTAAAAAAAGGTGATGGTTTTTTTGCACAACCAATGGTAGAACATGGTGTTATATGTTTGGAAGAAGGTATTTTGATTGATAGTTTTAGTCCTTATCGCGAAGATTTAAAACATAAATAATAATAAAAAAGACCGTAAAAACGGTCCTTAAAAATAGATTATA
>NZ_JAOCFS010000020.1:0-59609 GCF_029842105.1 Empedobacter sp. GD03797
ATACGATGACATCGTATCCCTTTTTTAATTAATTATTTTCGTTAGATTCTTTCAACAATCTAATTAATTCTGCTCTAATAGCTGCTTTATCATTACTTTTCGGGAAATCTCCGATAAAAAATGTTTGTTGCGGAACTTCATAAGATTCTAATTCACTTTTTGGAATATCAACATGTTCTGCAAATCGACTTTCTATTACCAAAGAAATTACATCTTCTGTAGATCCTTTTTTCGGAAAAGCAATCACAATAAAATTATAATCTATATATGGTTTTAATTTCTCTTCGATCAATTCTAAATTCACCACATCTTTCCCATTCAACTTACACTCATTTCTAGAAATCCATCTAAACTTTTTCTGATCATCCGAAACAACAGCCTGTCTATATAAATTTAGTGATTCTTTTTCGTAAGGCGAATTCAAGACTAAATTACCTTTTTCATCTTCCGAAAGTTCTATTTTATCTAAAACAGTATAATCTGTTTCATCTATTTTTTTTACTGCAATCGGAAACCCATTCGCGGTAAAAACTTGATAAAAAGTTGTTTTCGTTTGATCATTCAATTTACTTTTCAAATCATCTGACAAATCATCACTTTCGATTGCAATTTTTTCGATTCTTGCTAAATCTTCAAAAGAGTTTTCAATCTGTTTCTTTGTCAAATAAGCATAATTTAATGCGTATCCTATTTCGTCTTGACTTTCGTCTGTTAATGGAATCTTCACTTTATCCGAATCTTCATGACAATACAAATCAAAACCTCCTTCTATGGCTTGAACCAATAAAATTTCTCCTTCATTTTCTAAAACCGATGAACTTAAAAGTGTAGAATCTCCTTTTTTCAATCCTAAAAAATTATTTAACGAATGAAATGTTTCATTCACAAATCGAGGATCAAAATTTGATATATAAACATTATCTTCTCTCGAATAATGGAAATTAACTTTTTCTTCTTTTGAATCGATCTTTTTCATCAAATCAAAAATATCATTTTGCCATTGAAAGGTATTTTTATCCTGAAATTCACTTAAAATTTCTGGAATGCTTTTATTGTTAAAATCTAACTTCATAATAATTATTTTTTGTGCGTTTTTAATTTATTGATAATCAAATTCAATCAATAATTTTACCAAAAAACTCGATTAAAATGTTTTTTCAACTTTTGTTGACAAAAAGTTGAAAAAAGCAGTTTCAAAAATTGGTGATTTTATAAAATCTAATGGATAATTATTTATCTTAGCAAGATGAATCACAAAACAGATTTTTCGAATTTAAGATTTAAACGAAATCTAAATTCTAATCCATCACATATAGAGTCATTTGAATTAGATAGTTTACAAGTCAAAAGTGATTACAATTACGATGATGTAAAAGATCTGAAACAGATTAACTTTCTACCCGGAGTTGCACCATATTTACGTGGTCCTTATACGACTATGTATGTTCGTCAACCTTGGACAATTCGCCAATATGCAGGTTTTTCTACTGCTGAAGAATCAAATGCTTTTTACAAAAGAAATTTAGCTGCTGGTCAAAAAGGACTTTCAGTTGCTTTTGATTTGGCTACTCACCGAGGATACGACTCAGATCACGAGCGCGTTGTAGGAGATGTAGGTAAAGCTGGCGTTGCAATAGATTCTGTAGAAGATATGAAGATTTTGTTCAATGAAATTCCTTTGGATAAAATTTCGGTTTCGATGACAATGAACGGAGCTGTTCTTCCTATTTTAGCTTTCTACATTGTAGCGGCTGAAGAACAAGGCGTTTCGCAAGATCAACTTTCTGGGACCATTCAGAATGATATTTTGAAAGAGTTTATGGTGCGTAATACATACATTTATCCGCCAACTCCTTCGATGAAAATTATTGCAGATATTTTCGAATATACTTCTCAAAAAATACCTCGTTTCAATTCGATTTCTATTTCGGGTTATCACATGCAAGAAGCTGGAGCTACACCTGTTTTGGAAATGGCTTATACGCTTGCAGATGGTTACGAATATGTAAAAACTGGTTTGGAAGCAGGATTGAAAGTTGATGACTTCGCTCCTCGTTTATCATTTTTCTGGGCGATTGGAATGAATTTTCCTCAAGAAATTGCAAAAATGAGAGCTGCTCGTATGTTATGGGCAAAATTGATGCAAGAATTTGAGCCTCAAAATAAAAAATCATTAATGTTGAGAACACACTGTCAGACTTCTGGTTGGAGTTTAACAGAGCAAGAACCTTATAACAATATTGGTCGTACAGCAATCGAAGCCTTAGCTGCTGCATTAGGTGGAACACAATCTTTGCATACCAATGCATTGGACGAAGCAATTGCTTTACCAACAGATTTCTCGGCGCGTATTGCACGTAATACACAAATCATTTTACAAGAAGAAACTCAAATTTGTAGAACAGCTGATCCTTTTGGAGGAAGTTTTATGATTGAATCTTTGACAAATGAAATGGCAAATCAAGCCTGGGAATATATTCAAGAAGTTCGTGAATTAGGTGGAATGACGCAAGCCATAGAAGCTGGAATTCCAAAAATGCGTATTGAAGAAGCTGCTGCAAAAAAACAAGCCAAAATTGATTCTGGTGAAGTTGCGATTGTTGGTGTTAATGCTTATCGCTCGAAATTAGAACAACAAGAGTTCGAAATTTTAGAAGTTGACAACACAGCAGTTCGTCAAAAACAAATTGATCGATTAAATCAAATTAAGGCCGAGCGTAATAGCGAAGCTGTTCAAGATATTTTAGCGCAATTAACAAAAGCTGCTGAAACAGGCGAAGGAAATTTATTAGAATTATCTATCGAAGCGGCTCGTCGTCGTGTTACGTTAGGTGAAATTTCTGATGCATTAGAAGCTGTTTTTGGACGTCATAAAGCAATTACAAGAGGAATTCAAGGAGTTTATGCTATGGAAGCAGGTAAAATGAATAAATTTGAGGAAGCTCGTAATTTAGCTGACGAGTTTGCAGAAGAAGACGGACGTCGCCCTCGTATTATGGTAGCAAAAATGGGACAAGACGGTCACGATCGTGGTGCAAAAGTCGTTGCAACCTCTTTTGCGGATATGGGATTTGATGTGGATATTTCCCCATTGTTCCAAACGCCAGCAGAAGTTGCAAAGCAAGCTGTAGAGAATGATGTTCATATTTTAGGAATTTCTTCTTTGGCTGCAGGTCACAAAACATTGGTTCCGGAAGTTGTAAAGCAATTGAAAGAATTAGGTAGAGATGATGTTTATATCGTAGTCGGAGGTGTTATTCCGCGTCAAGATTATGATTATCTTTATCAAAATGGTGCAGATGCAATCTTTGGCCCAGGTACAAACTTAGCTGAATGTGCCTGCGAAATTTTAGAGAATTTATTGAAATCTTATAAATAAATCTATTTTAGTATGAGTATTCCTGTCTATTGACAGGAATATTTTTATATTTATACCACACAAACCTTAAAGCGAAATGAATAAAACTCTTCGAAATATTATCTTAATCATCTGTACAATTTTTATTATATGGTTTATTGGATACTTTCTGATTGGAGATTTTATCAGTTTAGAATTCGCGAATCATGACTTTGCAAAACTATTTCCAAAGCTTTTAACTTTTGCTGCGGCAGTTAGTATTTATGTGCTTTTTCTACTTTCGATCAAAAAGAAAGACGGATGGAGTTTTATGAATGTGATGAAATTTATCTTTGGAATTATCTTCGGATTTCTTCCACTTTTAACCTTCGAATATTATAGTATTGGAAGTTGTACAAATTGGAAAATTGATAAAAAAATTCAAAAAACGCTTTATAAATCCAATTCTTCTGATTCAGAAAAAATTGTTTTAATCGAAACATTTTGTCCAGAATCTAACCTAAAAACAACTCAAGTAAAGCGAATTGTAGAGATTACACCACTTTTTATAACAACTTCTGAAATTGATCTAAATAAAATTTCGGATAAAAGTTGGAAAAAACTTTAATCAAAATTAAACTTTGCCCAAAATTTGATGTCTAACAGATGAAGTAACCAATTCATCTCATGACAAAATATATTCTATCATTTCTTTTTAGTTTGATTACGATTTTTTCTTTTGGACAAGAAAAGATTACCGTCACTGGAAAAGTAACGGATGTACTTAATTTTCCTTTAACTGATTCTGAAGTTATTTTAGGCAATAAAGCCGATTCTACACAAATTTCTACTACATCTACAAATGATGATGGTACGTTCAAAATTGAAATTAATCTACAAGATAAACCTGTTTATTTAATTATTGATGATCCTTTAGAAGGCGTTTTCAAACAAAGTTTCGAATCGATCAAAAACAATATTGATCTTGGAACAATTATCATTAATCCGATGATTTATGATTTGGATGAAGTTGTGGTGACAAATGTGGAACCTATGGTTGTAAAACAAGATACAATCGAATATAATGCTGATTCTTACAAAGTAAAACCGAATGCAAATTTGGAAGCTTTATTGAGAGAATTACCAGGTTTTGAAATGGATGATAGCGGAAATATTACGGTAAATGGAAAAGATGTTAATGAGATTTTGATTGATGGTGAACCATTTTTTGGAACAGATGGAAAAGTTGCGTTAGAAAATTTACCTGCGGATATTATCAAAAAAATTCAGGTTTCGGATTATAAAACAAAGAACGAAAAATTCTCTGGAGAACGTTCGAAATCGGATAAATCTTCGCTAAACATTACCTTGAAAGAAGATAAAAAGAAAGGTTATATGCTCAAAGCCACGGCGGGTTACGGAACGGATAATCATTACGAAGGCAATTTGATGGCAAATTATTTTAAAGGTAAAAAGAAAATTAGTTTAATTGGTTCTTCAACGGATATTGCGGCTTCTGGAATGACAAGCGGTGAAGGTTCGCGTGGTCGTGGCGGAATGGGACGAAGAGGTTCTGATGGAGTAACGACAAATACTTCGATTGGATTGAATTATAGCGATCAATTAAATGATAATTTGAAAATTGGAGCTGATTATCGTTTGAATCATTCGTTTTCAAAAAATGATCAATACAAACACATCGAAAATTTTGCGCCTAAAAATATTTATACTTCTGATGCAAATTCTAAAACAAAAAACGAAACGTATGGACATAATTTTGGAACAAATTTAGAATGGACGAAAAACAACACAAAAATTTATTTTTATCCATCATTTAGTAATTCATCATCTACAAATTCATCGATTTCGGATAGTAAAACATATTCAGATTTGGGTGACTTGAGAAACCAAATGAATCAAACATCGAATGGAAAATCAAATTCGAATACATTTAAAACATTATTATCACTTAATCAGAAATTCAAAAATAAATCATATCTAGATTTTAATTCAAGTATATCGATTGGTAAAACAGATCGAAATTCGTTCATCAATTCAACAACATTATATACAAATGATACGATAGCGGATGTTTATCGAAACATCAATGAGAAAAATATTTCGAAGAATAATCAATACAATTTTGATGTAAAATATACGTATCCTATTACAGATTCTTTGAAAATTGCTGTTGGTTCTGCTTATAATTTAACCGATTCTGAAACCAATAATAGAACGTGGAATTATAATGATGTAACGGGAGAATATGACAATTTGAACAATGATTTGACGCGTTTTTATTCAACTAAATTGAATGAATTTAATCCATATGCACAATTATTACTGAACAAAAATAAAATTTCGGCAACTGTACGTTTTGGTGCAAATATCTATAATCAACAAAATTTTGGAACGTTTAAAGCAGATGATTACAGCTCAACTCAAAACAAAACCTTGCCAGATATTTCGGGAAATATTCGTTATCAAAGCGGAAACAACTCGCTGTCTTTAATGTATAATTATCAGACAAGTTTGGCTTCGACATCACAAGTTTTACCGATTTTAGATGAAACTGATCCGTTAGATGTTTTCAAAGGTAACCCAGATCTTGATCCAAATAAAGCGCATCAAATCAATTTGATGTTCAGCAATTTTGATCGTAAAACGCGTCAAGGATTTAACGCTAACTTAGGTTATACGTACAACGAATCGAATATTGTGAATTATACAGAAATGGATTATTCGATTTATAAACGAACTACAACGTATGAAAATGTAAAAGGAAATTATCGTCTGAATGGTAACTTTTTCTTTAATAAACAATATCAAAAAGGGATCAATAAATTTAGAGTAAATGTAGGAATGTCTGCGAGTTATGCTTTAACGCAAGGTTTTAGAGATGCGGTGAAATATGAGCAATACAATACAACTTTATCACCTACATTGAGATTAAATTGGGATTATGGTGATTATTTAACAATTTCACCTTCTTATCGTTTGAACTTCACAAATTCTAAATATGTAAATTACTCAATTGACAATCAAAATAATATTACGCACAATTTTGGAATTAAAACGATTTCTACTTTTCCTAAAAATTTGACTTGGACAAACGATTTCTCTTACAATTATAACTCGAGAATGGCAGCAGGTTTCAAGCGTGATTTCTTTTTGTGGAATATAAGTTTGATGTATCGTTTCTTCGATGATAAGTTGGAAGCGGGTGTTAAAGTTTATGATTTATTGAATCAAAATAACAGTTATACGCGTACAATTACAGCAGAATCAACAATCGATCAACGCAATAATATTCTGACTCGTTTTGTAATGTTCTCGTTAACATTCAACTTAAATCAGTTTGGTGGAAAATCAACAAAAAATGGAGACGGAAACCGACCAAGAGAAGGTGGTGGAATGCGAAGAATGGAAATGCAATAGTAAAATAACAACAAAAAAACGGCTCAAAATTGAGCCGTTTTTTCAATTCTTATATAATCAAAAAAAGCTTCACCATTTCTGATGAAGCTTTTGATTAAATATCCCTCTTGTTTTTAGAAAACTCTTACCAACAATTCTTGTTCTATTTTATCGTGACAATTTTCTAATGCATTTCTCTCTGCTTTTCCAGCTTTCCAATGCGATGTACAATAAAATTCGTCTTTTTTCCATTCTAAATCATCTTTAAAAAATGATTTTATTTCCTTTACAGATTTAGATTCTCCCGCAACATAAGCAAAACGTTTTCCATCTTTGCGTTTCGGAAATTGCTGATTTTTCGTCAAACTATATAAAGCTGTTCCACTTCCTACATTTTGATTCACAATCCATTTAAATTCTAAATTTGCTTTTGTTTCAATTTGGTGAATATCATCTTCTGTTGGCACTTCCACACAAACAATTCCGTTTGTTTTAGCAGGAAGAGACTCTATAATTGCCGAAATTACAGGCAAACCTGTTAAATCTGCAGCTAAGAAAATGAAATCTGTTTTTGGAGCCAAGTCTTTCTTTTTCGACTTCATCGAAACCCCAATCATATCTCCAACTTTCGCCTCATTTGCCCAACGCGATCCTGGACCGTTCAATCCATGATTTGCAATATCAATCACAATCACATTGTTTTTTGCATCAATATCACGCAACGTATAGGTACGAGAAACTGGTTTAAATTTTTCTGATGGCGAAATCCATTTTTGATTTTCTTCATCATACTCAGCGTAGTGAATATCACGGATTCCAAGCGGTGGAAAAAGTAATTTACATGTTCCGCCCAACGTTGTATCCTTAAAAAAAGAAACATCATCATTCTCCAAATGAACGCGAATAAGATGTGGTGTCACAAATTCTTTCTTTTTTAAGATGAACTTCTCCTTCGCAATTTTCACTTTATCTCCCATCAGATTATTTAGATTTATTCTAATTCTATGCGAATATAAAATAAATTTAGATTGAATAAAAATAATAAAATGTTAAAGTAAAAAGTTATACTTTTTTTAATATCATTTTAATATGATAACTAAATAATTAGCCTTAACTTTTACATATCAAAAAATAACCTAAAAAACGAACAGAAAATGGAAAATACTTTTTGCGAAATCTCGCTCGAACAAAGAACTCTTCCACTTGAAGGCAGATTTAATTGCAGAGATTTAGGTGGAATAATTAACACAAAAAATGAAGTCATTAGAAAAGGATTGTTAATTCGATCTGATGATTTAGCAAATTTGACAGATGATGACTTGGAGATTTTAAACGATTTTCCAATTCGAACAATTATTGATTTACGCACGACTTACGAACGTTTAAAAAATCAAGATCACATTCCAAATAGTTGTAATCACGAAGTTCATTTGGATATTTCTTCTGGACATTTCGAAAATTTAGTGAAACAATTCAAAGCTGGAATTTCAAATCCGAAAGAATTTATGTGCAAAATTTACGAGGATTTTGTTTTAGATAAGACGTGTCAAACGCAATACAAAAGCTTTTTTGATATTATTCAACACAAAAATAGAACGCCAATTTTATTTCATTGTACAGCTGGAAAAGATCGAACTGGATTTGCAACAGCAATGATTTTATCTGCTTTGAAAGTCGATTTAGATACAATTATGGATGATTATTTGGCTTCTAATATCTTTTTGGAACAAAAATATGCTCACATCTTAAAAATCGATCCAAATTATAAATATCTAATTGATGTTTTACCTGAATATTTAGAAAGTTCTTATGAAGCGATTAATAAGAATTTTGGGTCAGTCGAAAATTATTTAACTGATATTTTGAAAGTTGATTTAGATTTGATGAAAGATTTATACATAAAAAAATAAGCGATCAATTGATCGCTTTATTTTTTATCTAAAATTTCATTCGTTGAATTCGTACCGCATTCAAAATTGCTAATAAAGCAACCCCAACATCAGCAAAAACAGCTTCCCACATATTGGCGATTCCTTCTGCACCAAGGAAAAGCACGATGATTTTAACACCCATTGCTAAAATGATATTCTGTATCACAATCTTTTTTGTTGCTCGACCAATTTTTATCGCCGTTGCTATTTTAGAAGGTTGATCGGTTTGAATCACCACATCCGCAGTTTCTATCGCAGCATCACTACCAAGTCCACCCATCGCAATTCCAACATCAGAAAGAGCTAAAACAGGTGCATCATTGATTCCATCTCCAACAAAAGCCACCACTTGATTTTGATCTTTTTTCAATGCTTCAACTTTCTCTACTTTTCCTTCTGGTAACAATCCACCAAAAGCTTCATCAACACCAACTTCTTTCGCAACTTTCTGCGTAATGGTATTTTTATCACCACTCAACATAATCGTTTTCGAAACACCCAAAGCCTTCATTTTCTGAATCGCTTGTTGCGCATCTTCCTTGATTTTATCAGCAATCGTAATATATCCAGCATATTTATCATCAACCGCAACCACCACAATGCTTTCTACAATATCGTGAATTTCTTTCGGATACTGAATCGTAAAATGATCTAATAATTTAGTATTTCCAGCTAAAACTGTTTTTCCATCAACTTTTCCTTTCAAACCTTTTCCAGAAATTTCTTCCACTTCTATCGCTTTCAATTCTGATGGATGACTTGCCACAATCGCTTTCGCAATAGGATGTGTAGATTGCTTTTCTAAAGCCGAAACAAGATTTAAAAAATCATTTTCAGGGAGATTAGTTTCAATTTTTTGCACTTCGAAAACACCTTCCGTCATTGTTCCAGTTTTATCCATTACAACCGTGTTTACTTTCGCCATTAAATCTAAAAAGTTAGAACCTTTTACTAAAATTCCGTTACGTGAAGCCGCTCCAATTCCACCGAAATAACCCAACGGAACCGAAATAACCAACGCACAAGGACAAGAAACAACCAAGAAAACTAAACCTCTGTACAACCAATCATTGAAATCATAATTGTCAACAAAAAAGTATGGAATAATCACCAAAGCTGCTGCCAAAAAGAAAACGATTGGTGTATATATTTTTGCAAATTTTCGGATAAATAATTCAGTTGGTGCTTTGCGAGAAGCTGCATCTTGAACCATTTGTAAGATTTTTGCAATCGAACTATCTTCAAATTTTTTAGTCGTTTGAATTTCGATTACATTCTCAAGATTTAACATTCCAGCCAAAACAGTTTCTCCTGTTTTATAAGTTGAAGGTTTACTTTCTCCAGTTAAAGCCGCAGTATTAAAGCTTCCTTTATCCGAAATCATAATTCCATCTAACGGAACTTTTTCCCCAACTTTTACCTGAATTGTTTCACCAATTGCCACATCTTGTGGTTTTATCGTTTCGAAATTACCATTTCGTAAAACATGCGCTGTATCTGGACGAACATCTAACAAGGCTTTGATATTTCCTTTTGCCTTATCTACAGCCGCATCCTGAAACATTTCGCCAATCGTATAAAACAACATGACCGCTACACCTTCTGGATATTCGCCAATGATAAAAGCTCCTAAAGTTGCAATTCCCATCAACGAAAACTCATTGAAAAAATCGAACTTTTTGGCTAATTTAAACGCTTCTCCCCAAACCGGAAACGCAACTAAAATGTAAGAAATAGCGAACCAAATCAAACGAATAGTTTGGTTATCAACAAACCAAGTTGGTTTCAAAACATATTGAACAAAAATTCCTGCAAAGAAAATAAGCAAACTCGCTCCTAATAAGACTTTGCTATTGTTATGTTCGTGATCGTGCTCATGTGAATGACCTTCGTGAGAATGATTTTGATGTTCATCTGTTGAACAACAATTTTTACAATTCGCCATAATTTAACTTTTATACGAACAAAGTTAAAACGAATGTTGTGCAATCGGGTTGCAAAGTGATTATTGCTTACATTGATCGCAAATTCCTTTCAGAATAAATGAAGATTGTTCGGCTTCGAAATTTTTAGGAAGTTTTATTTCTGGCACATGAATATTTCGCAAACAAAACGTTTGATTACAATTGTTGCAATGAAAATGAGCATGCGTAAACTCGGGCGTACATTTGCAACTCGACTCGCAAAGCGCATATTTTTTAGAACCCGTTCCGTCCTCGATTGAATGAATTAATTTATTTTCTTCGAAAGTTTTTAAGGTTCTATAAATTGTTACTCGATCTGCCTGATCCATTTCAATTTCTAAATCAGCCAAGCTCAGCGCAACTTCTGCATTCATCAATTTATCCAAGACCAACAATCTCATCGCAGTCGGATTGATAGAACGATTTTGTAATGTTTTGTTTAAAATTTCTGTTTGCATTTTCTTCGATTTCGAATATAAAGTTACGAAAAAAGAGGCAAATCGTATTGATTTACCTCTTTTTATAAATTTTGAATATTATCTTATTTGATAGTTATTTCATCAACGAAAATATAGGATTTTCCTTGAAAAGGCTCTGCTAAATGACCTTTTGGAAATGCTCCATAATTTGTTGCTTTTACTTTAATGTAACGTGCTTTTTCTGCTTTGAACTGAACTTTCCATTGATCAGAAAAAATATTATTATCAAATGCATCAACTTGTTTTTCTAACATTCCAACCAATTTAAAGTTTTGATTATCTTGTGAAGTATACACTTCTAATTTTGTCGGTAACACAATCCAAGAACGAGAATCTTGCAAGAAATTCATGACAACAGAAGAAACGGATTTCGTTTTTTTCATGTCAACAATTGCTACAAAATCTTGGTCATAATAGCCTTGCCAATCACCTTTTTTCCAATTGCTATCTCCAAGTATTCCATCCAATAAACCTTGTGGTCCACCTGCATGATATTGTGGTGTATACGTAGAATTCAACTGAATTGTATAATCATTTGGTTTCTTTGTAAACGTTCCAGAAATCGTTTTACTTTTCTTTCCATTCATTTCTATGAAAGAAGAAATTGTAGTCGTTTCTTTTATTAAAATTGGCTTTTTATAGATTTCAGCTTTTTTACCATTCACCGAAACATAAATTTTTGCATTAGGTTCAGAAGATTTTACTTCGACATTCATTTTATTTTGAAATGATCTATCTTCAGCAACCAAAACTGGAACCGTTACAATTTTTTCACTTTCAGAAATAGTCTTAATCTCTCTATCTTTCAAGAATTCAAATCCTAAAAATTGATTTTCTTTATAATTATTTTTCGTGATTACACGCTTCGTTCCATCTTCTAAATTAATCGTGATTTCATCAAAATACGGCTCAACAGTCGTCCACATTCCAGAACCTGGCGTAACACTGTAAATTCCCATCGAAGCCAAAACATACCACGCACTCATCTGCCCACAATCTTCATTACCAATTAATCCATCTGGCGAATTTTTATAATGTTCATTCAAAATTTTATGAACCAATTCCTTCGTTTTCTCAGGTTTATCAATGTAATTGTACAAAAACGCTACGTGATGACTCGGCTCATTTCCTTGCGCATATTGTCCAATAAGTCCCGTAACATCCACTTGTTCACGACCTGTTGTTTCTGATGGTGCATTAAATAATTCATCTAATTTTGCCTCAAAACCATCTTTTCCACCATAAATATCAATCATTCCATTAATATCTTGCGGAGCAAAAAATGTGTATTGCCAACCATTCGCTTCTGTATAATTGTTATTAACTTCTCGCGGATCAAAAGGCTTTAACCAACCTCCATTTTTCTTTGGCTGAATAAATTTTGTCTCATGATTAAATAAATTTTTCCAATATTGAGAACGCTCAATAAAGTAATTATAATCGTCTTGTTTATTTAAAATCAACGCCATTTGCGCAATACACCAATCATCGTATGCATATTCTAACGTTTTCGAAACTGATTCGTGTTCATCATCAATCGAAATAAATCCATTTTGTTTGTAGGCTTTCAATCCCAAATGATCTAACATTGCCGAATGTTTTGCAGCTTCGTAAGCTTTTTCATAATCAAAGCCTTTGAAACCTTTTACCATCGCATCTGCAATCACAGAAACCGAGTGATAACCGATCATACAATCGGTTTCATTGCTCGCTAATTCCCAAACTGGCAAACGTCCGCCTTGTTCGTAATGCTTGATAAATGTGTTAATAAAATCGATCGTTCTTCTCTTCTCAATCAACGTATACAAAGGATGCGCAGCACGAAAAGTATCCCAAAGCGAGAAAACTGAATAATAATCGAAATTATTTGCCAAATGAATTTGATCGTCCATTCCACGATAATTTCCATTCAGATCTTGCGAAATATTTGGTTGCATCATCGTGTGATACATGGCTGTATAAAAAATTGTTAGCTTATTTTTGTCTGAAGATTTTACTTCAATCTTCGACAATTCTTTGTTCCAAGCTTTTTCAGCAGCAACTTTAGTTTTAACAAAATCAAAAGTTGTTAATTCTTTGCTATTAACATCCGTTCCATTATATCCAGTTGTAGACAAGGTTACTTTTACCAAAATTTTCTCACCTTTCTTTACTTTTTTACCAAAAGCCAAGGCAATTTCATTTCCTTTAAATGTTTTAGATGTAATATTTCCGTCTTTTGAAGATGTTAATTTCAACGGAACATTAAATTCTATTTTAGCAAAAATCTTCTGATTTTTCGCCCATTCTTCCGAATTTCTGTAGACATAAAGTGTTTTAGCGTCTACAATTTTCACTTCACCGCCAACTAATTTATCACGATGATTAAGGTCTAAAATAATGTTTGCATCACCAGCTTTATTAAAAATATATTCATGCAAACCAACACGAGTTGTCGTTGTTAATCGAACATTGATATTGTATTTATCCAACAAAACTTGATAATATCCTGCAGTAGCTTTTTCATTTTTATGCGAAAATTTAGATCCATAATCCGCTTGATTAAAACTTTTCTGATTAAGTGTTGGCATCAACATAATATCGCCATAATCAGAAACTCCTGTTCCATTAAGATGTGTATGCGAAAAACCATAAATAAAATCATCTGAATAATGATATCCGCTACAGCCGTCCCAACTTCCATCAACACGCGTATCTGGCGAAAGCTGAACCATTCCATATGGCAAAGTCGCGCCAGGAAAGGTATGCCCATGACCACCGGTTCCAATAAAAGGGTTTACATATTGTGTATAATCATTTTTTTGAGCAAATGAAATACTGGAAATCATTATCCAAAAAACAGATAGTAAAATTGTTCTCATAAGTTTTTAGTGTTTTGAGTATCAGATAAACTGTTATACAATTATATGAATTATATTTGTTAGATTCATAATTTGAAATCGATTAACACATGAATAATAGAAGAAATTTTATAAAAAATTTAGGTGCATTAGGCTTGCTTTTAGGTACAACGAAACTTGATCTTAGTGCACAAACTAAATCTACAAGATCAACTACTTCAACAAAAATCAATAAACCGATTGTTCTTTCTACTTGGCGTTTTGGACTTGAAGCCAACGCCGAAGCTTGGAAGGTTTTAGGAAAAAATGGTACTGCTTTAGACGCAGTAGAACAAGGGGTAAAATTAGTTGAAGCAGATCCTAATGAACGAAGTGTTGGTTACGGCGGACGTCCTGATCGTGATGGAAAAGTAACATTGGATGCCTGTATTATGGACGATCAAGCGAATATCGGTTCTGTTGCAGCTTTAGAATATATCAAACATCCGATTTCTGTTGCTCGAAAAGTGATGGAAGATACGCCACATGTTATGTTAGTTGGAAATGGTGCACTTCAATTTGCGTTAGAAAAAGGTTTCAAGAAAGAGAATTTATTGACTGATGTTTCCGAAAAAGAGTGGAAAGAATGGTTGAAAGATACCAATTATCAGATGCCTATCAACATCGAAAATCATGATACAATTGGAATGATTGCCTTAGATGCCCACGGAAATCTTTCTGGAGCTTGTACTACGAGCGGAATGGCATACAAAATGCATGGTCGTGTTGGCGATTCACCAATTATCGGCGCAGGTTTGTATGTTGACAACGAAATTGGTGCGGCAACGGCGACTGGACACGGCGAAGAAGTGATTCGTATTGCGGGAAGTCATTTGGTTGTGGAATTGATGCGTCAAGGATATTCGCCAGAAAATGCGTGTAAGGAGGCTGTTCATCGAATCATTAAATTAACAAAATCGCGCAAAAAAGATTTATCGGCAATTCAAGTTGGTTTTATTGCGATTAATAAACAAGGCGAATATGGTTCGTATTGTATCCATCCAGGTTTTAACTTTGCGGTTTATGACGAAACTGGAAATCGTTTGATTGACGGAAAATCTATTACAAAATGAAAAAATTAGAAATCGCTTGTTTCAACTTAGAATCAGCTTTAGTTGCAGCAAAATCAAATGCAGATCGAATCGAGTTATGCGCCGATGCTTCAACAGGCGGAATTACGCCAAATTTTGAAGATATCAAAACATTGCGAAAAGAAACAGACAAAAATATTATGGTGATGATTCGCCCTCGTGGTGGAGATTTTTGTTATTCTGATGAAGAATTTGAAAAAATGAAATCTGAAATTATCATGATTAAAAATTTTAGAATTGATGGTTTTGTTTTTGGAATATTGAATGAAGATAACGAAATCGATTTTGAACGAAATCAAGAATTAGTTGAACTTTCAAAACCTTTTCCATGTACGTTTCATCGTGCTTTTGACAGAACTTCTGATGCCGAAGATTCACTTCAAACAGTGATTAATTTAGGATTCAAAACAATTTTAACTTCTGGCTTGGATAGTAATGTTGATTATGGAAAACGTGAATTAAAAAATCTGGTTAAAAAAGCAGAAAAACAAATTACAATTATGCCTGGAGGTGGTTTGCGCTCAACAAATATTGAAGAAATTAATTCATTCACAAACGCAACTTATTTTCATTCTTCAGCAATGATTGACGATTCTGGAATTGCTAATTTAGAAGAAATCAATCGATTAAAAAGTTTGATAAATTCTGAAAAATAAAAATAGTAACTTTGGACTATGCTTTGGGAAAATGTAATTGGACAACAGGAGATTAAAAACAAACTTCAACAATCTATAAAAGATGGTCGTATAAGTCACGCGCAGCTATTTTCTGGTCCAGAAGGTTCGGGAGCTTTGGCTTTGGCTATTGCTTATGCACGCGAGGTTTTGTGTGGTTTGAATAACGAACAATGCAATCTAAAAGTTGCTAAATTACAACATCCCGATTTACATTTTTCTTTTCCTTATTCAGCAACAGAAAGTGTAAAAAAGCCACTTGCTAAGTATTTATTAAACGATTGGCGAACTTTTGTAGACGAAAATGTCTATGGAAATCTAACCGATTGGATGTCCCATCTCGGAATTGAAAAAAAACAAGGCGTTATCCCTGTTGATGAAGCAGATGAAATTGTTAAAACATTAGCGCTAAAAAGTTACGAAGGCGGTTACAAAATCATGATTATTTGGCAAGCAGAGGAAATGACAACTGCTGCAGCCAATAAATTGTTGAAAATAATTGAAGAACCACCTCAAAAAACACTGTTTTTATTGGTAACAGAGCGCGAGGATTTAATTTTACAAACCATTACTTCTCGTTGTCAATTAGTCAAAATCCCACGTTTATCGCAATCGGATGTAAAGAACTATTTGGTTGAGAAGAAAAATATTAATCCAGAAAAAGCGCAACATATTGCTTTTCTATCGCAAGGAAATGTACGAGAAGCCTTGCATCAATTGAATGATGACGAGCATTTATTCGATAAATATTTTGTGACTTGGGTTCGAAAAGCGTTTATGGCAGCCAAAACTCCAACTGTCTTAAAAGATTTGATTGATTGGTCAAATCAAATTGCAAGTTGGTCGAGAAGTGAGCAAAAAGATTTTTTGAATTATTGTTCAGAGATTTTTCGTCAAGCTTTATTAAAAACGTATCAATCTGATGATTTAGTTTTTCTACAAATCAATGCAGAAGGTTTTAAATGGCAAGGTTTTGCGCCTTTTATACATGGAGCAAATATCGAAGATATTTTAAATGAAATTAATGAAGCGTCGTATCATATCGAACGAAATGGTAATTCTAAAATTATACTTTTAGATTTATCAATCAAGCTAACGAGATATTTACATCGCAAAACAGCATAAAAAAAACCACTTATCTAATAAGTGGTTTCTTTATATGATCTGAATGTTATTTCAAATTATTTTGCTGGAGCTTCAGTAGCTGGAGCTACTTCTTTAGCTGCACCTTCAACTTTAGTTGCTGCTGAATCAACTTTAGCTGCTGCTGAGTCAACTACTGCTGCTGCTGAATCAACTACTGCTGCTGCTGAATCAACTGTTACTGCTGCTGAATCAACGTTAGCTGGTGCTTCTTCTGCTTTTTTCTCACCACAAGATACTGCTCCTAAAGATAAAGCTGCTACTGCAACTACTGCGAAAAATTTTTTCATTGTTTTATTGTTTTAATTATTAATAATTTTCGATTAATTTTCTTTGACAAATGTATTTCGAAATGCAAACAACAGCATGTAAAATCAATGTAATATAGTTGTATTAATAAATTCTCAATAAATAAAGTTTAACACATTAATTATCAATTAATTATAAAATATTTTACAATTTTTGAATATTATTTGTAAAAAACATTATATTAATTATTTATCTAATAAAGACAGTAAAATCTAAAAATAAGTAGATTTTGATTAATTTTTGATACTAAATCATTTAATCTTTATTCTAAAAAATTAATTATTTATACATTTGTATAAATTTAATAAAAGTATGCTAGTAGTTTCTTACATTCAAGAAAACAAAGATCGTGTAATTGAAGGACTAAAAAAACGTAACTTCAAACAATTAGATCTTGTTGATGAAGTTTTAAATGTGGATGAACTTCGTCGTAAAACACAATTTGAATTAGATAATGTATTAGCTGAATCCAACAAATTAGCAAAAGAAATTGGTAATTTGTTTAAAGATGGAAGATCGGAAGAGGCTAATGAATTAAAAAACAAAACGGTTGATTTAAAAACTCAATCAAAAGAGTTACAAGATTTATTATCGTCTTACGAAACATCCGTTAAAGATATTTTGTATCAAATCCCGAATATTCCGAACGAAATCGTAAAAGCAGGAAAAGATGCTGATGATAATGAAATCGTTTTTGAACACGGAGATGCAACTGCAAAACCAAACAATTTGCCACACTGGGAAGTTGCTAAGAAATTTAACATCATTGATTTTGAATTAGGTGTTAAAATTACCGGAGCTGGTTTCCCTGTTTACAAAGGAAAAGGTGCTCGTTTGCAACGTGCTTTAACGCAATTTTTCTTAGATAAAAATTCTGATGCTGGCTATACAGAAATTGTTCCTCCTTTCGTTGTGAATGAGGCTTCTGGTTATGGAACTGGGCAATTACCAGACAAAGAAGGGCAAATGTATTATATTGGAGAAGATGATTTGTACTTGATTCCGACTGCGGAAGTTCCTGTGACAAATATTTATCGTGATACGATTGTAAAAGCAGAGGATTTACCAATTACGTTGACTGCATATTCACCTTGTTTCCGTCGTGAAGCGGGTTCTTATGGAAAAGATGTAAGAGGTTTGAATCGTTTGCACCAATTTGAGAAAGTTGAGATTGTGCGTATTGAAAAACCAGAAAATTCTTATGCTGCTTTAGACGGAATGATTGAGCACGTAAAAGGAATTTTAGAAGATTTAGAATTACCATACCGTATTTTAAGACTATGTGGTGGTGATACAGGTTTTACATCTGCAATTACATACGATTTCGAAGTTTTCTCTGAAGCGCAAGAAAAATGGTTAGAAGTTTCTTCTGTTTCTAATTTTGAGACTTTCCAAGCAAATCGTTTGAAATTACGTTACAAAGATGAAAATGGAACTCAATTAGCGCATAGTTTAAATGGTTCTGCTTTAGCTTTACCACGTATTTTAGCGTCAATTCTAGAGAATCACCAACAGGCTGATGGAACAGTAAAAATTCCGAAAGCATTGCAACCTTATACTCGTTTTGAGATTTTAGATTAATTAATAACCTTTCAGATAAATAAAAAGCTCGAGAAATTCTCGAGCTTTTTTATGTTATTAAAATTGAAACTAAATCAAATACTTCAATTCTTCTTTCAAACTATCTTCCCAAGTCGGAATATCAAGTTGATACACTTCTTTTATTTTTGATTTATCCAATAAACTGTACGCAGGACGCTTCGCTTTTGTTGGATAAGCTGAAGTTGGAACAGGATTAATTTCGATTGTTGAATTAGAAAATTCTTTAATTTTTTGAGCAAATTCAAACCAAGAACATTCTCCTTCATTCGAATAATTAAAAATTCCATACGTTAAATCATTTTTCGAAATAATCGTCAAGATTGCATCAGCCAAATCAATCGCATTTGTTGGAGAACCAATTTGATCTGCCACAACAGAGATTGAATCTTTGTCATTAAACAATCTAAGCATCGTTTTAACGAAGTTATTTCCAAATCGAGAATAAACCCAAGCTGTGCGTAAAATAATCGTTTTAGGATTGTTTTCTAATGCTAAATTTTCTCCGTCTAACTTTGTTTGACCATAGACACCAAGCGGATTTGTTTGATCAGTTTCTAAACGAGGTTGAGCTTCAGTTCCATCAAACACATAATCTGTCGAAACATGAATAAATGGAATTCCTTTCTCATTCGTAATTTTTGCTAAAAATTCTGTTGCTTTTGCGTTTACTAAATAAGCATTCTCTTGATCATCTTCTGCTTTATCAACCGCTGTATAAGCTGCACAATTGATAACAAAATCGAATGATTTATCTTCGAAATAATGATTAATTAATTCTTCGTTCGTAATATCTAATTCGTTTCGAGTGACAAAAAAACATTCAATTTCCTTGTAGTTTTTTGATTGCTCTAAGATTGATTGACCTAACTGACCATTCGCTCCGGTAACTAAAATTCTTTTCATATATAAAAAAAGCCACTAAAATAGTGGCTTGAAGATATTAATAATACTTAAAATTATAAACCTAATTCTTTTTTAACATCGTTTAATAAGTCGTATCCTCCAGCTTTATAAACTAAAACACCTGCAGGTAAAACATATTTAACTCCTTTTTTTGCAGCAGCAGCATTAATTGCATCCATTACTCTTTTCTCGATTGGATCCATTAAAGCTTTCTCTTTTGCTTGCATTTCATCTTGAGCAGCTTTTGCATAATTTTCATATTTCTTTTGCATTTCTTGCTCTTTTTCTTGGTATTTGTTCGCTGCAATTAATTTTTGAGCTTCTTCTTGAGATTTACCAGCTAAATCTTTTTGTGCTTTTTCCATAAAAGCCTTATATTCTGCTTGTAAAGCTTCAATTTTAGTTTGGTGACCTTTTCCTAATGCTTCTAAGTCTGCTTCAGCTTTTTTGTATGCTGGCATTGATTCAATTACTGCTTGCGTATCAATATGTGCAATTTCTTGAGCGAAAGATAAAACGCTTCCGAAAACCATCATTGTAAATACTGCTATCAATCTAATTTGTTTCATTTCTAGTCTAATTTGTTTTTTAAAATTTATTTTCTTGTTTTATTGCTACTATTACTAGTTTTATTATTTCCAGAAGTTGATGTTTTTGAATTATTTGGTTTCAATTCTGGTCTTAAAGTCATTAATACTTCTCTACTTATGTCAAACTTTGGATCTGTGTAAATCATGATTAAATCACTTCCTTTATCAAATACGAAACCATAACCTCTTTTATCAGCAACTTCTTTTGTCGCATTATAAATTTGATCTTGTAAAGGTTTTACCATTGATCTTCTCAGATTCACTAAATCACCATTTGGTCCATAACGCTTGTCTTGCAAAATTCTTACAGCTGCCACTTCATCCGCTAGCTTTTTCTCTTGCTCTTTCACCTGTTCTGCCGTTAATAAAATCTTTTCGGCTTCGAATTCGGCTTGTAATTTAGCTAAATTTTCTTGTTTTTGCTCAATTTCTTTTTGCCAAGATTCTGTTTGAGATTTTAATTTGCTTTGAGACGAAGTATATTCAGGTAAATTTTCTAAAATATACTGGCTGTCTACGTAACAAAATCTTTGCGCAAAAGAGAAACTTGCTAATCCAAAGAACAACGCTATAAAGCTAATCCATTTTTTCATATTTGTGATGTGTTAATTCTAAAATTATGCCAAAACGTTCTAAGCAAATTTAATCAATTTATTAGAATTGTTGTCCAATAATAAAGTGAGTTTGCCATCCAGAGCGTTCTGTTTGTCCAAATCCTTTATCAAATCCGTATCCAAAATCAAATCCTAACAAACCAAATGCTGGCATATAAATACGAACACCTGCTCCTGCAGAACGTTTTAATTCAAACGGTTTAAATTCACTTGTATTGTTCCAAACGTTACCTCCTTCTGCAAAAGTTAATGCATAAATTTTGGCTGTTTGGCTCATTGTGATTGGATAACGCAATTCTAACGAATATTTATTATAGATTGTTCCACCTCCTTCTGGCGTAATATCTCCTGTTTGTCCACCAGAGTTTGTTGCATCTTCGTAACCTCTTAATGAAATGATCTCACGTCCATCGAAACGATTTTGTGTAAGACCTGTTCCTCCTAAGTAGAAACGCTCGAAAGGAATTGTTCCAATTTTACGGTTATATGTTCCTAAAACTCCAAATTCTCCACCAGCTTTTAAAACTAATTTACCTGTTAATTCTTTGTAGAAATATGCTTTAGCTTTGAATTTATAATATTCTAACCATTTGAATTTTTCTACGTCAGACATGTTTGTATAGTCTTTGTTATTAAAAACTGAATAAGGAAATGTTGTCGTAAACGATAAACTAATTTCTGATCCTGATTGAGGGAAAATAGGGTCTGGTCCAGCTGAATTACGTGTTAAACCTAATGTATAGTTTAAGTTGTTTGACGAACCATTTTCATATTGCATATTACCAACAGACATCGCATAATTATCGAAGTTATATAACTGATAAGAAATTGAGTTTGATAAACGGAAATAATCATCTGGCCAAGTTAATAACTTAGTTAAACCAACTGAAGCTCCTAAGATATCCAATTTCGCTTTTTCTCCATAATTATCGCGGTAATCATATTGTGAATAATAAAAAGACGTAGATAAAGCTGTAGGGCGTTTTCCTCCAATCCAAGGCTCAACAAATGATAAACTATAATTTTTATATCCGTTACCTGCTTGCGCTCTTAACGATAATTGTTGTCCATCTCCCATTGGAATTGGTTTCCAAGCTTTTTTATTGAAAAAATTCTTCAATGAGAAATTCCCGAAAGTTAATCCTAATGTACCAATGAAAGTTCCAGCACCATATCCTCCTTGTAATTCTACTTGAGAAGATGATTTTGGCGCAACTTTCCATTCTACATCAACTGTATTATTATCTTGATTTGGTTGAATATCTGGAACAATTTGCGTTGGCTCTAAATATCCCAAAGAAGCTAACTCCATCATCGTACGTTTAATGTCCGATTTAGAGAATAAATCTCCTGGTTTAGTTCTTAACTCACGGTATAAAATATGATCGTGAGCTTCTGTATTACCGTTAATCGTTACTTTGTTAAGTGTAGCTTGAGTACCTTCGAAAACTTTAATTTCAAGATCGATTGTATCATTTTTCACACTTTTTTCTACAGGAATAGCACGAGCAAACAAATACCCTCTATCCATATATAGTGTAGAAATATCATCGTCTTTTTCTGATCCAGAAATCTTTTTGTTGATACCTACTGCATCGTAACGATCTCCTGTTTTGTAACCAAAAATTCGTTGTAATTGTTCAGAAGTATAAATTGAGTTTCCAGAAAACGTTACATCTCCTAAGAAATATGGTTTCCCTTCGTTAACTTTAATTTTAACTAATAAGTTTTTATCATCAACTTTTTCGATGTTGTATGACTCAACTTTAGCATCTCTAAAACCAACAGATTTGTACTCATCAACCAAAGTTTTTAAATCTTCCTGGAATTTTTCAGGAATCATTTTAGATGATTTGAAGATATTAATCGATTTCTGTTTGGTATTTTTCATCCCCTTTTTACGTAAACGAGCAGCGGTTAAGTTTTCATTTCCTTCGAAAATGATTTTCTTAATCTTTACACGCTCTCCACGATTCACATTCAATGTAATGTTTTCTTCGTCTTCTTTACCAGCAATTGGCTGACGTTCTACATTAATTGTTGTATTAGGATAACCTTTTCCAGTATAATAATCTTTGATTTTATTATTTGTCGTATTGATTAAACTTTGTGTAATCTTAACACCTGGATTTAATTTATTTTGTTTGATTAAATCTTCGCGTTGCGATTTTTTCACACCGTTAATCTTAATTTCTCCTAAACTAGGAACTGAAACCAAGGCAAGCTCTAATGTTACTTCGTTACCTTCTATTTTATCTACATACAAATCGATGTCAGAGAAAATATTAGATCTCCATAATTTTTTTACAGCATTATTTACCTTCGTACCTGGTAATTCTATCTCTTCACCGATAGCAAAACCTGCATAACGGATAATTTGATTCTTAGAATATTTAGAGTCACCTGTTACAACGATATCTTTCAGTTTGAAAGTTCGTGCATTGGTATAATCTAAGACAAAATTATCTTGTTGTGTTGAATCAATGGTTTTCGTAGAGTCTACGACTTGCGCCTGTGCCATGTAAGCACCAAGCATACACATTGTCCAAAAAATTTTCTTCATAATCCTCTATTTCAGTTCGATTAGTTCGTTAGTTGCTCGCTTATCTTACCAAATCTACGTTCTCGATTTTGGTAATTTAAAATTGCTTTATAAAATTCTTCCTCGTTAAAATCAGGCCACAAAACCTCTGTAAAATATAATTCTGCGTAAGCAATTTGCCACAACAAGAAATTACTAATTCTGGTTTCGCCACTTGTTCTAATCATAAGATCTACCATAGGTAAATCGTGTGTATATAAGTTTTGATGAACTAATTCTTCATTAAAATCATTGTCGGATATTTCTCCGTCTTTGTATTTTTTGGCAATAGATTTCATCGCGTGTAATAGTTCTTCTTTCGAACCATAACTTAATGCTAATGTCAAAACACAATCTGTGTTGTCTTTTGTTTTTTCCATTGCTTGAGTCAAATCTTTGAATGCTTTTTTTGGTAATTTTGATAAATCTCCAATCACATTCAAGCGAACTCCATTTTTGTGTAATTCATTTATTTCGTCCTTAATTGCAGAACTTAATAAAGTCATTAAAACATTGACTTCTAATTTTGGACGGTTCCAATTTTCAGTAGAAAATGCGTAAAGTGTAAGATGTTTTATACCTAATTTTCGACAAGTCTCGATTGAAGATCGTACAGCTCCCAAAGCACTTTTGTGTCCAAAAGTTCTTTCTTTGCCGTTCTTCTTAGCCCATCTTCCGTTACCATCCATAATGATTGCAACGTGATTAGGTATATTATTTTTATCTATTTGTTCTACTAAACTAATTTCCATTCTTTTTAATCACAATAACAAGCAGGTCGACCAAAACTGTACGTTAAGGTAATTCCTGATAATACGTACCAATCTTTGTTTGATGTGTTTCCGTATACTCTTTTACTATATTCATCTGAAGGTACAACACCATCAGCTACAGCATCGATAAAATTTTGAGTAAATTTTCCTTTGTTGTAATCTATATAATCAACATTTGTATAACGAACACCTGTCTCAAAAGATAAAATCCAATTGTAATTGAATCTTACTTTATATCCAACCCCAAAAGGAATCGTTAAATCGGTATTATATTTTGTTTTTTCGATAATTACGTTGTTTGTTCCATCGTAATCATATTCTTTTCCTTTTGCCGAAAAAGCTCCAACTCCTACAAAAATATAAGGCGATTGCGCTTTTTCTTGATCATCATTGATATTAAAGAAATTATACTCAAACATCAATGATCCTTCTACAATATTATTTCGAAAATTTTTATTTCTTTCTAATTTGTAATACTCTTTCGAGCGGTGGTCACTTGCTCCAACTTTTGAATAAGAGACATTTGCTCTAAAACCCATTTGCGGATTTATATTAAAACGATACAATCCTCCTATGGAAATTGGTAAATAAATTTTCCCACCTGGTTCTGTTTTCGTAGGAAACGGATTGATGTAATTGGCTTTACCAATATCTCCAATCACATTTGCTCCACCAGCAAAAATTCCGAGTTCATGTCTTTGCGCAAAAGTTAATTGCGAAAAACATAGTATAAAAACAAACAAAAAAAATCTCCTCATAAGTTGTGTTATTTTTTCGGCTTTTGCTTTTTATCTTCTTTTAAATTCGAACAAATATAAACAAAAGTCAATTCAACGTAACTGATTTAACAAAAATTAAGAAGATTTATTGTAAATTTTAATTCCTTTTATCTGAACCCCAAAGCATTTTTTCTCTCAAAGTTGTGAAATAAGTCGCATCAATAGCTTCAACGATTAAGATTTTGAAGTCAGCTTTTTGTATCGTCAATTCGACGTCAGTTGTTAAAGGAAAGTTACGAGAATCCAACGAAAGGAAGTATTCATTAGCTCTACTACGTATTTTTAAGTCAATTTTTTCGTTTTCTGACACAATTAATGGACGTACATTTAGATTATGTGGCGCAACAGGTGTAATGACAAAATTTTGATTGGACGGATGAACTATTGGTCCACCACAACTCAACGAATACCCTGTAGAACCAGTTGGCGTAGAAATAATTAATCCATCAGACCAAAAAGAATTTAGAAATTCATTGTTCAAATAAGCATCAACCGTAATCATACTCGTTGTTTCACGGCGAACTACAGTTACTTCGTTAATTGCAAAATTATTTTCAATTTCTACACCATCACTTCTTTTCACTGTTAATAAAGTTCGTGGAATAATGTTGTAATCATCATTGAAAAAACTATCCATTTGCTCCAACAACACACTTTTATTAATTGTTGCTAAAAAGCCTAAACGTCCCGTATTTACGCCAATAATTGGAATATTAGAATCCTTAACAATTGTAGTTGCTGATAAGATTGTTCCGTCTCCACCAAAACTGAATAAGAATTTGACCGATTTGTCTAAATCATCATGAGAAGTATAGGTTTCTACATTATCAGTATCAAAATCAGTTGTTTCTTTTAAGATTTGAAGAAAATTTTGCTCAACACAAAAAGCAATTTCGTTCTGAACTAAATAATTAATAAATGGTGGAATAATATCCGTTAAAGACGTACTTGTTTTTTGTCCAAAAAGTGCAACTTTTATCATTAGGTATTCATGTATTTTAACAATTGTGCATAACGACTTTGCAGAAGTTCTTGTTTTTCGTCGTTATAAAATTTTTGAATCACTTGATATCCATAACGTTCAAATGTCTCACCAATTGTCAACAAGTTCGATGAACTAAATTTTAGCAAAACATAAACGCTATCCTCCTTATTTCCAACAATCATCATTCCCAATATTTTTCCGTTATTCACTTCGATAATATTAGAAATCGCCGTCATCGATAAATCTTTTTCCGCAATCGAAACTAGCATCGAAACGCCTTGCGCAGCAACAAAAGGGAAATTTGCAAATGTGTTAATAATATCCGTTTCCGTAATAAAACCAACATAGCGCGATTGTTCGTTAATAATCGGTAAGATATTCGCCTGATTCGTGTACATCATCTGAATTGCATCTAAAAGCGTACTCGATTCAGAAAGATAAAAACTCTCCAAATACGAGGTATAATCTACTTTTTCATCATCAATTGATAATTCAATCAAATCTTCTTCCGAGATATTTCCAACAAAATCCAACCCTTTAAACAAAGGCAGATGCGTCAATTTATTCTCTTGCACAACTTCTAAAAGCTGACTTGGAGAAGAATTAACTTTCCCTGGTTTTATCTCATGCGATAGATATTCGGTGATATACATGGCACAAATTTATATATTTTAATACATTAATTCTCTATTTTTAATGCTAATTCGGTTAAAATCATTGATTATTAATTGAAATTTAACCAATTTATTCTAAATTATTTAGTCAAAATATATTCCAAAATCTACTAATAATCAAAAAATAATGTGATTTACAATTTTTTAAAGCAAAACTCTTCCTCAAATTCAAAAAAGAATGGCTTAAATTTTGTACATTTGCAGTACCAATTTTAGCATTGAATGAAGAACCCATTATTTTATGCCAAAATCTTACTTTTTGGCGAATATGGAATTATTGAGAACTCGAAAGGATTAACAATTCCTTATAATTTTTACCAAGGTGCATTAAAATTTGAGCCTTCTGAAATTGCAGAATCATCAAATGCTCACTTGAAAAATTATGCAAAATTTTTGGAAGAAAATTTTGCTGATACTTTTGATACAAAATCTTTTTCGGAAGATGTTGCAAACGGAATGTACTTCGATTCTAACATTCCTCAAGGATATGGCGTAGGTAGTTCTGGCGCTTTGGTTGCTGCTATTTATGACAAATATGCGTTGAATAAAATTGATATCAATCAAAATCTGAACAAAGAAAAAATCAGCGAATTAAAAGCACTTTTCGGTAATTTAGAATCTCATTTTCATGGAAAAAGTTCTGGAATTGATCCTTTGATTTGTTACATGAATATTCCTTTATTAATTCAATCAAAAGATGATATCTCGACAATTGGTTTACCTTCTGCAAATGCTGACGGAAAAGGAGCTGTTTTCTTAATCAATTCTGGTACACCAGGAGAAACGGCGCCAATGATTCATATTTTCTTCGAAAAAATGAAAAAAGAAGGTTTCCGTAAAACATTGAAAGAAGAGTTTATTAAATACAACAATGCATGTATAGAAAACTTTGTGAAAGGTGAATACAATCCACTTTTTGCAAATCTCCAAAAATTGTCAGCTTGGGGTTATGAGCATTTCAGACCTATGATTCCTCAAAAATTGGTGAATGCATGGAAAACTGGAATTGATACAGATACCTATTACCTAAAACTTTGTGGTTCTGGCGGAGGCGGTTATGTTCTTGGTTTTACACAAGATTATGACAAGGCGAAAAGCTACCTAAAAGACTTTCAGACCGAAGTTATTTACAAATTCTAAAAAAATAATTTATAAAAATATAATCAATGAACATTCAGAAAATAATCTTAAAGGTTTTTGCATTATTTTCTGTTGTTCGTGGCTATAATTTAATTGTGCTAATATTGGCACAATATCTTGCTGCGCTTTTTATTTTTGCGCCAGAAGTTGGTCATCGTCAATTGTTGACAAATCCAAAGTTGGACGGACTTATTCTTTGTTCGATACTTTGTGTGGCCGCAGGATATATCATCAATAATTTTTACGATTTAGAAAAAGACGAACTCAAACGTCCTTTACAAGTTTATCTTCAGAAACAAGTTTCGCAAGGTTTCAAACTAACCGTTTACATTGTTCTAAATGCTTTAGCGTTGATTATTGCAGCTTTAATTTCGTGGAAAGTTTTCATTTTCTTTTTGGTTTATCAATTTTTGGTTTGGTTTTATAGTCACAAAATCAATCGATTTGCATTGATCAAAAACTTTTACTTGGTTGTCATTCGTGTGATGCCATTTTTCGCCTTATTGGTTTATTTTGATCATTTCACATTCAATTTGGCCTTGCATGCTACTTTCTTGACCATTTTATTATTGATTACTGATATTGTAAAAGATTTGAGTTCTCAAAAAGCAGATTTGATTTATAATTATGATTCAATTCCAATTAAATATGGAATCGATTTTACAAAAGTTTTGATTTCATGTTTAATTATTATAGAATTAATCATTGGAATTATTATCATTATGAAAAATGATGTTGGCGCAATGAAATACTTTTTTATTGCTGCAAATATCGCTTTCACAGTGATTTTATTTATCATTTGGAGAATAAAATCGACACAAGCATATAAGATTTTACATTATTTTTTTAAGGGAATGATTGTTGCGGGTGTATTTAGTATCGTATTAATCGAAATAAATCCCTTAACTTTGCAAACTATTGCGCAAAATTTTAATCAGCGCATAAATTAATCAAATTCAGATGAATAACAGACGAAATCAATCCAACGACAGAAATTCCCAAGGCGGGAACAATCGTGGAAAAGGTGGAGCAAGAGGAAATTCTTCTTCTAAACCATCTTCAGGGAAAGGAAAACCAACTTTTGGTGGAAAACCATCAGAAGAAGGAAAGAAAAGTTTTGGACCAAAGAAACCGTTTAACAAACCAGGTGAAAAACCATTTGTTAAAAGACTGAAAAAAGCACCAGTTGATGACGGGACTATTCGTTTAAATAAATATGTAGCGAATGCAGGGATTGCATCCAGAAGAGAGGCCGACGAGTTGATCAAAACTGGAATCGTTACAGTGAATGGTCAAGTGATTACTGAAATGGGTTATAAAGTACAACCCGATGATGAAGTGCGTTTCGATGGTCGTAAAATCTCTTCAGAGAAAAATGTATATTTTGTGTTGAACAAGCCAAAAGGGTTTATTTCAACATCAAATGATGAAAAAGGACGTAAAACTGTAATGGACTTAATGTCTACTGCAACTACAGCGAGAATTTTCCCAGTAGGTCGCTTAGACAGACAAACAACAGGCGTTTTATTGTTTACAAATGATGGTTATTTAACTAAGAAATTAACGCATCCAAGTCATGATATCAAAAAAATATATCATGTAACTTTAGATAAAAAGTTAACAGCAAATGATTTGGCTGATATCAAAAAAGGTGTTCGTTTAATTCCTGAAGGAATTGCAGTTGTTGACGAAATTTCTTTTATCGAAGGTAGACCGAAAAATGAAGTTGGTGTAGAATTACACATTGGTTGGAACCGCGTTGTACGTCGTATTTTCGAAACAAAAGGATACGAAGTAGAAGCATTAGACCGCGTTTCTTTTGCAGGACTTACAAAGAAAACTTTACAAAGAGGTGATTTTAGAAGATTAACAGAATTAGAAGTTAACTTCTTGAAAATGTTATAATACCTCAGCTATAAAATTTAAAAACCACTTCTTTCGAAGTGGTTTTCTTGTATTGAGAATTATTTCTTTTCAGAATTTTTTCCTTTGTTTTTCACATATTTCTCTAACCATTGGTCTTGTTCCCACAACATGTGAAGAATGTTTTCTCTTGCTGCATATCCGTGAGATTCTTGTGGTAATAAAACCAAACGTGTTGTTGCTCCCAAACCTTTCAATGCATTGAAATAACGCTCAGATTGCATCGGGAAAGTTCCTGTATTATTATCAGCTTCACCATGAATTAACAACAATGGTGTTTTCATTTTATCTGCATTTTGGAAAGGCGCCATTGTGTTGTAAACATCTGGAGCTTCCCAATAATTACGTTGTTCTGACTGGAATCCAAACGGCGTTAACGTACGGTTATAAGCGCCTGAACGCGCAATACCCGCCGCAAATAAATTAGAATGCGTTAACAAATTTGCTGTCATAAATGCGCCATAAGAATGTCCACCAACCGCAACTCTTTCACGATCGATATAACCTAATTTATCTACCGCATCAATCGCTGCTTTTGCATTGGCAACCAATTGAGGAACGAACGTGTCATTTGGCTCTTCTTTTCCTTCTCCAATAATTGGGAAAGCCGCATCGTCTAACACTGCATATCCTCTCAACGCCCAATAAATAGGACCTCCGTAAGAAGGAGAAGTAAATTTATTTTCAGAAGTTGTAACCTGACCTGCCGTAGACGCATCTTTGAACTCGCGAGGATAAGCCCACATTAACATTGGTAACTTTTCCTTTTTCGTTTTATCATAATTTGGTGGCAAGTATAAAGTTCCTGATAATTCCACACCATCAGCTCGTTTGTACGTAATTAACTCTTTCGAAACTTTGTTCATTGCTTCAAAAGGATTTTTTGTAAACGTTACTTGTTTTGGTTTTCCCCCTTTCTGAAAAATATTACGAACATATAAATTTGGATAATCTGATTTCGATTGAATTTGCTCTAAAATGATTCCTTTCTTCGGATCGATAACACGAGCAATCGCTTCTAATTTATCTGATTTTTGCGCTCTCCATAAACGAGAAGTTTTTTGCGTTTTGATATCAAAATCATCAACAAAAGGTAAAATTCCTTCCGCAGAAACTCCTTCTCCAACTAACATCAATTTTCCTTTGTTAATCGCTAAAACATTGTAACCATAATCATTCATTTCAGTTACGAAATTTCCAGGATTATTGTAAGCATCTTGCGAATTTCTACTAAAAAAACGTGTTGGTTCTTGAGTTGGATTTGACGGATTGAACAAATAACTACTTTCGTTTCGTGTATTATACCAAGCATCTCTCACAATCGCAACTTCATCATTCCCCCAAGTCACTCCTCTGTAACGATCTTTTACTTTTACCAACAACTCTTTGTTCGCTGTAAAAGGCGCCGCAACTTGATAAAGCGCATCGCGATATTCCGCAGGCTTGTTTGCATCACCACCATCTAAAGCCTCAACCCAATACAATGTATTTGGTTTATCTGCTCTCCAATACAAATTTCTTTTTCCCATAATCGTCGAAGAAAATCCTTTCGGAACAACTTCTTGTAACTCTTTATGATCAACTTCTTTTACTAATTTTCCATTGATATCATACACAATATCAGTTGATGGGAAACTATTGTAGGTTACTAAATATGAAAAAGGTTTTTTGATTTCGTTCACCAAAACATATTGTCCATCTGGAGAAGTCGAAATATCCGTGTACATCGCAGCATCTTTCCATTTCGATTTTGCTCCTGTTTCGATATTAACTTTTACTAATTCAGAAATTGCTAATTGTTCAAAGTTAAACTCATCATTTTTATTTTGTAATAAATCTTGATAGGTTCTGTTTTGCGCTTCTTTTCCGTCAGCAACAGAAACTGTAGGTCCAGTCGCAATTGCGTCTTTCGTATCAATCAATGCTTTTTTAGAAGCTGGAATTACATTCACAATTAATTCTGTATCTGAAATCCAATTGAAAGGACGACCTAAGTTTGCGTTTAATTTATCTTCATAAACTTTTGTTGCAGCTTGCGTTTTTACGTCAACAATCCACAATTCTACACCTTTATTTGTTGTATTTGTAACGGCAAATTTTGATTGAGAAGTGTTCCAAGATTGATTAGAAAAACGACCTTTTGCAGGTAAACCAGCTATGGTTTTTTCTTTTGAAGTTTTCAGATCAAAATAAGTAATTTTCTCACTGAATGTTTCACGCGAATTAATATTTGTCACTGGATTAATTCGTAATCCTGCTAAACGTAATTCTTTTTCTGACAATTCATTAATCGTTTTATAACGACTTCTATAAGACAAAAATGCATTTTCTGCCTTACGATCTGTACTAATTGACGGCGGCATATCTGCATCTGCCAATTGTAAAATTTCTTGCGGAGGCAATTGATAAGTAACATTTTCTTGCGCTTTTACCGACGCACCAAAAGTCATCGCTATAAAAAGCAACGAGTAAACAATTTTCTTCATGTGTTTTTAAGATTTTACTTTATAAAGATATTGAATCTTTAGTAAAATGATATGATAGAAGTTAGTTTTGACCAAAATGTATAAAAAAAGACGAATATTTTTCGTCTTTTGATTTTATCTTCTTTTACCAAATTTTCCTCCTTTGGTATTTGTTGGCGGTTTACTTTTCCCAACTCTCGCTTGAGTTGTTGATTTTTTTACAGGCTTTTTGATTGATTTTCCTTTCGAATCTTTAAAATCTGGAAAAATTTCTTTTGTTTTTTTCGCTGATGATTTTTTTGATTTTGAAGCTGGTTTCTTTTCTTCGTGTTTTTCAGAATCTTTCGTTAATCGATTGATTTCTGCTAATTCTTCTGCTGTTAAATCTCGGTGTTGACCAATTCCGACATTCAACGTTAAGTTCATAATTCGAACACGTTCTAATTTTTTTACACCATATCCAAAATATTCGCACATACGACGAATCTGTCTATTCAAACCTTGGATTAATGTAATTTTGAAAACGTTTGTACTTATTTTTTCGATCTTACATTTCTTTGTAACTTGATTAAGAATCGGAACACCTTTCGACATTCGTTCGCAAAATTCATCCGTAATTGGTTTATCAACAGTTACGATATATTCTTTTTCGTGATTATTTCCTGCACGTAAAATCTTATTCACAATATCGCCATCGCTTGTCAATAAAATCAATCCTTGCGAATCTTTATCTAAACGACCAATCGGAAAAATTCGTTCTCCAAACGAAAGAAAATCGACAATATTATCTGGATCTGTAGGATCTGTTGTACAGGTAACACCCACAGGTTTATTAAGCATAATATAAACCGCATGCTCCTTTTCGCGCGGTTCTATTTCGACACCTTTTACAGTTACCACATCATTTGGTCCTACAAATTGCCCAATTTTAGCAACTCGTCCATTAATTTGTACCAAACGATTTTCGATGTATTGATCTGCTTCGCGACGCGAACAAAAACCACTATCGCTAATATATTTGTTTAAACGCAAAAAATTAGTTTCTTCCATACTTGCAAAGATAGTTTTTTATCGATTTGAAATATATTTTGACAAAATTCTTTATCATTCTGCAAAACGATGAAACTTATTTATCTTTACAAAACCAAAGATTTTGAGAAATGAAAAAAGTATTTTTTTTGAAAACTTGCGATACGTGCAAACGTATTATGAAAGAGTTTGATTTTACAGGTTTTGATTTGCATGAAATAAAATCGACTGCGATAACGGCTGAAGAATTAGAAGAAATGAAGAATTTAGCTGGCAGTTACGAAGCTTTATTTTCGAGACGTGCACAGAATTACAAAAAATTAGGATTGAAAGATCAACAGCTTACTGAAGATGATATCAAAAATTATATTTTATCAGATTATACTTTCCTAAAACGTCCTGTCGTGGTAGACGGAGACAAAATTTTTATTGGGAACGAAAAGAAAAACTTAGAAGCCCTTGGGCAATATTTGAAATAGAAATCACACATGAAAAAAACAATTTTATTGAGTACACTTTTGATGAGCGCTAGTTTAATGGCTCAGAAAAAGAATGTCACAATGGAAGATGCTGTACTTGGATTATCGACGAATTTACGTATCGAAAATCTAAATCAAGTTCAATGGATTCCGAATCAGAATGCGTACACGCAAAATGTAAAAACGTCTTATGGAGAAGCTTTAATCAAGAAAGAAGTTCCTTCTCTTAAAACTGATACAATTTTTAGAAGTTCTCAATTTGAGAATAAAAGAATTCCTTCTTTGAATTGGATTAATGATAAGCAAGCCTATTATTCGACAAAAACGGGTTACAAAACAATTACAACTGCTGGTCAACAAAATGATTGGTTGAAATTACCTGATAATGCAGAAAATGTAGAGTTTGATGCAACGAATAATCAAGTAGGATATGTGATTGATAACAATTTATTCTTTCTTGATAAAACTGGAAAAACACATCAAATTACCAAAGATGGAAAATATGAAATCGTGAATGGTAAATCGGTTCATCAAAATGAATTCGGGATTCACAAAGGAATTTTTATTTCGCCAAAAGGAAATTTAGTTGCATTTTATAGAATGGATCAAACAGTAGTTACAGATTATCCAATTATTGATTGGTCTGTGCAACCTGCGGTAAATAAGAACATCAAATATCCTTTTGCTGGAACAAAAAATCATACGGTTACGTTAGGTGTTTATAATCCATCCACTCAAAAAACGATTTTCTTAGAAACTCATCCAGAAGTTGATCATTATTTAACTTCGGTTACATGGTCGCCAGACGAAAAACATATTTATATCGCGTTACTTTCTCGTAATCAAAAACACATGGAATTGAATCAATACGATGCAGTTTCAGGGAAGTTGATTAAAACATTATTCAAAGAAGATGATGCAAAATATGTAGAACCTCAAAATGAATTACATTTTATTCCAGGAAAAAATAATGAATTTGTTTGGTGGTCGCAACGCGATGGTTTTATGCATTTGTATCGTTTCAATACAGATGGAAAATTATTAAACCAAATTACAAAAGGAGATTGGATTGTAACGGATCTTGTTGGAGAAAATGCGAAGAAAAAAGAATTCTTAATCATGACAACAAAAGATTCTCCGAAAGATCGTCATTTATATGCGGTGAATTGGGAGAATGGAAAGTTGCGTAAAATAACAACAGATGCAGGAACGCACAATGTTTCAGTTTCAACGAATGGAGAATATGCGATTGATAATTGGAGCAATGATAACACGCCTCGTAAAATTGATGTGTTGGATGCAAATGGAAAATTCAAACAAAATATCTTAACTGCACAAAATCCTTTAGCAAATTACAATACAGCGAAAGTTGAAAATGTAACGTTAAAGGCAGATGATGGAACAGATTTGTATGGAAAATTAATCTACCCTACAAACTTTGATCAATCGAAAAAATATCCAGTTATCGTTTATTTGTACAATGGTCCTCACGCGCAATTAATCACGAATCGTTTTCCTGCAACAGGAAATCTTTGGTACGATCATTTAGCTGAAAAAGGTTATGTTGTGTTTACAATGGACGGACGAGGATCGGCGAATAGAGGTCTTAAATTTGAACAAGCGATTCATGGAAATGTAGCAACAACTGAAATGAATGACCAAATGAAAGGTGTTGATTTCTTGAAAACTTTGCCTTTCGTAGATGCAGAACGTATGGGAATTCATGGTTGGTCTTACGGTGGATTTATGACAACTTCTTTTATGTTGCGTAAACCTGATGTTTTCAAAGTTGGTGTTGCTGGTGGACCAGTTTTAGATTGGACGCAATACGAAATTATGTACACGGAGCGTTACATGGAATCGCCACAAGATAATCCTGAAGGTTTCAAAAACACGAATTTAATTAACCGTGTAAAAGACTTAAAAGGTAAATTATTGATGATTCACGGAGCGCAAGATAATGTGGTTGTTTGGCAACATTCAATTGATTTTATTCGCGAAGCAGTGAAAAATGGTGTTCAAATGGATTACTTTGTTTATCCTGGACATGAGCATAATGTTCGTGGAAAAGACCGTGTTCATTTGATGCAAAAAATTACAGATTACTTCGATTTATATCTTAAACCAGAAGGTACATCTCAAAAATAATAGTCAACAAAAAACCACTTCGCAAGAAGTGGTTTTTTGTTTTTAACTAAATTTTTCTAACTCTATAGCTTCTTCAAAAAACATTTTAAATTTATCCGATAATAATTTATTTTTAAATTTTACAATTGTATAAGAACTATCAAAAGCTATAATTTCTATTTCTGAATTTATAATTTGAAATATATTATTATTCCAAATTGAATCATTACCTTCTATAAATGGTAAATCGTTAGACAGTAAAATTACTTCCTCATCTAATGGAACTGCTGAAATTATACCCCAAATAAATTGAGTATGAACATCCAATATCTTGTTTAATTCTAAATCATTAAGAATAAAATAGTCATCGTCTAAATTTATGGGCAAAATATCATCACTCATAAAATCTATATCATTAAAAACCCATTTATAATTTTTAAAATTGATTTTTAAAGGTTCAAGTATTTTAGCTAAATTCGTATGAAAATCTAATTTATTTGATTTCTCTAAAATCCAGTTCATAGTTATTTTACTTCTTCGTAAATTCGAATTTTTGTCCTGCTTCTTCTACAGAAAATGTCTTTTTATCTTTTGCAAAAGTCAACTCCAAACCGCCTTGTTCATTCACAAATTTACCATCACCTTGATAATCTAACGGAATAGTTTGTCCACCAAAAACTAAATTCAATTTATCGTTTTCAGCTTTCAACACAAATTCTGCATTGATTTGTTTGTTCGTAAATGTACCTTCATATTCTTTTGGATTAATCTTTTCAACAGGTTTTGCATCACCCATATTGAATGTATTATTCTTCAAATCTACATCTGGTAAAGCACCTTTTGGATCTAATTTAACCGTCGAAACTTCTTTTGTTGAAGGCACTTTGAAAGTCCATTCTGTATTACGTTTCCAAACTTCAATCGGTAATTTAACTTCTTGAGAAGTTCCATCTTTAAAGTTAACTTGAACAGTAGTTGGCATTGGTAATTGACCAAAATTTTCAACTTTCAAAATCAAGCCTTTTTTATAATCACCATCTACATATTTTGCGCTGTTAATTCCTTGATCAATTGTCCATTTATTCAAGAACCAACCTCTCCAAAACCACGATAATTCCTCTCCCGAAACATTTTCCATTGTACGGAAAAAATCTTCTGGCGTTGGATGTTTATATGCCCAATATTTGATGTATTGACGTAATGCTTTATCAAATTTTTCTTCGCCCAAAATTGTTTCACGTAAAACTTTCATTCCCGCTCCCGGCTTATAATACAACAATGCACCGATATTTCTTTCGCGCATATTGTCTGGTTGCGTTGTTACAGGCTCAAGATTATCGCTGAATAAATAACCCGCCATTCGTTGTGCAGATTGCTTTTTGTAATATTCGCCATTGTTGAAATTCTTCGTCGAAATATCATTGATAAATGTATTAAAACCTTCGTCCATCCAACCATGAACACGCTCATTAGAACCAACAATCATCGGGAACCAAATATGTCCAAATTCGTGATCTGTAACGCCCCAAAGACTTTCTCCTTTCGAAGTCAAATGACAAAAAACAATACCCGGATATTCCATTCCACCCTCATTTCCTGCTACATTTGTCGCCGCTGGATAAGGATATTCTAACCATTGTTTCGAGTAATGTTCAATAGAAGCTTTTGTATATTCTGTCGATCTTCCCCAAGCTTCATTTCCGTCACTTTCTACTGGATAAGCCGAAATTGCCAATGATTTTTGACCACTTGGAAGATTAATTTTTGCTGCATCTAAGATAAATGAAGATGATGAAGCCCAAGCAAAATCGCGTGTATTCTGAATTTTAAATTTCCACGTTTTTGTTCCTTTAGCAACTTTTGTCGCTTTGTTTACCTCATCAGCAGAACGAATAATAACGGTTTTATCACTCGATTTTGCTTTGTTCCAACGGCTTACTTCTTCTTTTGAGTAGACCTCATTTTCATTCAATAATTCTCCCGAACCAACCACATAATGCGTTGACGGAACCGTAATACTGGCTGTTACATCTCCATATTCCAGATAAAATTCTCCTGGACCTAGATAAGGCAAAGTATTCCATCCCATAATATCATCATAAACCGCCATTCTCGGAAACCATTGCGCCATCGTAAAGATTTTACCATTTTTAGTCGGTTCCACTCCCATTCTGTCCGCTCCATAATTTGGCGAAACAAATGAATATTCTATCTTAATTTTGACTTTACCTCCTTTTGCTTTTAGTTCGTTTGCCAAGTCAATTTGCATTCTTGTATCAGAAATAGAGTAATGAGCTTCTTTACCATCAATTTTGACTGATTTAATTTTATATCCACCTTCAAATTGCGAATTAGAATCACCATAACGACTACCTGTCATTGGTAACAACGAACTACCACGAGATTCTTTATTAAAAAGATTTTGATCTAATTGTAACCAAAGAAATTCTAAATTATCAAAACTATTATTTGTGTAAGTAATTTCAGAAGTACCAGAAATTTCATTCTTTTCTTCGTTTAGACTAACATTCAGATTATAATCCGCACGATTTTGCCAATAATTATGACCTGGTTTTCCACTCGCCGAACGAGTTTCTGTTGCATTATTCTGATAAAAAAATGGTTTGAAAGCTTCTTGATAATCGTATTTTGGTTTTTCTTGTTGCCCAAAAACCGAAATCGAAAATAAACTTATTCCTAAAAGTAAAGGTTTGAAATAATTTTTCTTCATGTGTGAAATTTTACAGTAATTATAAAAATACCTCATATTTTTCAATACGAGGTAATTTCAACTTTATAATTATTCTAAAATTTTAGCTTGAATCTTTTTAAATTCTTCTGGCGTAGATTTTTTTGGTTGATTAATTTGCGGAAGTTTGGCAAGCTGCGATTTATTATCGCCCATGTGCGAAATACTTTGATGTGCAACGTGCTTTGCATACAAATCTAATCCGCGCGAAGCCGCACTTGTAGACGAAGCCGATATATAAAGTTTATCTTTTTTCGTTTCGATAACAAAGACGTCTTCGTCATTTTCTTTTGGAATCTCTTTGAGTACAACTTTATTCTTCAACCACGGAAATTGCCTCGTAGCCAAATCTTTTACTGCAGCATATTGTGCATACAGTTGTGTACCCAAAATAAATAAGGTAAAGCAAGTAATAAATTTCAGTTTTTTCATTCTAATGTTTTGATTAGATGAAATTAACACATTTGTACACAATAAAAAAACTCATCCAAAAAAGATGAGTTTTCTATATTTTATTAATTTATCTGAAAATTATTTCTTGTTTGCATAAAGAACTGGATTCAAATCCTCGTCATTATACATTTTCATTTGTTTATACACTTTCATGTATTTTTTACCCGCTTCAAAATCAGCCAATAATTCTTCAATCGCAGTTGATAAATCTTGATGTTGTTGATTCAAAACATCTAATTTCACTTGACAAGCTGCTTTATGTTCTGGAGTTGCATCTTCACGTTCTACCTCTTGTTTCATGTGATAAACCTTAAGCGATAAAATAGAAAAACGGTCTACAGCCCACGCAGGAGATTCTGTATTGTATGTTGCATCTTCTTTTACGTCAGCGTTCGCATATTGTTGTAAAAACCAGCTATCCACATATTCTACCATATCTGTACGTTCTTGGTTTGATTTATCAATCCAACGTTTTAAACTAAGTGCTTCAACAGGATCAATTTGTGGATCACGAATAATATCTTCTAAATGCCACTGAACTGTATCAATCCAATTTTTTTTGTACAATAAATGAGCGATTAAATCTTCTTCGCTATATGGATTTTCTATTTGACGATTTACATCATCATATTTGTGATAATCATTGATACTTTGATTAAAAATAGACCAAGCTTTATCTGTGAATTTCATGTTTTGTTTTAGTTTATAAAATAAAAGCATTGTAATTGTATACGCAACTACAATGCTTTATTATTTAATTAAAAATATATTTTAATTTTCTTTTTTGTCAGAAGTACTTTCTGTAGCTTCTGATTTGTTATCATCTTTTGTTGCTTTCTTGAATTCGTTTAATCCAGAACCTAATCCTTTCATTAATTCAGGAATTTTCTTTCCTCCGAATAATAATAACACAACAAGTACGATTACGATCCATTCTTTACCTCCTAATCCCATACTGAATTGATTTTAATGCAAATATATAATTTATTTATTACATTCCCGCTACCCAAGAAGCAGGATTTTGTTTTGTTGTTCCACTCCAAATTTGGAAATTCATGACTGTTTCACCATCTCCACTTGTATAGATAATTCCTAAAGACTGACCACGTTTTACATCATCACCTTTCGAAACACTTACACTTGACAAGTTAGTATAGACTGAATAATATGAACCATGTCTTACCAATACAGATTTACCATTTCCAGATACACTCATTACAGCTTGAACAGTTCCTTCGTAAACGGCACGTGCATGTGCACCACGATAAGTTGAAATATCAACACCACTATTTTGCGTTGTAATATTAGATAAAACTGGGTGAGAATTAGAACCAAATCTGCTTACAACCGTTCCTTTATCAACAGGCCAAGGTAAACGACCTCTGTTTGATGAGAACTCTCCCGAAATACCTTCAGAATCTGGACGTTCTGCAAAAGTCTCAGCTGGTTTTACCGCATCTACTTTTACAACACGTTCTTTTTCTGGCACTTTTACAACAACTTTCTGTTCAGCTTCTATCTTCGCTTTACGCTCAGCTTCAGCTTTAGCTGCTGCAATTTTACGTGCATCTTCTTCTTTTTGAGCTTTTAGACGAGCATCTTCTTCCGCTTTACGTTGTGCAATAATGCGTTGACGTTCAGCTTCTGCTTCACGTTCTAATTGCTCAAATTTAGAAATCTCAGTTTTCGCTGTAGAAACAAAACTTCCGGTTGGATGATGAGTTAAATAAGATTGATACGCTTGTTTTGTATGCGCCGAACGTGCAATATTCCATGCTTTGGCATCATTCTCAATTCTTAAAATAGCTGTACGAGCAGATTTCGCGTAATCACCTTTCGGATTATCTCTTAAATATTCGTTATAAGAGGCAATAGAGTTTCCTCGTTTTGCTTCGTTCCAATCTTTTAAATCTTTTTCTGCACGAATCTTAGCTTGACGAATTTCTTCTTCAATGATTGCTTTAATCTGTGCATCAATTTGACGTTGTTGTGCTTCTTTCGCATTGATTTCTGCAGCAATAACACCTTCATTTTTACGGAATTCTTCGACAGCTTTCTCTTTTGTTAATCGTTCTTTTTCAAGATTTTGACTAAACAATGTTTGTTGAGAAAGTACTTTTTCTTTTTCGTCTTTCGCTTTTTCTTTTTTCGCTTTTTTCGTCTGAATATCAGTTTGTTTACCGATAATTTCATTCGCTTGTCCTAATTGAAAAGCCGAATATTTTTCTAAATATTTGATACGACGATAAGCCTCTCCCAAACTTTTAGAAGAAAGCACAAAAAGTAATTTATTTTCGACAGATTTGTTCTTGTATGCACGAACCAAAACCTGTTTGTAGTCTTTTTTTAGCTCAACCAACTCGCGCGAAAGTTTATTAATCTCTAATTGAGTTAAATAAATTTCGTCCTCGATAAAGCGTTTTTCTTTCGATAAGTTGTTAACCAATTTTGTTTGAACCTGAATTTTTTTCGTTAAATTCTGCACAAAATCAACATTTAACTTCGAATTTTGCTTATTAACCTCGAGTTGTTTGTTTAAGTTTATAATCTCTTTTTTAAGCTGAGCATTTTGTTTTTGTAAGTTCGCTTTATTGTACGGAACCTGCGCAAACACTGATAATGACAACGTTAAAAGTACAGTTGATAAAACAAACTTCATTATTTTATTTCTTTTTTCTTATACCCATCTGGAATTGAGAACGGTGTGTTCGTTTCCTGAAACGTAAAACTATTATATTCCAAGTCTATTTGACGCGTTTTTTTCTCTTTTATAATAATTTTAACATTTTTCGGAAATTCCTCTGCTCCAGCTTTTACCCAATTGTCATAAGCCAAATCAACTTCCATTTTTCTTTTTGGATCTTTCAGATGTGCTTCTTTCAATCGGAAACCATTATCAAAAACATATGTTTGTATGTATTCGCCTTCTTTTGGAGAAGTTGCAATCGCTTGATTTTTATTATATGTGATCGTATATTGATTATTCGCAAAAGTCGCTGTATAATCTGTTGGATTTAGATCAACGAAAACTTTTCCTAACATCAAATTTTGTAATTTTTGATAATCGATAAAATCAACTTTCAATAATTTATTTGCAATAGAAAAATCTCCTTCATAATATGTTCCACCTAACTTTTCGAAAGCCGAAAAACCATCAGGCGTAATCAATGCGCGTGCACCTGTAAATCCAAATTTCGTAGCATTAACCCATATCTTTTGTCCATTTTTCACAGCAATTGTAGCATTTACATCTCCAGAAATCTCTTCTAAATCTGCCGTTACTTTAGCCTTAATCGTCAAATCTTTGAATGATGATTTTTTTGACAAGGTTTGTTGAATAATTTTCGAAGAAGCTGAAACAACTTCTGTATTATCTTTATCTACTTTTGCTACTTTCTGAGTGTTACAAGCTGTTGCAAGAACTCCTAAACAAAAGATATACGTTAATTTTTTGATCATAATTTTTTAAGCTTCGTGAGATTTAAAATCCAATTCTGAGTAATCTCCTAAACTGATACTGCGCGAAACACCGTAATATTTGGCATTGTTTCCGATCATTGTATCTGTAAGATTTGCATTACTGATGATTGAATTTTCTTGAATCAAACTGTTATCAATATTCGAGTTTTCAACAACTGTTCCATTTCCTAATGAAACAAAAGGTCCAATTTTCGAATTTTTAATCACAACATTTTCTCCAATAAAACATGGCTCGATGATTAATGAATTGTCAACCGTTGCTGATGCAGCAATTCCTTTAAATTCTTCTTTATCTAAGTTAAGAACACGAGTGTTTGTATCTACAGTAACGGCTTTGTTACCACAATCCATCCATTCGTCTACTTTTCCAAGCGTAAATTTATCACCCGCAGCACGCATATTTTCTAATGCATCCGTCAATTGATATTCACCTCCTTTTTGAATATCATTTTCTAATAAATATTCGATTTCTTTATATAGCTTTTGTCCATCACGGAAAAAGTAAATTCCGATAATTGCTAAATCCGAAACAAATTCTTTTGGTTTTTCTACGAAATCAGTGATAACACTGTTATCGTCTAATTTCACAACTCCAAAAGCTGATGGATTTTCAACTTGTTTTACCCAAACAACCCCATCCGACTCCATATCTAATTTGAAATCTGCACGAAATAATGTGTCTGCATACGCCACAACCGTTGGTCCATCCAAAGCTTCTTTTGCCATCCAAATAGAATGTGCTGTTCCAAGCGGCTCCAATTGATGACAAATTGTTCCTTTTGCTCCTAATTTTTCTGCAATTGCAATTAAATCAGCTTCAACCTCAGCTCCAAAATCACCAATTACAAAAGCAATTTCGTCAATTTTTTCTGAACAAACTTTTGCAATATCTTCTACCAAACGATGTACGATTGGTTTTCCAGCAATTGGAATTAATGGTTTTGGTGTTGTTAATGTATGAGGGCGTAAACGTGAACCACGTCCTGCCATTGGGATAATAATTTTCATTTTATTTCTAAAAATATTTTTTGTTAGATTGATATTTTATAATTGGATTAATTCTTTTTTAGATTCTTCGACAAGCTCAGAATGACAAAAAAAATATTTATTGTTTTCCTGTACTTCCGAAACCTCCAGCTCCGCGTTCAGTTTCATTTAAAGTATTAGATTCTTCCCATTCAACCGTTTCGTGTTTTGCGATTACTAATTGTGCAATACGTTCACCATCGTTGATTGTAACTGCTTCATTTGAAACATTTGCTAAAATAACACCGATTTCTCCACGATAATCTGCATCGATTGTACCAGGAGAATTCAAACAAGTTAAACCATATTTTAATGCCATCCCACTACGAGGGCGAACTTGTGCTTCGTAACCTGCAGGTAATTCGATGCTCAATCCTGTTGGAATTAATCGTCTTTCCAAAGGTTTTAATTCGATTGGCGCATCAATGTTAGCTGTTAAATCCATTCCAGCTGATAAAGCTGTTTTATATTCTGGTAAAGCATGTTTCGAGATGTTGATAACTTTTACTTTCATCTTTATTTTCTTAGTTTTTTAAGTGTGTTTTTTTCCGCAAACGCAATAAACGCAATGTACACGATTAGAATCAGATTACCAATAATCAAATTAGAATCGAGCATATAATAATTTGTACATGCTAAAGCAATTGCAATTCCCATGTAAAGTAGAATTTTATTCACCTTATATGGAATTGGATAAACTTTCTGTCCCCAAATGTACGAAATCACCATCATTACACCATACGCCAATAAAGTTGTCCAAGCAGAAACCATAAAACCATATTTTGGCAATAAAAAAACATTCAAAATAATAGTGATTGCACCACCAACCAACGAAATTATAGTTCCGATACTTGTTCTATCTGTGACTTTGTACCACGTTGAAAGGTTGTAATAAATTCCGAAAAATAAATTCGCAATTAAAATAATTGGCACAATATCTAAAGCATTCCAATAAGTTGAATTTGGAACAAATATTTTCTTAATCCAATCAATATTTGCTAAAATTCCAAGAATCACAATATTACAAATGATACTGAAAAAGAACAGAATATTCGCATACGTCTGTTTTGCATCTCCTTTTTTGGCAACTTTAAAGAAAAATGGTTCTATTCCCATTCGATAAGCTGTTACAAAAAGCGTCATCAATGTTGCTAATTTGTAACAAGCACCATAAGAACCCGCTGCCGCTGGATCTATCAATTGTCGTTGAACTAATTTATCGAAATTTTCATTCAAAATATAACCCAAACCAGCAATCATAATCGGATAACCGTACAAAAACATTTGCTTGAAAAGTGGTTGATCAAATTTGAATTGAACATGACGTACAACGCCTATTAGCAATACAAAACCTAAAATACTTGCTAATAAATTCGCAATAAAAGGATAGGAAATCGCATTATCGAAACCTAAACTTAGCATAAAATCTTTCGAAACATAATACAACAAACCAATTGTCAAAACTGCTTGAAAAACATTCTGAATTACGCGAATTGCTGTATATAATATTGGTCGATTTTTAAAACGTAGAACCGCAAAAGGAATTACACAAATTGCATCAAAAAACGCAATCCACGCAAACCATAACAAGTATTCGGGATGATCGCTATAATTTGCGAAATCTGCCAAAGGTTGTAAAAAAAGAAAAACTAAAACGAGCATCGCAGTAGAACTCATCACCATAAACCAAAAAGCTGTATTCAAAACTTTTTGATACATTCCTTCTTCGGTTGCGTAGCGGAAAAAGGCTGTTTCGAAACCAAATGTTAAAATGACATTCAGGAAAGAAACCGCAGAATATAATTGAGAAAACATTGCAAAATCTGAATTATCAACTTGCTTGATAATAAAAAAATTCAATGCTAAAATAATTACCCTCGGCAATATAGAGCCAATACCGTAGATAATGGTCTCACTAAAAAGCTTTTTATACAAAGTCGTTAAAATTTTTACAAAATTGAGTTTCTTTTCGTAAAATTCAAAATACCTAAGCTACAAATTAATTAACTTTGTCTGTTCAATACATATATTATGATAGAGTTATCTAATCGTAAAGTTGGATTAATAGGGAATGGAAGCTGGGCAACTGCGATTGCAAAAATGCTGAATAAAAACCTTGAAACTTTCAACTGGTGGGTAAAAGATGAATACGTAAAAGGATATTTGGAGCGAAATAGACACAATCCAAATTATTTAACTGATGTCGAATTTAAGTCAGAAAAGCTTAAAATTTCAACGGATATCAACGAAGTTGTCATGAATTCGGATATCATCTTTTTGGTTGTGCCATCTATTTACGTTGCCGATTGTTTGAGTAAATTAACTGTTCCGTTGACAGATAAATTTGTTGTGACATCAATCAAAGGAATTATTCCAGATTATTATCAATTGGTTGGGCAATATTTGTTCGATAAATTCGACGTAAAAGAAGAACAATTAGGAATTGTAAGTGGTCCTTGTCACGCTGAGGAAGTTGCTTTGGAGCGTCTTTCATATTTGACAATTGCGGCACAAGACGAAAACAAAGCACAAGTTGTTGCTGATTGTTTGGCGTGTGATTTTATCAAAACAAAACTTTCAAACGATATTTACGGAACTGAATTTGGAGCGGTATTGAAAAATATTTACGCGATTGCAGCAGGTATTGCACATGGTTTGGGTTATGGAGATAATTTCCAAGCTGTTTTGATGAGTAACGCAATTCGAGAAATGAATCATATCTTGAAAACAGCAAGTCCAATGAAGCGTAAAATTAACGATTCGGCTTATTTAGGCGATTTGTTGGTGACTGGATATTCGTTCTTTTCACGAAATCGTATGTTCGGGAATATGATCGGAAAAGGTTACACTGTAAAATCTGCTATTTTGGAGATGAATATGGTTGCCGAAGGTTATTATGCGACAAAAGGTGTGGCGATTATGAATGAGCAATATCAAATAAAAGCGCCAATTATCAACGCTGTTCATAAGATTTTATATGAAGATAAAAATCCGAAGAAAACTTTCGAAAAGTTGTCTAAAAAATTAGATTAAGATGATTAAACAAGATTTTATTTCAAAATATATTCAAGAATTAAACAAAACATTGGCACGAATTATTTCGTTAGAAGTTGGAAATGCTGATGAAGGTTTTTTGATTATTTTCAATCAAATGTTACAATCGTATTACAAAATTGATGACAATAATTTGTCGACTTTATTGGAAGCAAACGAAGAACGCGATCAGTTTTTGTTGGCAGATGAATTGAAAAAGAAAAATATTTTGACGTTTATGAAAGCGATTCGTATTTATCTAAATCGAGAAGATGTTGCAAAAGCAAAAGCATCTTACGAAGTCTTGAAACGCATTGAAAGCATCAATTCTGGAATTTTTCAATTTCCGACAGAAGAAGACAATTTGATTGCACAAGAACGAAAAGTTGTGGAAGAAAAAATGAGTAATTTGTAAGACCTTGTCAAGGTTTTGAACCTTGACAAGGTCTCTAAAAAATAATTAAAAGCTAACCAATAATTTGATTGTTGTGTTGGCTTTTTTTATTTTTGATAAAAACCTTCTATTGAAAAAGTTAAAAAAAATATTGATTTCATCATTTGTTTTCATTTTTCTGATGATGAATATTATTGCCATTTTTCATGCATATAAATTCACTCATTTTATTGAAGCAAATCAATCGTTCAAAAGAAAACCTCCAAATGATTTAACAACCTTCGAAAAAGTTAAAATGGTTTTCTTAGGTGTTGAAAATCCTAAACCTTCATCCAATTTAGCTGTTCCAAAAGAATATAAAGTAGAGCGATTAAAAAGTAATGTTGAGCTTGAAATTTGGATAAAAAAAGTTGAAAACGAAAAAGGAATTGTACTTCTTTTTCATGGATATTCATCAGAAAAAACATCGCTTTTAGAAAATGCTAATTATTTTAATGAATTGGGATATTCAACGATTTTGACTGATTTTATGGGAAGTGGAAATTCTGAAGGTTATCAAACAACCATCGGATTTTTTGAAGCCGAAAACGTGAAAACAGTTTATAATTTTGCATTAAAAAATCATAAGAACGTTATTTTATATGGAAATTCAATGGGCGCTTCCGCAATAATGCGAGCTGTTGCTCAAAAAGACGCAAATCCTTCCTCTATAATTATTGAATGTCCTTTTGGTACCATGAAAAAAACGGTTGATAATCGTTTCAAAAACATGAATATTCCAACATTTCCTATGTCTAATTTATTGACCTTTTGGGGAGGAACGATTAATAATTTTTGGGCTTTTGATCACAATCCCGAAGATTATGCAAAATCTATAAAACAACCTATTTTGCTGCTATATGGCGAAAAAGATAAAAATGTGACAAATCAAGAAACACAACAAATATTTCAAAATATTCAATCCAACTCTAAAATTCTTAAAACGTTTCCTCAAGCTGGTCATGAAAATTATTTGAATAGATTTGGGCAAGAATGGAAACAAACTATTTCCTCATTTTTGGATAAAGTGAAATAATATTATTATCTTAACACAACCTAAATCAATCTACTATGGATAATATTCTTTCATTACTATCATCATTACTTTGTTGTTTTTTACCATTTGCCTTAATTTTTGGAATTGCTTTTTGGGCAAGTAAATCGCGCGAAAAGAAACAAAATGCTTTGTTAGCACAAGTTCCTCCAAATGCAGAGTTCAAAACAGTTTTGCGTTATAACTTTGGAAATCAACAATCAAAATTCTTTAAAATGAAAGCGTTTCAAGGAAGTGGTGTTTTATATGTTTTGGACGACAAAATACATTATATCACCACAAATAATCCGAATGATAATTTTATTTTCGACCTCAAAACTTCACAAATCAATTGGATTGGTGTTAATCTTACAAATGGTTTGTTGGAATGGTTTCAACTAAAAAATGGAGACAAAGATTATTATTTCAATGTCGAAACTGGCATGTTTATCTTTAATACGAATTCCAAAAAAATGAAAACAACGCAAGTTTTTAATTACTTAAAAGAGGCTCAGAAAAAATATCAATAATGCTAAATATTCTTCTTTAGGTTTTATTTAGAGTATAATTATTCAGGTGGATTTTTTAATTTTATCCAAAATATAATCGAATGAAAAAATTATTTACTCTACTTGCCTTATGTTCTACTTTTGCTTTTGGGCAATATGTATCGAAAGCGAAAATAACTTCTAAAAGCACAAATAATTCTTTTGAAATAAGCGATGGAAAATACATTAATGATGGAAAAGGATTACAATTCAAAACAGATTTATCAAAAAATACTTTCGCGGTAGTTAGAGTAAAAGATTTCGATTTGGTTTATGATTCTGAAAATTTGTCTAAAAATATTCCTGAAATAAAAGGTGTGTTTAGCAAAGAATCTTTTAGTTATCCTGATGGAGTTTATGTGACAAAAGACGATTTTGTTTCCAAGAATGTAGAAAGTAAAGCATTTGAAATGAAACCAAATCTTTATGCAGACTTGTTTGAACAATCGGCAGATTTGGTTAATTTTTATGATACAAAAGGAAAATTTCCTGAATTTCAACAACGAGATTATTTTGCAATTGTACGAAATGGAGATGTTTATTTTAATGTAAAAGAGATAAAAAAGATTGCAAAAGATAAAAAAATCTTGTTAGCGAAAGAGATTCCAAACTTTGCTTATGTTAGAGTAAAAGCCGGATCAGATCATCATTTGTACATGGAACTGCCAAAATCACAACAAAATAATGGCTATTTAATGATGTTTGGAATTGCTGGAGCAATTGCTTCGACTGTTTTAGATACGAAGGACGCTCCAGAAGGTTATTCAGAAAATTATATCAATCTTGTGAAAGAAGGAATTATAACTTTTAATACAAATGATTATAAAGGAATTATTTTTGATACAAAAAATAAAGAATTTGAAATACTGTCGAAATGTTCTGATTTAAATAGTTATGTGACGAAATATAATTCAGAGTTTAATTTAGATTGTAAGGCAGATTATTCTATAGATAAACAAAGAGAAATATTAAATAATCTTTAATAAATATAAAATGAGTACAAAAACATATGCAGCGTTCAATGAAACTGATCCATTAGCGCCGCACACAATAGAACGTAGACATTTACATGCGAAAGATATTTTTATCGATATCGAGTATTGTGGGGTTTGTCACAGCGATATTCACACAGCGAAAGGAGATTGGGGAAAACCAAATTATCCGGTTGTTCCTGGACACGAAATCATTGGTCGAGTAAAAGAAATAGGTTCTGAAGTGACGAAATTCAAAGTTGGAGATTTGGTTGGAGTAGGTTGTATGGTCGAGTCTTGTCAACATTGTCATTCTTGCGACGAAGGTTTGGAGCAGTATTGTGAAAATGGTTTTACAGGAACATATAATTCGAAAAACTCGAAACATGGTGGAATCACTTACGGTGGTTATTCAGAAAATATTGTAGTAGAAGAAGATTTTGTGCTTCACGTACCTGAGAATATCGATGTAAAAGCTGCTGCGCCATTGTTGTGTGCGGGAATTACAACTTGGTCTCCTTTGCGTCATTGGAATGTAAAAGCGGGAGATAAAGTTGGTGTAATCGGTCTTGGAGGTTTGGGACATATGGGCGTTAAATTAGCAAAAGCAATGGGTGCACATGTGGTAATGATTACAACTTCTGAGTCTAAAGGTGAAGATGCAAAAAAACTTGGAGCTGATGAGGTTTTAATTTCGAAAGATGCAACGCAAATGAAAACGCATGCAAATTCATTCGATTTTTTATTGAATACAATTCCTGTGAAGCATGATGTTAATCCATATTTACAATTATTAAAATTAGATAAAACAATGTGTATGGTGGGCGCTATCGAGCCTTTAGATGCTATTCACGGAGGTTTATTGATTATGAAACGTCGTAATTTGGCAGGATCTTTAATTGGAGGAATCAAGGAAACACAAGAAATGTTAGATTTTTGTGGAGAACACAATATTGTGTCTGATGTAGAAATTATTGATATTCAAAACATTAATACAGCATACGAGCGAATGATGAAATCGGATGTGAAATATCGTTTTGTGATTGATATCAAATCATTGAAAGAATCTTAATCTTAGATATAAAAACAAAAAAATCCGCTCATTAAGCGGATTTTTTTATTGAGTTTTCAAGTTCTATTTCGCAACAGAATCTTTTGTTGTTTCTGCTGGATTTACAGTTTTCGAAGAATCTACCGTAACTCCTTCTACAGAATCTGCCGCAGGAATTTCAGCTTTTTCAACACTTACAGAATCCTCTACAACTGTTGTTGGTTCTCCTACTTTTGCCTCTTGTTTACAAGAAATTGCGGTGAAAGAAATCGCTGCGAAAGCGAATAACACTAATTTTTTCATTTGATTTTTTTGTTTAATCTATTCTACAAATTATTTTTTCTCTGTTGTTGTAGTCGTAGTTGTTTCAACTTTTACAGGAGTTTCTTTTAAAACTGTCGAATCTTTAATAACAACTGAATCTTTTCCTACAGAATCAATTTTTACTGAATCTTCGATTGTTGTAATTGTGTCATTTTTTACTTCTGTTTCAGTTTTTGTTTCTTTCGATCCAAATAAATTACAAGATGTTAAACCAAATGCAGTTCCGATTACTCCTAATACGATTACGTTTAATGCTAATTTTTTCATAACTTTAATTTTTTAATGTTTAATTGATTTTTTGTTTTTGTTGATTTTTCAATCATTTTGTTGAACCAAAGTTAAGCGGATATCAAAGTTTTTCGAAGCAAAATAGTTGTAAGATGATTGTAATCCAATCATCAAATATTCAACAAATGTTTTACAACAAAAGAAATCATTTAACAACGCATTAATAAAGAAATACAACTCAACATATCAAAAAAATTATTTTATTTGTAGTTGTATTAAAAGACAATTTGTAAAATCGAAATTATTTTACAAAATACTGAAAACCAAATTTATAAATTTTATTTTTTGAGCAAATTTACAGATATAGAAATTTTCGAAATTCTGAAAAAAACGATTTCAAATCGATTTTTAGAAGAAAATTCTGCTCAATCCGATAATATCTCCGATTGGAAGGGGCAAGAAATTACATCTTTCCAAGACGATTTATTCAATAAAACCAGATCTACCGTTAGCGAAAAGTGGTTTTATACGTATTTTAAGTCAGATTTTAAGAAGCTTCCGCGTATTGATATGCTCAATCTTTTGGCGCAATATTGTGGATTTAAAAATTGGGCGCACTTTCTTAATGTTCAAAAAATAGAACATTTTGGCCCAAATAAAGCTGAAGAATCGACGATTGAAGCAAGAGAAAACGAAGGTTTTTCATCAGAACATATAACTCCAGAAGAATCTGAAATAGAGATTTCAGCAGAAGTTAAACCATCAACAGAAAAAGAAATAATTCCTGCAAAAGAGGAACCTGTTAAAACAAAACCCAAGCTAAAATTGATTTCAATAATAGCAGCTGCAGTTGTTTTGTTTAGCGGAATTGGCGCAACTATTTATTATTCAATTTTTGGTCAGCGCGAGTACGAATTTTGTTTTGTAGACTCGGACAGACAAGCTGCAATTACCAATTCTGTTGAGGTTACAATTATTAGAGATGGTTTTACGCCACTTTATTTATCGACCAAAACAGGTTGTATCAAATTCGAATCGCAAAAAGATACAATCAAGATGTTTGTGAGTTCGCCTTACTATAAACAAGATACATTTAAGGTTAATTTGCATCAATATAATCAGCCAGAAAAGCTTTTGTTAGAGCCAGATGATTATAAGATTATGCTGTATTATTATTCGAATTCAGCAAAAGATTTGAAACAACGAATTTCTAAGCTAAATCAAATGATTGCGGATGATGCGTTGATTTATCAAGTGTATGACAATGATTTTTTTGGTGTAGAGATTCTTTCTAAACAACAATATATCAATTTAGTTACAATGCCTACGACGTCGTTAAAGAATTTTTCTTTGATCGAATCGGAAAGGAAAAATGGAAAAATTGTGAAATTAAAATTTAAAATCCAACAAGATGAGAACGATAAGTAAAATAGTTCAGTTTAGCATGATATTGCTGATGAGTGTTTGGATGATATTTTCGTGCAAAGACGATAAATATAAAGGAGATTACAATCCAGAAGCGATAAAAGGTTACAAAAACGAGGCATCGACTGTAAGTAGTAAAATGGATTCTGTAGAAGCTGTAAATTTTATTGCAAAGCAGAAATTGCGTGAGTTTTTTGAGCTTTCGGCGTTGGCATCTAATACCAATGATACGGTTGTTGATAGCTTGTTGAGAGATCAATTGTTGTCTTATTTTCCTAAAAAAGATACGACCGAAATATTTTCGTTATTGAGAGAGCTTCGTTCGAAAAAAGTAACATTTACTTCCGTTTCTAAATTTGCAATTTTACCAAAAGATTCGATTACACCAGACTCTATCAAGCGAATTGCGTATACAATTAATTATTTCAATTCAGATAAAAAGTTAATCGAAACCAATAATCATGTTGGTGTATTTGTGCTAAAACAAGAGCCAATCAAATTTCAACGAGAGTTTAAATTCTATTTCAGAACATTAAATGAGAAACAAGACTCGATTCAGAAAGATTCAATTCCATCTGGAGTAATACAAAAATCAAGAGGAAAATCGCCGAAATAAGCGTCTTCAATATATTCGATAGGTCTAAAATAAGTTAGACCTATTTTTTTTGAATCAGGTCTACATCTTGCCAAAAATTTATCATAATATCCGCCACCGTATCCGACGCGATTTCCTTTTTTATCGGCAACAAACATTGGAATAAAAATAATATCAATAGCTTTAGAATCAATTTCTGAATACTGAGTGGGTTCTGGAATTTGAAGTGAATTTAATACCGTTTCGAAACTTTTTTCGACTTTACAATTAATCATATCATTGCCAACAACCAAAGGCAAAACCACATCTTTTTGCTGTTGAAATAGCCAATTTATGATTGGATAAGTATTGATTTCGTTATTTTTTTCGATAGGTAAGAAAATATGAAATGTCTGATCTGTAGAAAAATCTAACTGTTTGATGTGTTCAAAAATTTGCTCACTCAAGTCATTCACTTCTTCTTTAGTGAATAATTTTCTCAACGTTCGATAATATTTTCTAGCTTCAGATTTAGTCATTTCTTCGTAGTTTAATACGAAGTTAAGATCTTACTCAATAATATTATAATTTAAAGAAGTTTTTGTTTTGAGTTTATCCATTTGTTTTTTACTCGAAAAAGCATTTTTCAAAAGTTCTTTTGATAGACCTATTTTTTTAGAGAAATCGTTAAAAGTATCCTTTTTGTAATCAAATTCATCTTTCCACGTATAACCAGGTCGTATGTAACAATAGGTATAATTATAAACTAAACTTTCTACGTTTGTTGCGTTTACTAATTCATCGTAAGTTGAAGTTGCTAATAAAGTCATTTCTCTATTCTTTGATTCAGTTTTAATTTCTCTCAAAACCGAATCATAGCTATCTTTCAGGCTCGAAATATCTGTATCTTGATATTCGGTATCACCCATGCTTTTCATTGGACGAATTTGGAGAATATTTGGTTCATATTGTCCATACATCGCAAAGAAATCCATCAATTCCAAGAAATTATCTTTATTGAACGTATAATTGATTCTTAAAATAAGATTCGGATTATTTTTCTTTTCTTCATAAATTGCTTGTAAAGCTTCGTGAAATTTATCGAAAGAAGCTTTTCCCATAAAGTTTTCGTAAGCTTCTTGATGTACACCATGCAACGAAATAGTGAATTCATTCAATCCATTATCCACAAGTTCTTTTACCTTTTCTTTGGTTAACAAATTTGCATTCGTTGTAAGCGATATATAAGGAACCTTATGTGCTTTTCCTAACGAAACAATTTGCGCTAGATCTTTATACAAAGTAGGTTCTGTACTGCAACCAATTTGCAGTTTAAGAGCTCTGCCAAACATTTTATCAGCTAAAATTGATAAATCTTCTTTTGGAAAAATACCTTTAGTTTTCTTTACATAATTTTCATCTGTAAAATAACACATTTTGCAACGTAAATTACAAGCCATCACAGGATCAAAATTGACAGCAATATATCTTTGATTTGTTTTATGCAAAAGATACATTCCTAAAAATTTTATCCGATGATTTTTAATTAACCAATTTAATTTTAAAAGCTTATAAACGTTCATATCTTAATAGTGTAATTTGATTCTTACAAATATACTTTAAAACGAACGCGATGAAGAATTATTTCTTTTTCTTTGAAAGAACTTAATTGTAATTATTTTAAGAAAAATACGACAAAAATAAAACAAACGATTGCCATAAAAAGCAATAAGTTTATTGGTTTTACTTTCATTTTACTAAATATAGACTTTCTGTAAGTTTTGTGAATTCTTTTCGGTTTAGACATTTTCAATTTCATTACTAATTCTACAATATAGATGCAAATTTCTTAAAAAGGTTGCTTGTAAAAAAGTTAAAAAACACAACTAACAAGTATACTTCTGTGTCTCAATTAAATAAAAAATGTTTAAAAAATGCTTTCAGATTCTGAAAGCATTTTTTAAAGTTATCAACCAAACTTTTTCATTCTTTTTGCAGCCTCGTCCAACCAAGGTTGATAATTGCAATGTTTTTGTATTGCTTGATAAATTCCGTTGCTATTCGGATCTTTTGGATCAAGTTCATAAATTAATGAATTAATAAATCCATTTTTTATCGATTGACTTTTGATGTTTTCCAATAAAGCATCCGCAGAAAGACCTTGATATAATTTTTCTTGTAAATTTGTTAAGACAATATTGCGGTAACTCTGATACGTTCTATAATCCTCGTCATTATCTAAATCGATTTCATCTAATTCTGTCAAAAAATTAACAGGTAATTGCTGAGAAGCAGGATTGTAATATGTGTACGAATCCTTGTACATGTATAACAAATTGATAAAATCGTAATTTAAATTCGTTTTTTCCGTTTTGATGAACGAAGAATTAACTTCTAATTTCTCTAAATCTTCGAAAACTTTTTGATGAAACTTTTTGATTTGATTTTTGAAATCTGGCGGAGCAAGTTTAAACAATTCGGTATTGTCTGTTAAGAATTTATCCGTTTTAAAACTTTTGTCAACCAAATAATTGTTTCGATTTTTTCCTATTCCAGAGAATTTGAAATTATTCTCCAAATGTTTTAAATCTGTATTTAGAATCAAACTATCACCTGGAATCAAATAAATAGTAAATTCTTCTCGTTCGATTGAAAGTGTCTTGTAGCCTTCGTCAACCAATTGAACTGTATCCGAAAAGTTTCCATCAAAATCTAAAGCAAAAGCTTTTTCACGATTATTCAATAATAGGTAAATGCTATCTGTTTGCGCATTCGCGATTCGTCCACTAAAGTAGACAAGTTCACCTTTTTCTTTTTTGGGTGAACAACTGTAAATTGTAATTAAAATTAGTGGGAGAAATCTCCACAACGTCTTCATTTTCATTTTTCTCTCTGCCTCACAAAAGTAGAAAATTATTCTTCGTTTTGATGAATTTCGAAGTAAGAATCTATCTTAAAATTTTCGGGTTTATTTGCTGCCGCAACCGCCAATTTATCAGCTTCTTCGTTCCAATGATGTCCAGCATGACCTTTTATCCATTGAAATTTTACGCGATGAATTTTATAAACTTCTAAAAATCTTTTCCACAAATCAGCATTCTTCTTTCCTTTGAAATTCTTTTGCACCCAACCAAAAACCCAACGTTTTTCCACAGCATCTACCACATATTTAGAATCCGTCACAATAGTAATCTCCGTGTTGGTAAACTTTAGCGTTTCCAAAGCCGTAATAACCGCTAGCAATTCCATTCGATTATTGGTTGTTAGTCGAAAACCTTGAGAAATTTCTTTTTTGACTTTTTTCTCGGTTTCCAACAAAATACAACCAAATCCTCCTGGACCAGGATTTCCCAACGACGAACCGTCTGTATATGCTACAATCGCCATGTTTTATGGTTTGTAGTTTAACATTGTGTCAATTGTTTGACGCGCAACAAAATGATAATTTGGACGAGCATCTTTGTAAATATTCTTCGCTAAATCTAATTGATTAGATTCTTTTAATGCTAAATACAAAGGCTCTAAAAATTTACGACGACCAACATTTACCAAGAATTCTTTCGCATTTGTGTTGACTTTATCGTAATGCATTAAAAATGCTTTTTCGTACCAAGCTGTTTCTATTTCTGGATTTTTAGAATTTGTAAAATCATAAATAGCATCCAAATAAGCTAAATCTTCTTTCGTATTTTTAGTTATATCAATTTGACGAATAAAATGAACCCATTCGTTAGTGGATTTCGTAGAAATCGCCACTTTTTTCGGTGCAACTTTATTTCGTCTGTTTGTAATATCTTGCTGTAATTGCGCTTCTGCTAAATCAAATAATTTAGACGTTGGTTTTTTGAAATCTTTTGGCCAACCTGTGTTATAAATCCATTCTTGAACAAATGAATCATCTCCATTTGTCAAATTAGCTTTTAAATAATCCACAAATTTTTCTGTCGTCATTGTTTGGAATGCATGCGAAGAAAAATATTGATTCAAAAATTTATCAAACTTTTCACGACCATATTTATCTTCTAACATTTTCAAAAATAAATAACCTTTATCGTATGGAACATCAGAAAAAGCATCATCAGGATTTGCACCTTTCATGTTCACTTTTAATGAAGTATATTTTTCTGGAATATTTTTCATCGACGTCTCCAAATCTTGAAAACCGATTACCGAAATCATATCCGCATAATCTTTTCCTTCTAATTCTTCCATGATTCGACGCTCAAAATAAACTGTAAATCCTTCGTTTACCCAGAAATCATCCCACGTAGAATTAGTTACTAAATTTCCAGACCAAGAATGCGCCAATTCGTGTGCAATCAAATTCGTCATCGAACGATCACCTACAATTGCAGTTGGCGTAGCAAACGTTAAACGTGGATTTTCCATTCCACCAAAAGGAAACGAAGGCGGTAAAACCAAGACATCAAATTGTTCCCAAGGATATTTTCCGTACAATTTTTCGGCAGCAGTTACCATTTTTCCCATATCGGCAAATTCCCACGCAGCAGCTTTTAACAAACCAGGTTCTGCATAAACACCCGTTCTGTTGTCGATCGGTTGATATTGCACATCACCAACAGCCAAAGCAATCAAATAAGGTGCAATTGGTTGTGGCATTTTGAAGGTGTAAACACCTTCGGCATTTTTTTCTTTCGGATTGATTGCACTCATCAAAGGCAACAAATCTTTTGGTGTTTTTACTTTCGCATCGTACGTTAAACGAACACTTGGTGTATCCTGAATCGGAATCCAAGAACGCGTTAAAATCGCTTGTCCTTGAGACAATAAAAACGGATGTTTTTTATCGTGTGTTTGTTGAGGATTTAACCATTGTAAAGCATTTGCATCAGGCGAAGTTTTGTAGAAAACTTTTACAATTGTATCATTTGGCGTAACATCAATGATTAAGGCTTGACCTTTGATCGAATCTTTTTCGCCTAATTTGTATGTTGTTTTTTGTCCATTCGCTAATAAAACTGAATCAATTGTTAGTTTTTCGGTATCTAAAATCAATTGTTTTGCTTGATTATTTTCGAATGTATAAGCCGCCGAACCTTTGATTTGATGCGTATCGAAATCAGTTTCGATATCTAAACTCAAATGTTTGATGCGAGCTTTATCTAAATCAGCAAAAGTTTGATTGTCTTTTGCTTCAGTTTCTGTTGTAGAAGTGATTTGTTTATTGCAACTAACCGCCGTTAAAGCCGTTCCTAATGCGATATAAACTAAATTTTTCATTGTTCTAAATCTTTTAAAATCATGTTGTAAGCAGCTTCTTTCAAAGCAACTTTATCGTTTTTTACATTCAAATCTTTCGTTTCGAAAGTCTCCAATAATCGGACTTTTATTTTTCCTGGATAACCTCTAAACCAATTAAACGGAAACATTTTATTAACACCGTGAATCGCCAAAACAGCCAAAGGCGTTTGTGTTTCAATCGCAATGTTAAACGCTCCATCTTTGAAAGGATCCAAATAAATCTTGAATTCTTTGTCGTTTGTTACGCCGCCTTCAGGAAAAATAAAAATACTTAGATTTTTGTCTAATTTTTTCTTTGCTTCGGGATAAACAAGTGCTTTACTACGTGCACTTTTTCGGTCGACAGGAATACAAATTCGTTCGAATATTCGTCCAAAGATAGGGATTTTGAGTAACTCTGCCTTGCCTACAAATACGATTGGATGATGTTTTAGAATCGTCAACATCAACATAATATCCATAATCGAAGTATGATTGGCTATAAAAACATAATTTTCTTTTGGATCGAGGGGGACAAGTTTTTTGTAATCTATTCTGAATCCCGTTCCATACAACACAAATTTGCCCCAATATCTAATTAACGGATAAATATATGGGAATGTTTTTTCGAAACTTGCCAAAGGTAGTACGATAAAAACGCCTATTGTTAGGACATAAATTGCAGCTAAAAATATCATCCAAATGCGCCAAATAAGGACAAAAAAACCTGTGATGTATTTCATTGATTTGGTTTAGTGGAGTAAAGATATGGAGAAAATGAAAACTAAACCTATGTTCCTATTTTTTCAAAAACTTCAAAATAGCTTCATTTAATATTTTTGGCTGTTCGAAAGGAACATAATGTGTCGAATTTGGAATAATCAATAACTCTGCTTTTGAAATATTTTGTTGAATTTCTTTTGTATGAATCTCTTTTACTTCATCTTTTTCACCAGCAATAACCAATACAGGATTCTGAATTTTATTTAGTTCAGATTTCGTAATATTTGGTTCATTTAACATCAATTCGATTAAGCGTAAATTCGCGTTTTCGGAAGGTTTATTTGCTAAACTTTTCAAATTCTCAATCAGTTCTTTGCTTACTCCATTTGGGTTAAGAACAGCACCAATTATTATAATTTTATTAACTAA